>JAOZTN010000012.1:0-6903 GCA_029942245.1 Bacteroidales bacterium | reverse complement strand
GTATCAGGTATAATTTTTCAAAGTTCAGATTTCAGATTTCAGATTTCAAAGTTCAGATTTCAAAGTTCTGAGTTCGAATATCCTCCTCATACCTGGTACCTTGTACCTTGTACCCTCCTTACATATACTTGCATTTCACATATCATTTTACTATCTTTGAAAATACGTGAATTTTCACATTGTGAAGCACTTATGTATTAACCCAAAACCCCTAATTATGAAATCAAAATCTACTTTCTTTTTTATTCTCTTCCTTATGTCTTTCATTATGGCCGGGGCACAATCCACTCCCACGGAGGTCACGGCTGAATATGGCCCGCCTGCTGAAGCAAATGTATGGGAACACTTCACCATCCCACTAACTGCTGAAACTTTCAACGTAGATGAAACAACTTTCGATGCTGTGCTTGCTAATGTCACCTCTTTCTGGGTCCGTACTGAAATGCATTCCGGACCCGATACTGCCGGACTTGATGTGGTGAAGGTTGGAACAACATATTTGAGCAATTTTAATGCTTCATCCGAAGGATGGAGTTCTGGTGGAGATGGTACTATGGAATGGTTTCCGACAGGTGGATATGAAGATGGCTTCATTCAGATCGCTGATTGGGCAACAGGTGAATGGAGTTGGCTCATCGCCCCGGCCTCATGGGCTGGTGACTGGAGCTCTTTAAAAGGGCAGGATATTGAGTTCTGGTATTTTACCGACCACCCCAGCTATTCAGCCGTTGTAAAGATCACTACCGGGCAAATCGACAGGCTGGTGATCAATACACCTTACTTCAATACTATACTGCCGGATGATTCAGTCCTGATAGAACTTGAAGTAATGCCTACCCCGGAGGAAGATATTATTGTTTCGTTCTCCACTTCAAACCCAAGCTGCATTACGGTTCCCGCTCCCATTACAATATTGACAGGGTCATCAACAGCAAATGTTTACTTTGCTGCTGCAGATGGTGCTGAGGTCGGATGTGAATCAGTGGTTGAAGCTATCAGCAATGGCTACATTACTTCCCGAATTACAATGAGGGTATTAGATAATTATGGAATTGAGGAGGTTGATCTATCGAAAGCAATCACTACCTATCCGAACCCCTGTAGTGGCAAGTTCATGTTATCCAATACCTCTAACAAAAAAATTCAAGAGGTGGTGATGTATGATCTCTCAGGCAATGCCATCATAGACCTCCGGGAAGGAGATCTCAGCAATATGGAGATCGATGTCACACATCTGCCTGCAGGAATTTATTTCCTACGGATGTTTGTAGGAGGAAAAGTACTTACTTCAAAGCTAATTATTGAATAGAAAACAGACCTGGCAGGTCAGGGACCTGCCAGGTCTGTTTTTTACTTCAGCGGTTGCCCACTCATCCAGGGTGCACCGGCATCGATCAGTTTCTGCTCAAAAGCAGGTATGACTTCATTAACCAGCACTTTCAGCTCAGTCTTTAATGGCTCATATTGTTCTTGCGCAATCTTCAGGCTTTCAAGTTGTGCTCCTGTTGGCCCATAAGTCATATTATAGACTCCGCGGAAAGCAATACCCAGTCTATCATAGACAGAAGGATAGTCATACACACTTAATTGCTTTTTAGCAGGATCGCCCCATACTTGTTCTTCAAATTCGGCCATTTGCAACTTTATTGCGTAAAGTTCCTCGTATAAAACACCAGGAGGTTCATCCATTTGCGATAAAGCTTTCTCCATGCCCTTTACTTTCTTTTTTGCTTCATCAAAAACGATGTTTGCCGCAACAATAGATTCTCTGAGTTCAAGAACTCCTTCCCTGAATGCTTCAACTTTCTGAGGATCCATGCCCTTTATGGCCCCTTCAATCAATCTGATCACCTCGAAATTGATTGGTCCCGCCAGTTCCGTTATTTTTCCGTACTGTTCTTTTGCAATGGAAACAGAGTAGGTTCCCGGCATAACAAAGGGGCCTCTGGGAGTCCATGAATCCTTTTCATGTATGTCGATAGGGCCCGTGCCAGTGGATGCAAGGTCCCATGCAATTCGGTGGAAGCCCTTGCCCGTTGGCCCGTTTATCTTGCGAACCACATTGCCTTCAGCATCACATACAGTGAGCCAAATTTTTGGTTTTTCTTCAAGGCGTTCTTCTTTGAGAACCTCCCATTCAGGGAACACCAGGGCTTCGCCTTCTTTCTTAAGCTTACCTTCCTCTTTTTTACGCTCGGCCTTTTTAGTAGTCAGGCCTTCCGCCAGATGGTAAGTGATCACGGCTCCATAAGTTGGGTTTTCGGCAGTCCAGTGTGATGCCCCCTGGGAGCCTGCTCCCATTTTTTTAGGAAATATCCAGGCATCCCTGATCGGATACATACTTGCATCTTCCTTCAGTTTTTCCTCAGTCACTTCACGCAAAGGGGCAAAGTCATCAAATACAAAGAAGCCCCTTCCAAAGGAAGCGCATACCAGGTCATTTCTTTCTTTCTGAATGACCAGGTCGCGGAAAGAGATAGTCGGGATTTCGCCTTTTAGCTTGATCCACTTTTCTCCGGCATCGATGGTAAAGAAGATCCCATATTCGGTTGCTGCAAACATCAGTTCCGGCTTAACATAATCCTGTACCAACCTCCAGACAAGGTGCTTTTCAGGGAGATCACCGACCATAGACTTCCAGCTGTTTCCCCTGTCAGTACTTTTTAGAAGATACGGTTTAAAATCGCCAAATTTATGATTGTCCAGGGCAATATAAACGGTATTTTCATCAAAGAGGTCGGCTTTTATATCGTTCACAAATGCAGTCTCCGGAACATCCGGCAAGCTGCCTACTTCAATTTTCCGCCAGTTTTCTCCACCATCTTCAGTTAGCTGAATGAGTCCATCATCCGTTCCGGCGTAGATCAGGCCTTCTTTGAAAGGTGATTCCGTCAGAGAGGTAATAGAATTGTACTGCGACATGGCATCCACATCCCAGGTAGCGTCATAATTCCAGGTCTGTTCCATGATCGGTAGTGTTAATCGTTCCTGGTCCCTGCTCAGGTCGCCTGAGATGGCTGTCCAGTTATCACCCCTGTCGTCGGAGCGCCACACCCTTTGCGATGCGAAGTATAGCCTTGTTGGTGAATGCGGGCTGACCAGTATGGGAGAATCCCAGTTAAAGCGCTGTGCCTTTTCTCCCTTCAGTGGCTGTGGCCTGATGCTTACCGCTTCACCGGTGCTCAGGTCAACACGGCCCAGATAGCCTTGTTGCGATTCGCAGTAAACAATATCAGGGTTTCCCGGTTCCGTGGCCGGTTGATGCCCGTCACCACCATAAATAATAAACCAGTCGGCATTGGTGATCCCTTCCCGGCGGTTGGTCTGGGCGACACCGCCCTGGGTCCCGTTATCCTGTGTTCCTCCAAAGATCTGGTAAAATGGCCAGGCATTATTCACAGCAACTTTGTAAAACTGTGTCACCGGAAGGTTGGCAATATAGCGCCATGTTTTTGTACCGTCGAAGGATTCATACAAGCCACCATCGGTGCCCATGATCATATATTCCGGGTCATCCTCCCTGAAAGCCATGGCATGGTTGTCGGAATGCTTCCCTCTTTCGTTCAGGCGGCTGAATGTCTTGCCTCCATCTTCTGAATATTGCGTCCGGACATCGAGCAAGTATATTTTATCAAACTCATGCGGACTGGCCACCAGTTCCTGGTAATAGTGTGGCCCGGTGGCACCAGATACTGTAGGCGACATTTTGTTCCAGGAAGCACCGCGATTATCAGAACGGAATATGCCGCCTGTACGGTTATCGAGTTCTATTGCTGCATAAATAATGTCCGGTTTCTGAGGCGATATGGCCAGACCGATCTTACCCATATTTCCTGAGGGCAGGCCTTTCTTAAGCTTGACCCATGTTTCACCACCATCGGTTGATTTGTGGATGGCTGTTCCCGGGCCTCCTCCCATATAGGCCGCTACATTCCTGTGGCGTTGCCAGGTAGCTGCATATAATATGTCAGGATCACGGGGATCCATAACAATATCGGTTGCTCCTACCCATACATCGTCACCAAGGGTTTTCTGCCAGCTTATTCCGCCATCAACAGATTTATACAAACCACGTTCATCCCCTTTGTTCCATAGTGGTCCCTGCGCAGCTACCCAGATGATATCCGGGTTTTCGGGGTGGATCAATATCTTTGAAATATGTTGCGACTCTTTCAGTCCCATGTTTTTCCAGCTACCACCATCATCATCGCTGCGGTATACGCCATCGCCGATCCCGACATGACGTCCCCCTACATTTTCACCCGTGCCGACCCATATAATATGCGGATTATTAGGGTCGATACTGACACAACCAATAGAGTATACTTTCTGCCCGTCAAAAATGGGCGTCCATGTAGTACCGGAGTTCAGTGTTTTCCAAACCCCGCCGGATCCCACAGCCACATACCAGACATTATTGTTTTCCGGATGAATGGCAATGTCAGCGATCCTACCCGATTTCATGGCAGGCCCTACGTTTCTGGCCTTGAAGCCTGAGAACGTTCCTGAATTGAGTGGTGATTTTTCTTTTTTGTCCTGGCCGTAGCCTGTCATGCAGAATGAGAACAGCAGCATGCTGCCCGTAAAAACGAGTAATGCTTTTTTCATAAAAATTGTTCGTTTGGTTATCCCAAAGCTAGTAAATGATTTGATATAAGGCTTTGGATTTAGTATCTTTGAGTTTATCAAGAATTAAAATACTGATCATGAAATCAATCAGCAGAAGAATCTTTTTGAAGTCATCCGCTGCATTGGGTGGCACAGTCATTGGAGCCTCCATCATACCAAAATTTGCAAGGGCAGATATTTCTGAAGACACCGAGGATATAATCAGCATCACCTCTGCTGATCCTATGGAAAACCTATACACGGTTTTGGAGCCTTACTTCGGGCCAGTCGCTTCCATTGTCAAACCCGGCGAGACGGTTGGATTGCTAACAAACAGCCCATGGGTGCATCCCGGCTTCTATACTCATCCCGACATCGTGCTATGTATGATGAAGCTCTGCAAGGATGCCGGAGCAGGAAAAATAGTATGCTACAAACCTGTTCGCGACGACTATTGGCAGGAGAGCCAGTATTACAAGCAGATGAAACCAATTTTGGAGGAGGTAATATATGGCGATGAACGTGTTGTGGTTGAGATACCCGACGGTAAAATATTGAAGTCTGCAGAAGTATTTAAGATCTTCATGGAAACCGATAGATTCATTAATATTCCGGTAGCCAAACATCATAACGGGACAATTTATTCCGGTGTTTTAAAGGGACTGATGGGTGTTTCATCAAGAGATACCAACAGGTATATGCATTCTCCCGACGGAGAATATACCTATGCCAAGGAAGAATACTTAGCAGGTTGTATTGCGGACCTGAATCTGATCCGGAAGCCAAACCTATGCATCGTAGATGCAGGCCTTTGTGCGATCAGCAATGGGCCCCGCGGGCCTGGAGATACGACATCACCAGGACGCATCCTGATTGGTTCAGACCCCCTGGCCATGGATGTGTATGCCTCCAGTCTGCTGGGAATGGATCCAAGTGATATCCTCACTTTCCAGAAGGCAAAAGAACATGGTTTTGGAAATAGTGAACTCGAAACTATCAAGGTGCTGAAGCTGTAATAATGCATTGATATTTTATTCGTTTTTCTGCTAATAGTTGTAATTTGCGGCAAAATAAAAGCAGATGTCACACGGAAGATTCAATAACCCGCTTGTTGCAGCACTGGCAGGATTCAAAGACCTTTTCAGAAAACAGGAGTTCGCAGATCGACTCACAGACGATGATCGTTTCGACAATAAGACATGCCTGGTTACCGGGGCTAACTCCGGACTGGGATTTGCTGTGGCTGTTGACATGGCTAAAAGAGGTGCAAAGGTGATCTGCACCTGTCGCAGGTTGCAGGAGGAAACGCTACAAAAGGTAAAAGCCCTGAGTGGATCAGAAAATGTTGAGGTGCGTACCCTTGATCTGAGCCGACTCGACAGCATACATGCCTTTATTAATGGGATGGAGAAAGATAAGGTGTCGCTCGACAGCATCATTCTCAATGCCGGGGTAGCACTCCCCAAGGCGAGAAAAACGGATTCCGGACAGGAAGAGATGTTCATGGTAAACTACTTATCCAATGTGATGCTGTGTACACTCTTATTAAATCACAAAATTGTCAGCAGGAATAATGATTCAACGGAGCCCAAAGCTCGTTTCCTCTTCATCTCTTCAGATTCACACCAGGGATCTTCCTTCATAGACTACGATGAATTTGGGAAGTACATAGACTATGGTGTAAATAAAGGAATCTCACATTATAGTTATTACAAACTCATATTAAACACCTATGCTACTGAGCTATCCCGACGGTTAAATAAGGATGGGGATGAGGTTGATGTTGGGGTAAATGTGATCTGCCCGGGACCGGTACATTCCGGCATCATCAAGGAGGCTCCATTTTTGCTCAGGAAGGTTCTCGGTGCTATATTCTGGGTCATCTTCCGTTCTCCTAAAAAAGCAGCCCTCCCCGTTGTGTATATGAGCATATCACCCGATTATGAAGGTCGTACCAATGCCTATCAGCACATGTTCAAGCACAAAGAGATGGATGAGAAGGTCTATCTTCCTGAAGAAGGGAAAAAGCTTTGGGGAAAATCATATGAGCTCTGGGATTCCATTGATCCCGAAGCTGAAATTCTAAGCCCCAAGCTCTAAATTCTAAAGAAATTCAAATGGTTCAATTCCTCAAAGAACCTCACCCCCTAAATCCCCCTCTCCTAAAAGAGATGGGGACTTCAAGTTTTAAGTTTGAAATTTAAGAATAATGGTGTCCGGTTAAAAACCTGTCTGTCTCCAGCTGAAGTATTTCTCTTTGATAAAACAGGTCGCTCGACTCCGCTCGCGATGACA
>JAOZTN010000011.1:0-45985 GCA_029942245.1 Bacteroidales bacterium | reverse complement strand
ATGTTTAAAGTTAATGAATATTACGACGGAAAGGTAAAGTCACTTGCTTTTAAAAATAGTGACGGAGATGTAACCGTTGGCGTTATGGCCCCCGGAGAGTATGAATTCGGTACTACTACAGTGGAATATATGACCGTTGTTTCAGGTGCATTAACAGCTCAGTTGCCGGGTGAAGATGAATGGAAGACTTACAGCCCTTTCGAGACATTCATCGTTGAAAAGGATACTTCATTCAAGCTGATCGTGAAGGAAGAAACAGCCTATAAATGTGTTTATAAGTAGGTACGGATTCCGTTTAGTATTTTTTCTGTAGCTCCTGTTTGTTCAAGCATATACTTCTTGCTAACTTCGCAGGCAGCATTGTATGTGACAGTATCATAAAGCAGATCGTCAAGCAGTTCAAGCATCTCAGAAGATGAATTGATGGAGTAGGCACCACCGTCACGGACCAGGGCAACAGCTTCCCTGAATTTATCATATTTCGGACCGAAGATCACAGGCATGCCGTTTACAGCAGGCTCCTGGATGTTATGCAATCCCGTTGCAAAAGCTCCGCCTATGTATGCGATATCTGCATAGCGGTAAACAGAAGACAATATCCCGATCGTATCTAAGATCAGTACTTGCTTATCAGGCCAGGATGCAGGATCATCCCTGGTAAATCGTGCAACATTAAGCTTCATGGTAGCGGCCAGTTGTCTTATCCGATCTTCCTTAACTTCATGCGGGGCAATGATGATCTTCAGTTCCGGGAAACGCGCCGGCAAGGCTGCTAGTATCTCTTCATCGGGAGGCCAGGTACTGCCTGCCAGAAGGACACTATACCCTTTGCAAAACTTTTCAATGTCAGCATTCCCTCTTTTGCTTGCCAGGATATCTGCTACCCTGTCGAAACGAGTATCACCACTGATAGTGATCTGATCTATTCCGATACTTTTCAGTTTATCGGCTGAATGTTCATCCTGAACATAGAAATGATTGATATTACGTAATTTTTTTCTGAACCATCCGCCATACCATTTAAAGAAGGGCTGCCCACTTCTGAAGAGAGCCGAGATGAATATAACAGGGGTTTTACTTCTATTCAATTCAGTCAGGTAGTTATACCAGAATTCATACTTGATGAATACCGCCATGGCCGGCTTTAGTATCCTGACAAAATATTTAGCATTACGCGAGCAATCAGCAGGAAGGTACATCACTACGTCAGCTCCAACATAATCCTTCATTTGCTCATAACCGGAAGGAGAAAAGAAAGTCAGCAGGATCTTATGATTGGGAAAGGCTCGCCGAAAGGCTTCCATCACCGGCCTGCCCTGTTCAAATTCTCCCAGTGATGCTGCGTGAAACCAGACGATCTTATCAGTATCCTGAAAAGCACCCGAGAGTTTATTCTTCCATCCCTTACGCCCGGCAACCCATTCGCGTGCTTTGGGGTTAAAAGGAGCAGCTAGCCTGATTAACAAGCTATACAAAGCAATGCCGAAAGTATATAAGAAAGGCATCTTTACCGATACTGATTAATAATAGTAGCCTACTGGTGCACGCCTGTACATTGGAATGACCCAGCCGATCTTAAAGCCGTAAAAAAGATCCAGTTTCTGTGTATCATCCTTAACGCGTGTATCGAAATTCACGTCGCGCTGATTTTTAGTCCAGGCTTGCGAAAACTCAAAGCCTGCATAAAAATTCCACATCCTGGAGTCACCCAGAAAAAGATACCCTATGGATTGTGTGAGTCCGAATCCACTGTGGAGGCGATCATACCCTTTTTTGTAATCATCTTTCAACTGAAGTGCGGTATTGTCCTGTACACTCACAAACATCCTGTGTTGTACCCAGCCACCGCCTCCCTGCAGCAGGATGCCGGAGTTTGGATTCGGAGAAAGAACCGGGAACAATTTCCCTACTCTTCCCCAAACGGTATGCCCGCGCAGGAAATACTGGAAGATCGCATATTCTCCGCTCTGTCCGATGAGTTGACCGTCTTGGGTAAGAATATATTGCAAGATCTCATCTCCCTGCTTTACATTACCACCCCAGAGGTAATTATACTCAAAGCTGTAATAGACATTCTTCTTTGTTTTGTACCCTATGCCTGCCCCGAGGGTTGATGATGCCCCGTACATATCGGCAATATCACCTCCCAGCATATTAATACTGTACGCAGCATAAATAATGGGAGTGTATATGGCGGAGTCCCTTACGTTCACCTGCCCGGAAGCAAGAAATACTGGCATTACAAAGACAAGCATGAATAAAGGGCGTAATAGTTTTCTCATGGTTCAACAAAATAACGAAAAAAACACCAATTGCGTATGATCCCTACGCACCAAAGTTCAAATTTGTGCAATAAGCCGGGGCTATATATGGATGTCAATAGTCATCCCAAAGCCCAAGGCCTAAAGCCCTTTGTCTAATTTAGAATAATTATACTCCACAGGCGTTAGAATATATATAAATTTGCAGCCGAAATAACGTCGTTAATAAATTAACAATATAATTCAATAAGAATGAAAAAGATTCAAATGGTCGACCTGCGCAACCAGTATCTCAAGATCAAAGACGAGATCGATGCAGGTATTCAGGAAGTGGTTGATTCATGTGCCTTTGTGAATGGCCCTGCCGTACATAATTTCCAGGCTAATCTGGAAGCTTACCTGGGTGTTAAACATGTGATCCCATGTGCCAATGGTACAGATGCTCTTCAGGTTGCCATGATGGCCCTGGGACTGAAGCCCGGTGATGAGGTGATCACCACCTCTTTCACATTTATTGCCACTGCTGAGGTTATTGCCCTTCTGGGACTTACTCCCGTTCTTGTTGATGTTGAACCGGACACATTCAATATTGACCCTCTCGCCGTAGAAAAGGCGATAACATCCAAAACCAAAGCTATCGTGCCTGTGCACCTTTTCGGACAATGTGCCGATATGGAAGCTCTGCAGAAGATTGCTGACAAGCACAGCCTCTTCATCATTGAGGACACCTGCCAGGCCATTGGTGCCGACTATATTTTCAACGATGGCAGCCGTAAGAAAGCAGGCAGCATTGGTGAGATCGGCTGCACCTCTTTCTTCCCTTCTAAAAACCTGGGATGCTATGGCGACGGTGGTGCCATCTTCACCAATAACGATAAGCTGGCAGAAGAAATGCGTTCTGTGGTCAACCATGGTATGAAAGTGCGCTACTACCACGATATCATTGGAGTAAACTCAAGACTCGACAGCATACAGGCTGCCATCCTTAAAGTAAAACTCCAGCACCTCGATGAGTATGCAGCTGAACGAAACAGGGCAGCAGATTACTACGACAATGCATTCAAAGATTATCCACAGCTGAGAATACCGGAACGCTGGGCAAAAACAACGCATGTATTCCACCAGTACACCCTGCTTACCGAAGGCATCGACCGTGAAGCACTACAGCAGCACCTGATGAGCAAGGATGTCCCGGCTATGATCTATTACCCGGTGCCATTGCACATGCAAAAAGCTTATCTCGACCCACGCTACAAGAAAGGCGACTTCCCGGTAACTGAAATGCTTTCAGAAAAGGTCATATCTTTGCCTATGAATACTGAACTGGATGAAGAGCAACTTAAACATATTACTTCATCCGTAATCGAATTTTTGGAAAAATAAAATGAAGGTTCTTGTTACCGGCGGCACAGGATATATTGGCTCACACACAGTTGTTGAGTTACAGCAAGCCGGTTATGAGGTGGTAATAGCAGACAGCCTGATCAATTCCGACAGGGATGTGGTCGATGCCATTGAAAAGATCAGCGGGGTATTACCGGCCTTTGAAAAGGTCGACCTCAGCGATCATGGGCAATGCATCGGATTATTCGAAAAGCATCCCGATATCAGGGCCATCATTCACTTTGCAGCCCTGAAGGCGGTTGGTGATTCGGTCAAGCGCCCCCTCGAATATTACAGGAACAACATTTTCAGCCTGATCAATCTGCTGCAGATAATGCAGAAATATGATATTAAGAACTTCGTTTTCTCCTCTTCCTGCACCGTTTACGGACAGCCGGAAACCCTTCCCGTTAAGGAAACAACTCCCCGGAAGGATGCAGAATCGCCCTACGGGAATACAAAAAAGATCGCGGAGGATATTCTTTTCGACGAGGTGAAGGCATCAGGATTGCATTGTATCGCATTGCGCTATTTCAATCCCATTGGTGCGCATCCGTCGGCTATCATCGGTGAGCTGCCACTTGGCGTGCCTGATAACCTGCTCCCCTATATCACCCAGACGGCGATTGGAAAAAGGGAAAAACTGAGTGTGTTTGGTGACGATTATAATACTAAGGATGGAACCCCGATCAGGGATTACATCCATGTGATTGACCTGGCCAGAGCCCATGTCGTAGCACTTGGCCGAATGATAGAGGGAAAGCAAAAGAAGGACTGGGAGGTCTTCAACCTCGGGACAGGAAACGGATTTACTGTTCTGGAGGTGATCCAGTCTTTTGAGAAGGTCTCCGCTATGAAGCTTAACTATGAGATCGTTGGCAGAAGAGCTGGTGATATTGAGAAAGTATGGGCCGATACAAGCTATGCCAACGAAGAACTTGGGTGGAAAGCAACCCGTGACCTGGATGAGATGACACGCTCGGCCTGGGATTGGGAACAGGCACTGAAAGAAAGAAACAAATAAAACCTGGCATATGAAATCATTGCTCATTACCGGCGGCGCCGGCTTCATTGGATCCCACCTCATGAGACTCATGGTGAACAAATACCCTGAATACCGTATCATCAACCTCGACAAGCTCACCTACGCAGGGAACCTGGAAAACTTGCTCGATATACAGGATAAGGAGAATTACCTCTTTGTGAAAGCCGATATCAATGATGAAGAAGCGATGCAAAAGGTTTTTGAAGATCACAAGATTGATGATGTGATTCACCTCGCGGCAGAATCGCATGTCGACCGGTCGATCAGCAACCCTACCGAATTTATCTATACGAATATCGTCGGTACCATAAACCTGCTCAATGCTGCCCGTAAGCAATGGCATGATGAGATGGACAAGCATCTTTTCTATCATGTATCAACCGATGAGGTTTACGGTTCACTGGGTGATAGCGGGCTGTTTACCGAAACTACTGCATATGATCCCCGTAGTCCGTATTCGGCTTCGAAAGCCAGTTCCGACCACCTGGTAAGGGCATATTATCACACATTTAAGCTTCCGGTAGTTATTTCAAACTGCTCAAATAATTATGGAGGATTTCAGTTCCCTGAAAAGCTGATCCCCCTCATGATCCATAACATCAGCAACGATAAGCCATTGCCGGTTTATGGCAAGGGCCTTAATGTTCGCGACTGGCTCTATGTTGAAGACCATGTTGCGGCTATCGACCTGATATTCCATAAGGGGAAACTTGGTGAAACCTATAATATAGGTGGAAACAATGAGTGGAAGAACATTGACCTTGTTATGCTCCTTTGCAGGATCATGGACAAAAAGTTGGGGCGTGAAGAAGGAACATCAGAAAAGCTGATCACCTTTGTTACCGATCGGGCAGGCCACGACCTCCGCTATGCCATCGACTCATCCAAACTGCAGAATGAACTGGGATGGGAACCTTCCCTGCAGTTCGATGAAGGGCTAGAAAAAACTGTCGAATGGTATCTCGCCAATGAATCATGGCTGAACAATGTCACCTCCGGTGACTATCAGAAGTACTACGATAAGATGTACACGGACAGATAGAAGTCAGATACCAGATATCAGAAATAAGAAGTTGGAAATTATTCCGGCATAGTGGCGCTGGAGGTCGTAATGTCGCGTTTCACCTTTTTCACCAGGCCCTGCAATACGTTACCCGGTCCAACTTCAACCAGATCGGTAGCTCCATCAGCGATCATATTCCTCGAGATTTGTGTCCACCTTACAGGAGAAGTCAGCTGTGCGATGAGATTCTTTTTTATGATCTCTGCATCGGTAACCGATTGCCCTGTTACGTTTTGATAGATCGGACAAATTCCTTTGTTGAACTTGGTGGCATTGATAGCCTCTGCCAACTCTTGTCCGGCAGGTTCCATAAAGGGAGAATGGAAAGCACCGCCTACCTTCAGGGGAATCACCCTTTTTGCACCGGCCTCTTCTAATAGCTTGCATGCTTTTTCTACACCGGAAACACTACCGGAGATTACCAATTGGCCCGGACTGTTATAGTTTGCGGGAACAACGATGTCGTCGATATTCTTGAGTATATTTTCAACCTCTTTATCTTCCATCCCCAGTACTGCTGCCATGGTAGATGGCTCCATTTCACAAGCCTTTTGCATGGCCATAGCCCTTTTGTAAACCAGTCTTAGTCCATCTTCAAAAGAGAGGGTTTTGTTGGCTACCAGCGCAGAGAATTCACCTAATGAGTGCCCTGCAACCATATCAGGCTGGAAATCATCACCCAGCACCCTCGAAAGGATCACTGAATGAAGAAAGATAGCAGGTTGTGTTACCCTGGTTTGGCGGAGGTCTTCATCGGTACCGTTAAACATCAGCTCAGTGATCTTGAACTTCAGGATGGAATTGGCTTTCTCAAAAAGCTCCTTTGCCTGATCTGAACCTTCATAAAGGTCCTTACCCATGCCCGGGTATTGGGCCCCCTGGCCCGGAAAAACATATGCCTTCATACTCGTGTCTTATAATCGTGTTATCGGGTTTCCCCAAATTGAGGTGCAAAAATAGAGATATTATTGTAACCTGCAATCGTATCTAAAGATTCTGAATATTTCATCACCCTGATACCAATTAGAATGATGATAGCCTAATGATTAATGCTTAATAAAGAGTGTTAGCAATGAATGAATGATCAGTATTTATTAGTTAATTAAAAATTTAATGAAGTTCCATCCCAAGAAGGTGAATAAATTCCGCACGGGTTTCCTGGCGTTTAAATGCGCCGGTAAAGTCAGAAGTAGTGGTAACGGAATTCTGCTTGGCTACCCCACGCATGACCATACACAGATGCTTTGCTTCAATAACAACAGCTACTCCGAGAGGGTTCAGCGTATCCTGTATGGCATTCTTGATCTGTGTGGTAAGCCTTTCCTGCACTTGCAGGCGCCTGCTGTATGCCTCAACTACCCTGGCAATCTTACTGAGGCCTGTAATATATCCGTCGGGAATATAAGCTACATGGGCCTTACCAATAAAGGGGATCATATGATGCTCACACATTGAAAACACGTCAATGTCCTTAACAATAACCATCTCCCTGTAATCCTCTTTAAACTTGGCTGAATTCAGGATCTCAACAGGGTCAACATCATTACCATGAGTAAAATACTGTATCGCTTTGGCTACCCGCTGGGGAGTGTCGCGTAAGCCTTCCCGCCCCGGGTCCTCCCCTATCAGTTTCAGTATCTCAGAATAATGTCCTTGAAGTTTTTCTATCTTCTCCGGATCATAGCTGTCGATCCTTTCGTAATCCAGTAATTTATCATTGTTAGCCATAACAGTAAATTATTTAAATATTCTCGTTGATGCAAGGTGCGGTATTCATTGCTAATGCACAAAATCTCTGTTCACCTTAAGCAGGGCAGAGACCTCTACTATAGTATAAACCATATAGAGGATAAAGAAGGTAATTATAAAAGCCCTGGCATCTTCACGATTCAAGAGGGCAAAGATGATCATCACGGCCAGATAGGCAAATAGTTTGAGCATGGTTGTGAGCAAAAAGATATTTACAAATCTCGCCGGTCGTTTCTCCATGGCCTTCAGCATGAAATGATACACCAATACTGAAGCGAGCATAAAGAACACAAGCAAGTAAGGAAAAGTGTAGCTATAATATTCAGCAGGGGTCAGGGAGTAAAATATAACTCCCACGATCACGATGATCACTGTCGTGATAACAAGTAACTTAACAAACCGTAGTAATGTATCTTTATAATTCATTTTCGAATCAGGTCTTTAATGACGGTATATATGGCCAGAATTACTGCAAGGATCGTAAGTACAAGCGTAAAGACCGGAAAATCCCATTCAACCCACTTATCCAGTTCCCGTCCACCAAACACTCCTGCCAGCATGATTGCCAGCATTTGGAATGCGATAGAGGAATACCTGGTATAGGCCTTAAGCGCTCTTTTCTCCTTCTTTGAGGCTTGTTGTTTCATTCAGGGCAGCTTTGTCTACCCTGGTACCTGATTCACTCATGTTGCAGGTACCCGAGAATTTGGCACCTGGTTCGATCGACAATTTGCTGGTTGTGATCTCACCTGCCAACTTGGCTGATGCCTTTAAGGTTAATAATTCAGTAACGATAACCTGTGCTTTGACCTGGCCGGAAACGTCAGCATTCCTGCAGTTCACCTCTCCCTCCACATGGCCCGTCTGACCGATCACGATCTTACCTTTGGAATGAATGGATCCTATTAGCGTTCCATCGATCCTGAAGTCGCCATTCGACTGGATATCTCCCTTGATCGTGGTTCCTGCTCCGAGCATGTTCACAGATTGTGTGTCGCCGTTTGTTGTTTTTGCCATTGTTGTTTGATTCTGTCGGTTTGCGTCTAATCGTTGATATAATTCTTCTCAAAGAATTCTTTATACAAGTCTACATCTTTTTCACGGTAAAAGATGGGGTAGTTCTTCATTGAGATCACAGTTTCAGTATAATTCCCGGTTCCGAGTTCGCCAAATACGTACACATCACCTGATATCATATTAAAATATTCCATGGCATCTTCTTCATTTTCGAAGTTGCCCACTGTGATCATATACCTGATATCGTCAAGCAATACACTATTGATGGTCAGTTCGCGTATGCTGAAATAGCGTTTGTTGTGGTCAGAGATCCTTACTTTCATCGCGTTCAGCTTGATCGCAGCACGTTTCACCACCAGCAAGTAGAGGTGGTCAGTTTCCGGATCATATGAATATGGTGATATCAATTCCGGCTCTTCCACCGAGGCGGAGGCAAAACCGGTACCCAGATCGGGACGTTCTTTCGCGATATAATTCAGCAGGTCCTGTGCCATCGGGCTCACCTCGCTGGCCGGATAATCGCCGATGATCACTTTCAACACTGCAGCCAGTGAATCCACCACATCAACCTTACCTACCGACAAGGCTTTCAGATAAAGAAACTTCGGGATCAGGTCTGCGCTGTCACCATAGGTACGTAAAGCACGGTCGGCATTACCAATCACCGTAAAATACTGTCCCTTCTCATACGCTTCATATGTTTTGGTGTAAAGTGTTGCCACTGCCGATTCCTGCTCCATTTGGTTCTTGAAGTAATCAGGATCCTGGATGATCTTTGCATAATCACTCTCAGGATAATCGTTCACGATAAGGTTCTTGTAATACTCTGCCCTATCAACATTATTTATATCCAGATTCAGCCTGTATAGCTGATAATAGGCCCTCAGCTTGTTCGGGTCCTCAGGGTAGCGTTCGATAAGTTCTTCATAAGACTCTATCGATTTAGGGGTATTATTTAGCCCCTCTGCATAGATCAGCCCAAGGTTATACAGGGCTTCTGCGATGGCATTATCCGACAGGCTTAGCGCCTCTTCGGAAAATGGAATATCTTTAAGGTAATACTCACGGTTATGTGCATCAAGAGCCTTGATGCCAAGGGTGTCGCCGGCCTGAGCAAGGCTGTCGAGGGTTTCATCGAGGATCTCATCCGGTGCAAAGTTGATGATCTGCTTGTCTCTAAGCCGCCAGAAATCCTCCAGCTCACGGCTTCCCCATTTCCTCACAAACTCAGAATAGCCGCTGCTCATTGCAACGTTATTATAGAAGTACCACTTGGCACCTCCTATAGGGGTTCCGGGTGTAAATCCCTGAGGCCCCTGGTCGAATGAAGCCAGGCTTTGCTCAAGCTGTTGTTGCTCTGCTACCCGTCGTTCTTCTTCCACCAGATCGATAATGATCTTATCGATAACCGCAAATCGTTCCGCTTCTGACATAAAGGCCAGCATCTGAAGGCTGTCCTGCAATTCAATCACCTGCAGGTTCGTTACAAGCTCGGATAATTTATCTGCCTTATTCCTGATCTCCATATAATTTGGATAATCGAGCGGAAGGAAGGTCACAGCGGTATCATAATAGGCCTGTGACAGCGAATACTCCGGAATGGCAAAATAAATGTCGGCCAGCTCCAGCGAGGAGGTAGATTTCTGGTAGTTGTTATTCACACTCCGTGCCACGGATAAGGCCAGGTATTTGATCTGCAGGCTGTCCTGGCCGTCTTTAAAGGCCACTTCAGCAAGCGCATAGTAGATCTGATCCTGATAATCAATGTTCTTGTCATCACGAAGCATCCTGTTCAGATACTTGAGAATGGTCTTGCTGTCGCCGTTATCAGCCTCGTAGGCTCTGGCCATGTTGATCTTCGACTGGAAGGCCATATCATAGGTCGGGTTACGCCTGATCACCTCAGCATATAATTGCGATGCAAGATCAAGCTCACCCTCCTCCTGATAAACCTGTGCCAGGATAAATTTAGCCCGGGTCTTCAGGTCTTTATTGCCGATGGTCATGACGCCATCATAGAGGAAATCGGTAGCATAAGCGTATTTTTCCTGCTTGATGTAGTGATCCGCATAAACCAGGGGAAAGTATTTATAAACATCTGTTGGGATCTTGGTCTCTGCCTCAGCCATATCGAGTTCGATCAGGTTGAGCAGGGGCTCAGACTTTTCGTACTGCTCCATTTCAATATAAGTACGAGCCAGCCAGAGCATAGCATCATACTTGATAGGATTGTCTTCATATTCGCGCATGATGAAGCTGAATGAACGCCTTGCGCTGAAATAATCCTGTTTATAAAAATAGGCTTTCCCGATCAGCAGATAGGCATCGTCGATCCAGTTCACGTATTCTTTACCGCCAAAGCGCATGGAATGCTTTAAAATGGTTTTCGATCCTTTTTCAATGGACCTGTCGAGAAGTGGGGTAACGGTCTTGGATTCCTGCTCCGTACCATAATTGAACATAGGCAGGATCATATGATAATTATCCTGTATGCTTTGATCAAGATCTTTCTCTGCCTGGATCATGGCTTCCTTGCCATTCCAGTATACATTATAGTGTGAGGTGAGATTATGGTACCATCTGCGAGTGACGGTGTTTTTCTTCGTAGAACATGCCACCATTACCAATAACAGTCCCCATATCAGGGTCCGCCCAAAAAAACGATATGCCTTACTCCTGTCCAATATCTATGGGTATGTACTGATTAACTAAATTTTTTAATAATTATTATAGATAGCTGCAAATATACGATATTTGCAAAACGCAATGCACTTCAGTGATGGTCAGGAAAAAGAAAAATAACCGGAAGTGGTACACCAAGCTGCGCGATAAGTACCGCCTGGTGATCATGAATAATGAAACCTTCGAAGAACGCCTCTCATTCAGGCTTTCCAGACTGAATGTTTTTCTGCTTACCGTTACTATATCTATTGTCCTTATTACCATTACCATCTTCATTATTGCCTTCACGCCCATACGCGAATATATTCCGGGTTATATGGATGTAAACATCCCGGGCAAGCTATACCGCCTTGAACGCCGGGCCGACTCCCTGGAGATCGCTTTACGTTCGAAAGATATTTATCTGCAAAACATAAAAAATATTATCGAAGGGCGGGAAATCGTTGATACTATCAGGCCGGAACGGAACGCCATGGTCAATTACGACAGCATCACCATGGAATCCTCTCCGGAAGATTCCATCATGCGGGCAGAATATGATGCCAACACACAATATAATCTCTTCTTCTATGAATCGGAAGATCTTTATGATGGGGCTATAAACATCAGTGATATTGTATTTTTTAAACCCGTGGATGGTATTATCATCAATAAGTTCAACCTGGCGGAAAAGCATTTCGGCATCGACATCGCTGCCAGTGAGGAAGCCATGATCATGTCGGTGCTGGATGGCACGGTGATCTTTTCCGACTGGACCTCAGAGACCGGTCACACTATTGCCATTCAGCATAGCGGGAATTTTGTCTCTGTATACAAGCACAACTCACAGCTTCTGAAAAGCCTGGGTAATTTTATCAAGGCTGGTGAGCCTATTGCCGTCAGCGGCGATTCCGGAGAATTATCTTCAGGGCCACACCTTCATTTCGAGCTCTGGCACAACGGAACACCCGTTGACCCGGAAGAATATATGTCTTTCTAGCATACAAGCATGGATAAAAAGCGGATCGCAATATTAGGCTCAACCGGCTCCATTGGCATACAGGCGCTCGACATCGTGCGCACACATCTGGACAATTTTGAAATTGAAGTACTTACTGCTGGAAACAATACCGGCGAACTGATCCGTCAAGCCAGGGAGTTTCAACCGAATACAGTTGTCATTGCCAACACAGATCACTATGAGGAAGTATCAGAAGCCCTTTCCGGCCTCGACATAAAGGTGTTTGCCGGGAATGATTCCGTGGCCCAGCTTGTAAGTTCCGGCGAAATTGACATAGTGCTGAATGCCATCGTTGGCTTTGCGGGCTTCGAGCCTACCATAAATGCCTTGAAAGCAGGCAAGGCCATCGCCCTGGCCAACAAGGAATCCATCGTCGTAGGCGGCGAACTTGTGAACAAACTTGTGAAGGAGCACCGCAGCCCGATCATCCCTGTCGATTCTGAACATTCCGCCATCTTCCAGTGCCTGGCCGGCGAATCTGCTCATGCGGTTGAAAAAATCTTTCTTACCGCTTCCGGCGGCCCTTTCCGGGAAAAAGAGCTTTCCTTGCTTGAACATGTCAGCCCCGAAGCTGCGCTCAAACACCCCAACTGGGATATGGGCGATAAGATCAGCATCGACTCGGCCAGCATGATGAATAAGGGCCTGGAAGTGATCGAAGCAAAATGGCTCTTCGGCCTGAAGCCAGAACAGATAGAAGTAGTCATACATCCGCAGTCGGTGATCCATTCCATGGTACAATTTCACGATGGGTCCGTAAAAGCGCAATTGGGCCGGCCCGATATGCGCCTTCCGATCCTGTATGCTCTCAGCTATCCTGACCGCCTGCCTTCCAATCATGGAAGATTCAGCATCACAGATCATACAACACTCAGTTTTGAGGCCCCGGATATCAAAAAATTTCGTAATCTTGCACTCGCTTTTGAAGCCATGGAAGCAGGTGGGAACATCCCATGTGCCATGAACGCGGCCAATGAGATTGCAGTCGGCGCTTTCCTGGAAAAGAAGATCGGATTCCTGCAAATGCCCGATATCATTGAAAAATGTATGCATAATATCAGCAGGATCTATCAACCCGGATACGACGACTTTGTAGAAACCGACAGAGAAGCAAGAGCATTAGCCGAAAACTATATCAGGAATTACAATGGAAGTACTCATTAAGATAATACAACTTTTGCTCAGTCTCTCCATCCTTGTGGTCTTTCACGAGATGGGACATTTTCTGGCAGCAAAACTCTTTCGCACCAGGGTAGAAAAGTTCTACCTTTTCTTCAACCCGTGGTTTTCCATCTTTAAATTCAACTTTAAAGGAACAGAATATGGCCTCGGCTGGCTCCCGCTGGGGGGATACGTTAAGATCAGTGGAATGATCGATGAATCTATGGACAAAGAGGCTATGAAAAAGCCACCTAAACCATATGAGTTCAGGTCGAAACCGGCATGGCAACGGCTTATCATCATGCTTGGCGGCGTAATCGTAAACGTTCTCCTGGCCATGGTTATCTATATCTTTCTCCTGTTCAGCTGGGGAGAAAGCTATTTGCCCACTACAGAAGCCAACAAATATGGTATCTCTGTGGATTCTCTCGGTATGGAGATGGGACTCCGCGAGGGAGACAAGATCATCTCTATCGATGGAAAAGTTGTGGAAGATTTCGGCCAGATCCCTATCACGCTGATCCTCGATGAAGCCAACTACATCCTCGTTCAGCGCGACAGCATGATCATGAATGTGCCCATCCCCGATGGTGTATTGGGCAAGCTGGTAAAGCATAGAAATCCAGATTTCATCAGCGCCAGATTCCCATACGTAGTGGAGAAATTTGGTGAAAACTCTCCGGCTGAAGCCGCCGGCATGCAAGTCGGCGACAGGTTGATCCAACTCAACGGACAACCCATGGAATATTTTAACGAATATATCCATCAGATCCCAAAACTGAAAGGGGAAGACATTGAAATAGAAACCGTACGTGGCAGCGACACGCTGGTTTTTGCTTTTGCTGTTCCCGAAACAGGCGTTATCGGAGTTTATCGGGTTTCTCCGGATAAATTCTTTGCATTCAACACACGTGACTATAACTTCTTTCAAGCCATACCTGCAGGAATCGTAAAGGGCTTCAAAGGCATTGGCAACTACCTTAAACAGCTACGTTTACTCTTCTCACCGGAAGTGAAAGCCTATGAATCAGTAGGTGGATTTGGTACCATTGCCAGTATCTTTCCGGGTGAATGGGACTGGGAGCGTTTCTGGCGGCTGACAGCATTCCTGTCGATCATGCTGGCCATCCTTAATGTGTTGCCTATACCTGCACTCGACGGAGGCCACGTCATGTTCCTGCTCTATGAAATAGTTGCCCGCAGAAAGCCCAACGATAAATTTATGGAGTATGCCCAGGTCGTGGGTATGATCCTGATATTTGCCCTGCTAATCTACGCCAACGGCAATGACATTATTAAATGGATCAACGGCGACTTTTAGCGCCTATTCGGCTACCTTATCGTGCAGTGATTTAAACCCATTTCCAAGGATCTCATTGGCGTTGATTACCGTTAAAAATGCTTCGGGATCTATGTTGTTTATGAAGTCCTGCAAGATGGCCAGTTCCCTTCGATTCAATACGGTATAAATAATGGATTTCTCTTTCCCATTATACATCCCCTCCCCTTTAAGGAAGGTTCCGCCACGGTTCAGGTCATTGATGATCTTATTACGAATCTCATCGTGTTTATCAGAGATAATGAAAAGGGTCTTATCATAGGAGATTCCCTGGAGAACAAGGTCGACAACCTTGCCCGCAATATAAATTACAATAAGAGAATAAAGAGGTATGGTCCAATCCTGGAAGGCAAACAGGCCCACCAGTACAATCGTTGAATCCACATATATCATCAGCTGCCCCAGAGGCAATTTGGTGTATTTCGAAATGATCATGGCCACGATGTCGGAGCCACCGGATGTTGCCTTCGACTTGAAGATCAGGCCAAGGCCTAAGCCAATGAAAACGCCACCAAAGATGGATGACAGTAAAATATCGTCAGGCACCAGTGCTTTCGCTCCCAGGAAATAGGTCAGGGAGTCGACAAAAACAGCCGTCAGGATGAAACCTACAACTGTTTTCACTCCAAAGCGCGGTCCCAGCACCCTGATCCCGATAATGGTGAGCGGGATATCAAAAGCCAGAGCCGTTAAACCAATAGGCCATCCCGTATAGTGATGTATCACGATGGAGATACCGTACACGCCACCGGGCACGATGTTGTGCGGAGTGATGAATAATACAAATCCGGAGGCCATAATGAAAGCCCCGACAATGATCAGGCTGTACGCCTTGAACCATTTTCCTGAAAACAATTTTTCTTTAGAAACAAACGCCATTTAAGTAAGTTTTTATGATGTTTATGACCCAAATTTTGGCCGGCAAAGGTAGCATCTTTAAACAATTGGCAAAATTTAAAACATAATAATTTTACATTATTATATAAATGGCTGTTTTACTGTAACTTACGTGGTTGATAACAGGCATTAAAAAGTCGGTGCACAATAGGCAGACGTTTTTTACCTTTATTCATAAGCACAGACGTAAGCTGACTTGAACAGAACCCTCATATATATTAGCCTTGTTTTCCTCCTGATCGGGCTTGTTGCTCCGGCTCAAAATCTGAGTAATCTGCGCATGAAAACGCTCGTTCTTGACAGCGATACCATCTCACTCGACAGTCTGAGCATGGTGCCGGGATCTTTCCGTTTACAAGGACCCGGGGGGATGCTGGTCGACACCCTTGCCTATGAAATCGATATTGTCAGGTCCTTGTTGATACCTACAAAGAGTTTGCAGGAAAAAAGTGGCACATATAATATCTCATACCGTGTCTTTCCCTTCAGCTTCACACAGGAATACAAGCATAAGGATTTTTCCATACTGGAACCTGATGACCAGGGCTTTGTGAACCCCTTCATATATACCCAGAGCCGGCAGGGAACGGATATATTCAAAACGGATGGCCTCAATAAAAGCGGAAGCATTTCCCGTGGCGTTTCTTTTGGCAATGGCCAGGATGTTGTGGTCAACTCCAGCTTCAACCTGCAGCTTTCCGGAAAGCTCAGTCGCGAGATAGAGATCCTTGCAGCCATCACCGATAACAACATTCCCATTCAGCCGGAAGGGAATACACAGCAGATCCAGGAGTTCGACAAGGTATTCATTCAGCTCAAATACAAAACATCACGCCTTATTGCCGGTGATTTCGAGATCACCAGGCCACCGAGCTATTTCATGAACCTATACAAAAAAGCCCAGGGAGGGGAATTCCTGACCAGCTTCGGTGTGGGCAAGGAAGAAAATGGAGTCCGGCCCTGGACTATGGATGTTCAGTTTGCGGGAGCCGTTGCCAAAGGTAAATTCGCCCGGAATAATATACAGGGTGAAGAGGGTAACCAGGGGCCATATAAACTTATCGGCAATGATGGTGAAACCTTTATTATCGTGCTGGCAGCTTCAGAAAAGGTTTTTATCGATGGCGTATTGCTAATCCGTGGGCAGGATCACGATTATATCATCAATTACAACACCGGGGAGATCACCTTTACACCCCATGTGCTCATCACAAAAGAAAAGAGAATCGTAGTAGAATTTGAATATGCTGAACGGGATTATGCACGCTCCATGTTCTTTGTATCTACCGGGATCACCAACGACAAACTCAATGTGCGGGTGAACGCATTCTCTGAACAGGATCTGAAAAATCAGCCCCTGCAGCAAGACCTGAATGATGAGCAAGAAGAATTTCTAAGCAACATCGGCGACAGCATTAACCGGGCCTTATGGCCCAACATCGACAGTGTAGGTTTCTCTGGTGAAGAGGTCCGCTATAAAATGGTCGATACCCTGGTAAACAATGCGCTGTACGATTCCGTTTTTGTTTATTCCACCAATCCCGACAGTGCAGTGTATAAACTGGGTTTCAGCCTGGTAGGAGAAAACGTGGGGAATTATAAGCTGGTGAGCAGCGACGCCAACGGAAGAGTATTTGCCTGGATAGCTCCGGAAAATGGGATTCCGCAGGGGAATTACGCTCCGGTGGTACTGTTGGTCACCCCGAAGAAATCTCAGATGATGACAATGGGGATCGATTATATATTCAGTGAGAAATCAAAATTCACCTCCGAATTCAGTGTCAGCAATAACGACATAAACACCTTCTCTTCAAAAGACAATGAGGACAATACCAGCTTTGCGGTCATGCTGGCCTATGATAAGAAAAGCCGCATCACCAGGCGGGAGGTCAACGCCTGGAACCTGATGACCGGAGCACGCTATGAATGGGTTAAACAAAATTTCAAGCCTATAGAGCCATACCGGAAGGTGGAGTTTAACCGCGATTGGAACATCGACCACCTGGAGAGCGATGAAGATCAGCACCAGGGTGAGTTTGATATAGGATTCCAGAACGACAAGCATGGGGTGTCGGGCTACAGTTTCAATTTACTGAATAATGGATCTGAATATAAAGGGAATATGCATTCCCTCATGGCTGATATGAATGCAAGCGGTTTTTTTCTGAAGTATAGTGGAAGCCTCCTGAATACGCAGCAGCAGACCTTCAACACATACTTTCTGCGTAGCAAGGCTGACCTGGCAAAGAAATTGAGGTGGATTACTATCGGCCTTCGACAGGAATCGGAATACAACACTTTTAAGAATGCACAAACTGATTCATTGACAGCAGCCAGTTTCAGTTATAATCAATGGGAAGCATATATCAGCAACAATGATTCGGCAGTAAATAAATACGGAGTATTTTACAAACAGCGGCTCGATAAGAAACCCCTCTACAATGGGCTTACAGCATCGACCTTTGCCAGAGAAGTTGGGGCCAGCACCATTCTCAAAAAAAATCCATCCAACCGTTTAAGCATAACCCTCACCTACAGAAACCTGGAGATCATGGATTCAAGCCTGAGTGCTGCCGAACCTGAACAGGTATTGGTTGGAAGGCTGGAATATTTCCTGAAACTCTTTAAGGGAGCGATCACCTTTAACACTTATTACGAGGTGGGTTCCGGCCTGGAGCAGAAGAAGAGCTTCTCATACCTCAAAGTCCCAAGCGGAGAAGGGATCTATATGTGGATCGATTACAATGCTGATGGGATAGAGCAGCTCAATGAGTTCGAGGTAGCTACCTTCAAGGATCAGGCAAACTACATTCGTATATTTTCACCCAGTTATGAGTACACAAAAACCTATACCAATCAGTTTCGTGAGGCATTGAATATCATGCCGGCGGCAGTATGGAATGGAAAAGAGGGCTTCCTGAAGTTCCTCGCCCGCCTGCAAAACCAGACCATGTTCAGGATAGAGCATAAAACATCTACCGATGACCTGAATGTAGCATATAATCCCTTCATCCGCGAAAGCCAGATCCTCGACACCTCCCTGATCTCACTCAATTCGTCTTTTCGGAACACGCTCTATTTCAATAAGAACAATCCGAAGTACGGCCTCGATATGAACTTCCTGCGCAATAGAAACAAAGTCTACCTTGTGAACGGTTTTGAGACGCGCACCCTCTTTCAGTATGGGATCAACCTGCGCTGGAATTTCATTTCCGATTTCACCCTTCAACTTGGTGGTGAGCAGGGACGTAAAATCAGTGTGTCAGATTTTTTCTCCTCCAGTGATTACGATATCGATTATGTGGAATTATTTCCGGAATTGTCGTACCAGCCCGGCCCGGCATTGAGGATCAGCCTAACATTCCGCTACCGCGACAACAACAACGAGGAGGGTGGTGAAGAATCCAGGATCAGAGACCTTGGTGCGGAGGTAAATTACCGCATGGTAAATAAGGGCACGTTGCTGGTGAAAGCCAACTACATCGACATTTCCTACAACGGTGATGAAAACACCTCACTCAGCTTCGAAATGCTTGAAGGCCTCAAGACCGGGAAAAACGCAACATGGAGCGTGTCCTACCAGCAAAACATCTCAGACCACCTCCAACTGAGCCTGATCTATGACGGGAGAAAAGCACCCGAAGTTTCAACGGTACATGTAGGCAGTGTTCAACTGCGTGCATACTTCTGATATTCTTAATCAAAAATAATTTTGAAAAATAAACCGTCAAGGAATACGTTATCTTTTCCGGAAATACCGTTGGTAAGTGATTCTACTGAATTGTATACCAGCAATATTATAGGAGAATTACTTAGAGTGATTTGGCAGTTATTTAGTACATTTGGCTAGACAAAATTTACCGCAGGCCGCACACCTGTTTGTCAAGAAGTCAAGAAGTAGGCTGTTATGTTTACTTTTTTTATATTTTAGCTGTAAATAAACAGGCAAACCGAAAACACTAACATGAGGCTTAAGAGATTAACCATATTTTTGTTCCTTGTAACAATTATTGGGTCAGGTCTGTTCGCACAACAGGAGCCTCAGTTCACACAAAATATGTTTAACAGGGTCTTTACCAATCCCGGATTTGCGGGTATTGGCGAAGGCATCTGTGTTACTGGCCTTGTGCGACAGCAATGGGCAGGATTCAAAGACAGCGAAGGCAACAAGGTTGCCCCTGAGACATTCCTGGTCAGCATCGAATCACCTGTCAGGGTACTGCGGGGTGGCTTATCTGCCCTCGTGATGCAGGACAAGATCGGCTTTACAAAAACCATTACCCTGAGGATAGGCTATGCCTACGTACGGGAAGTCGGTTATGGTAAATTGGGCATAGGACTCCAGGTAGGCTTCAACAACCGTTCCGTGGATTTTTCCAAATTTATTGCCGTTGACCCCAATGACCAGCTTCTCCAGCAAATATCCGGTGAAGAAAGCGAGATCCTCATCGATGGGGCTCTTGGAGTTGTTTATGAGGTGCCCGACCAGTATTATGTGGGTGTATCGGTAAACCAGGTGATGCAAACCCAGGGTAAAGAGCTGGCCAACTGGACTACGAATGTTGATAGTACAACAACAGAAAGCTTTCTGTACCGAATGACTCTCGTAAGAACCTTTTACCTGCAGGGAGGCTATGAGTTTTTATTCAGGAACCCAAATTTTGCCTTGCTGCCATCAGCCATGGTCAAATTTGATAAAGCCTCGGTACAGCTTGATGTTGCGGCATTGCTAGAGTATAAAAGCATGTTCTGGGGAGGACTGAATTACCGCATACAGGATGCAGTATCGGTGCTCGCCGGATTACAGTATAAAAACTTTAAAATTGGATATTCATACGACATAACAACCTCGCAGCTTGGCCTTAGCAGAACATCAGGCAGTCACGAGGTGATGTTGAAGTATTGCTTCAAGATCGAACCGGAAAGAGGGAGAAAAAGTTACAGAAATACTCGCTTCTTATAGTAACCAAAAAAAATTATTGTCGTTTGATTATATTAATTAATTTTGGGCGATCTTAAATAATAATTGTAAGACTAGACCGTTAGCTACTTAATCAATAATATAACAGTATGAAAAAGTTTCCATTCTACATGGCACTACTGACAGCTCTGATGATCCTCGACAGCTGCAGCAACACCGGTAACGGTGAGCTCACTGGCGTAAGGAGGAAATCGAAGCACTTTTATCAACCGGATCCATATGGCATGGTTTTCATTCCACAGGGGAGTTTTACCATGGGTACTGGTGATGAAGACTTTAACTACAGCCAACTGCACCAGCCAAAAACTGTTTCTGTTGCCGCTTATTACATGGATGAAACTGAAATCACCAATAATGAGTACAGGCAATTTGTTTTCTGGGTAAGGGATTCTATCGCTCGTTGGATGCTCTACGACAACGGTATTACTGATCCGGCCTATATCAGGACGGAAACTAAGAGGGGAGAAATCATCGATCCACCGGTAGTAAACTGGCGGGAAGATGTGCCCTGGGAATCAGATGATCAGGCCGTCAGGGATGCGCTGGAAGACATGTACCTTCCTGAACACGAAAGGTATTTCAGAAGGAAAGAAGTCGATACCAGGAAACTTTTCTACGAATATTATTGGGTTGACCTGCATGCAGCAGCCAAAAAAGACTGGTCGGAAGACGGTAACTATGAAAATGCAGGATTTGCCAATCGTCCGCAAGGTATGAGAGACCGCTCCGTGTATGTCCGAAAAGAAATAATTAATGTATACCCGGATACCCTTTGCTGGATCCACGATTATACCTATTCATTCAACGATCCGATGACAGAAAAATACTTCTGGCATCCGGCCTTCGACCATTACCCTGTTGTTGGGGTGAACTGGTTGCAAGCCAGGGCGTTCTGTGTATGGAGGACTGAGCTAAGAAATGCCTATCTGCGTTCTGCTAAGGACGAAACTGGCGTCGCTGAATTCCGTCTCCCAACAGAAACAGAATGGGAATGGGCAGCAAGAGGTGGTTATGAAAATAGTCCTTTCCCCTGGGGTGGTCCTTACACCAGGAACGACAAAGGATGTTTCCTTGCTAACTTCAAGCCTATCCGAGGTAACTATATCGACGATGGAGGTCTTCGTACGGTGATTGTTGGTCACTATCCACCAAACGAATGGGGACTCTACGACATGTCAGGAAACGTTGCCGAATGGACAACCAGTGCCTTCGACCCTGTATCCTACAACTTCACATGGGATATGAACCCCAACTACACCTATAACTCGAAAGAAGACGATCCCCCTGAGATGAAACGTAAAGTTGTCAAGGGCGGATCATGGAAAGATATTGCTTACTATCTGCAGGTACAAACCAGGGCTTACGAATACCAGGATACATCGAAATCCTACATCGGTTTCCGTACCATGCAGCCATTCCTCGGCAGAAGCAAAGATGACAACCCTGCCAAGGCATCGAGAGTTTACAACTAAATCAACTACAATAACCAAATCAGAAACATTCATTAACTAAATAAATCAAATCATGGGTTTAAGTAACATTGTTCGGACCAGAGGCTTTAGAAACTTCATGGCAAAACTTTATGGATGGGGTGCATCGCTTGTAATTTTGGGTGCCCTATTCAAAATCAACCACTATCCATATGCTGACATCATGCTTATCGTTGGTCTGGGTACAGAATCGTTAATTTTCTTCTTTTCTGCATTCGAACCACCACACGTTGAGCCTGACTGGAGCCTCGTTTACCCGGAGCTCGCAGGAATGTATCATGGCGATGGAACAGATAAAAAACCAACCGAAGAATTAGACGATATGCTTTCCAATGCCAAAATTGGACCGGAATTGATCGAAAGTCTGGGTAGCGGATTGCGGAAAATGAGCGACAACGCAGCCAAGATCGCAGACATGACCGATGCAGGCATTGTTACCAGCGAATACGTTGGCAATTTAAAAAATGCAGCAGCCTCCGCAGCAGAACTTAATGTATCCTACAAAACCACTGCAGGTGCACTCGAGGGACTGGCCGAATCAGCCAAAGCACTCGATTTCACTTCCAGCGATAGCGTAGCTTATACACAGGAGCTGAAACGCATTTCAGGAAATTTGTCAGCCCTTAACGCTGCTTACGAACTTCAGCTTCAGGCTACTAACGCCCAGGTTGAAACATCAACAAATATCCAGCAAACACTGGGTGCATTTATGGAAAGCCTCGGTGCTTCCAGCGAAAAAACTCTTGCTTACAAGCAGGAACTGGATACGCTTACCGACAGGGTTGCTGCACTTAACAAGGTATACGGCAATATGCTGAATGCCATGGGAAGCCAACAATCGTAGCATCATTTTATGCCACCAGTAACTAACTATTGCACTAACAAAACTTAAAATTTGAACAATTATGGCTGGATATAAGGAAACCCCTCGGCAGAAAATGATTGCGATGATGTACTTAGTACTCACCGCATTGCTGGCCCTAAATGTTTCCAAGGAAATTCTTGATGCCTTTCTCGTGGTGAACGAAAGTATGATCACCGCCAATGAGATTGTCCACAAGAAAGTGGGAACAGTTTATCAGCAATTTGCCCAGCAAGACGTGATGAACCATGAGAAAGTGGGAGAACACTTCGAAAAAGCAAAACTTGCTCGTGAGTACAGCGAGAAGATGATTGATTATTTGGAGTATGTGAAATTTACTGTTGTAAAGGAATGTGAGAGAAAAGACTCCCTCACTGTTCTTGAGAAATATTACACTGTGGAAAAAGTACCGGATCCATTATATCCGCAGAAATCCAAAAATAAATTTCTTCTTAATCTCAAAGAAGTTCCGTCAAAGGATAAGTATGATCAAACAACCAACTATTTCATCAACCGTAAACATGCAACAATCCTAAAGGACAGACTAGATTATTACCGGTCTCAAATGGAAGAACTGATTCCGGAAGAATATCGTTCACGTGTGAAATTAGGACTCCGTACCGATGAAGAATATGAAGACGCTGATGGTGCAAGCCAAACCTGGGAAATGCATCACTTCTATCATACTATTCTGGCAGCGGAGATCACCATTCTCAATAAATTAATTGCAGAAGTACAGACTACTGAATTTGATGTGGTTTCTGAACTTTTCAATGAGATTTCCCTCACCGATTTTAAATTCGAAGCAGTTACTGCCAAGATCATCCCTAAGACCAATTATATTATTAAGGGACAGAAATACGAAGCAGAGGTGCTCGTTGCAGCCTATGACGACAAAGCAAACCCTGATGTATATATTATGCAGGGCGCCAGCGAATTTAACCTTAGTAATAAGGACAGGGCCCAGAAGTGGGAAGGTGAAGGTGGTATCGTGAAACTGGAGTGGAATGCTAATTCTGAAGGCCCACAACGTTTTGCAGGTATCATCGAGATCACCAATCCTGAAGGGGAGCTGGAGCAACATTATTTTTCACATGAATATATTGTAGCCCCTCCATCACTGACGGTAGCGGCCAAAAAGATGAACGTATTCTATCGTGCAGTTGACAACCCGGTATCTATTTCCGTTCCCGGTATTGCCAAGAATATGATCAGGCCATCCATCTCAGAAGGAGAGATCGTAGCTGATCCCGATGCTCCTGGCGATTGGCTTGTTCGTATTACTGCCGGAGTATCCTCCACTATAGTAAGTGCACAGGCTCAATACGAAGGACAATGGATGGACATGGGCTCATTCGAATTCAGGGTGAAACGTGTTCCCGACCCGGTAGCTAAAATTGCAGGTAAGGTCGACGGTACCATTAACAGGAATGAACTCCTTGGTGCCAATGCGATTATCCCTGTAATGGAAGATTTTGAGTTCGACCTCAACTTTATAGTTACATCATTCGCCATGGGTACCATTATCAATGGTGACTGGGTACCTAAAAGGGCAAGCGGCAACCGCTTCACTTCCGAAATGCAGGATATTATCAGGAGTTCAAGAAGGGGACAAAAATTCTTCTTCGAGAACATCCAGGCACAAGGACCTGACGGTACAAGACGTACGTTGAGTCCTGTGAACTTAACTATTGACTAAACACTCATAATACTATTATAATGAAAAAGCTAATCATCATCCTAGGAGTTGTGGCCCTGCTTATCGGTTTCGGTAGCAGTACTGCACAAGCCCAGATCCTTGACAGTCCTCCTGTGGACGGCCTGTTTGAGGACGGGAGCGGCTTCATCAATATGAAGCCTGTGCCATATCCTCCACTTAGGAAAGCTGACGTTATGTGGCAGAAAAGGCTCTGGCGCGAGATTGATTTTCGTGAGAAGATCAACCAGTATTTCTACTATCCTATCGAGCCGCATAACAACTGGAGAAGTTTTATGCAGATCATCATGGATGGACTGAAAGAAGGTTCCATGACGGCATACGATATCTCTGCAACAGATGAGTTTCTGGTACCCCTGGTATACCAGGAGGTGATCGCCCGACAGGTCGACACTTTCCACAGGGTGTTTCAACGGCCTTTTCCGCCTTACGAAGAGTATGATACCGTGATCTTTACCGACTTTGACCCCACAAAGGTGAAGCGTGTCAGGATCAAGGAAGACTGGTACTTCGACAAGCAACGCTCTCAGATCATGGTCAGGGTGATCGGAATCTGCCCTGTTATGATCAAAGACCGTGACGGAGAAGAGGTGACGGAGCCACTGTTCTGGGTATACTTCCCGGAAGCACGGCCGATCTTTTCCAGGGCACTGATCTATAACCGCCATAACGATGCCATGAGGCTCACTTATGACGATGCTTTCTGGAAACGGATGTTTAATAGTTACATCTACAAGGAGTCGAATGTGTACGACAGGCGTATATCAGAATATGCCTCTGGCCTCGACGCCCTGTATGAATCTGAAAGGATCAAAAATGAACTCTTTGAGTTCGAACATGACCTCTGGGAATTCTAAACCGAACAATATTTTAAAAAAGCCCTCTGTAACCCAGAGGGCTTTTTTTTATATTTGTTGTGAGCTATGCAGAATATCCTCGATACATCCATCGAATACCTGAAGGGCGTCGGACCCAAGAGGGCTGCTATGCTGAAGAAGGAAATCGGTGTACTTACCTTCGACGACCTGCTGCAGTACTACCCCTTCCGCTACATCGACAAGTCGAAGATCCATAGCGTGTCAGAAATACGTTCCGACATGGCCTATGTACAGCTAAAGGGAAGCATCAGCAATGTGAAAAAACTGGGCAAGCCCCGCTCACAACGTCTAAGTGCCATACTGAACGACGATACAGGATCGATTGAACTTGTCTGGTTCAAAGGCATTAAATGGCTTGAAGGAAAATTCAAGCCCGGAGTGGAATATATCGTATTCGGGAAACCTTCACTCTTCAACAATAAGTATAATATCGCCCACCCTGAGGTTGAGCTGCCTGATGAAGACAATCTGAGTTTGAGCCAGGTATTGGTTGGCCATTATAGCGAAACGGAAACGCTTCGAACCAGGGGATTGTCGAGCCGGAATATCAGCAAACTGATGAAAACCCTGCTTCTCAAGGTGGAAGGAAGCATCACGGAAACCCTCTCCCCTGACATCCTCGACAAGTTAGGATTGCTATCTCGCGAAGAAGCCTTTCAAAACATACATTTTCCAAAAAACCAGGAATTGCTGCGAAAGGCAGAGGCCCGGCTAAAATTCGAAGAACTCTTTTTCATTCAGCTGCGTCTGCTGAAACAAAAGAAAGGAAGACAGCAGGAGGTGAAAGGGCATGCTTTTAAGCATGTTGGTGATTTTACCAATGAATTTTATAAACAACACCTCAGCTTTGAGCTCACCAATGCTCAGAAACGGGTGATACGCGAGATCAGGGCCGACATGGGTTCCGGCATACAGATGAACCGTCTCCTTCAGGGCGACGTAGGCAGTGGTAAGACCCTGGTAGCACTAATGTCAATGTTGATCGCCCTCGACAACAACTACCAGGCCTGCATGATGGCTCCTACAGAGATCCTGGCAAGCCAGCACTTTGCAACTATCAGTGAGATGACGGCTCCCATGGGCATCAGGGTGGAATTGCTGACCGGATCCACCAGGGCGGCAAAAAGAAAGCAGTTGCATGAAGACCTCCGCAGCGGTGAACTGCAGATCATCATTGGTACACATGCCTTGCTCGAGGAAGAGGTGAAATTCAAAAACCTGGGACTGGTGGTCATCGATGAACAACACCGCTTTGGAGTGGCCCAGCGTGCCAGGCTCTATTATAAGAATATTGCTCCACCGCACATCCTTGTCATGACAGCAACGCCTATACCCAGGACCCTTGCCATGACCCTTTACGGCGATCTCGACTTCTCAGTAATCGATGAACTTCCCCCGGGCAGGAAGCCTGTAAAAACTGTTCAGTTCTTTGATTCGAAACGGCTCCGTCTGTTTGGCTTTATGAAAGAACAGATTGCCCTTGGGAGGCAAGTCTATGTGGTGTACCCGCTCATCAATGAGTCGGAGAAACTCGACCTGAAAGATCTCATGGATGGCTATGAAAGCATCAGCCGGGCCTTTCCCCTGCCCGAATATCCTATCAGCATTGTACATGGCAAGCTCAAGCAGGACGTAAAAGAATATGAGATGCAGCGTTTCATCAAGGGAGAAACCAAGATCATGGTAGCCACAACTGTTATTGAGGTGGGTGTCGACATCCCCAATGCTTCTGTTATGGTGATAGAAAATGCAGAACGCTTCGGGCTCTCGCAGCTCCATCAGCTCCGCGGACGTGTGGGCCGTAGTGCCGACCAATCATACTGTATCCTGATGTCGGGCTATAAACTGTCAAAAGAAGCACGTACGCGTCTTAAAACGATGACAGAAACAACAGATGGCTTCATGATCGCAGAGACCGACTTGAAGCTGCGTGGCCCCGGCGACATGGCAGGCACCCAGCAGAGCGGGATCGTCGACCTGCGTATCGCTAACCTGCTTCGTGATGAAAAGATACTGAAATATGCCCGTAACCTGGCCCAGGATATACTCGACGATGATCCTGTTCTCAGCAAGGCAAAAAATAAGCTTCTGCGACAAACTCTGGCGAGCCTGAATAAATACCGGCCCGATTGGGGATCTATCAGCTAGCAAACGGAAAATCATTACCTTTACCCTCTGTTTTTGGAAAAATATCCGACAGGATATTATGTAGCTGAATACAGAAGAAATTAAACGGATAATGACGCTTAAAAACCAGCAGGATGAAAATATCATACAACTGGCTTAAAAGATATATCGATATCGACCTCGGAGTAGAAGAACTGGGCATCGTACTCACTAACAGCGGACTGGAAGTAGGTGGAGTCGAACAGTTTCAGTCGGTGAAGGGCGGTCTTGAAGGCATCGTGATTGGCGAAGTCGTGACTTGCGAAAAGCACCCGAATGCCGATAAACTTAGCCTGACTACAGTAAATATTGGATCCGGAGAGCCCCTCCCCATCGTTTGCGGTGCACCCAATGTGGCTACCGGACAAAAAGTAGTTGTTGCAAGAGTTGGAACGAAATTATACTCGGGAGAGGAATCTTTTGAGATCAAAAAGGCCAAGATCAGAGGTGAACAGTCGGAAGGTATGATCTGTGCCGAAGATGAGATCGGAATTGGCAGCTCCCATGACGGGATTATGGTACTCGATAAAAATGCCATTCCCGGCACCCCGGCAGCAGCATACTTCGAGATCACCGAAGACCATGTCTTCGAGATTGACCTCACACCCAACCGTACCGACGCCACAGGCCATATCGGCACCGCCAGAGATATAATGGCCGTTATCAACAGGCTTAAAGGTAAAGGAAGCCTAAAGCTGAATATACCTTCTGTCGAGAGTTTCAAGGCCCCGGAGAAAAAGGCCGAATTTCCGGTGATCATTGAAGATGAAGAAGCCTGCCCGCGTTTCAGTGGCGTAACGATATCCGACCTTGAAGTAAAACCTTCTCCATTATGGATGCAGGACCTTCTTAATGCCGTTGGTATACGCCCCATCAACAACATTGTAGATATCACCAATTTTGTCTTAATGGAGACAGGCCAGCCCCTCCACGCCTACGATACAACCGCCATTGGTGGCGGAAAAGTGGTCGTTAGGAAAGCCCGGGAAAAAGAAAAGTTTGTGACTCTCGATGAGAATGAGCGTGAACTCAGCGCTGATGACCTGATGATCTGTGATGCGAAAACTGGTATGTGTATTGCCGGAGTTTTTGGTGGAAATAAATCCGGTGTGACGGAAAAAACAAAAAATATTTTCCTTGAAAGTGCCCATTTCGACCCCGCAACGATACGGAACACGGCCAAAAACCATGGTCTTTCTACCGATGCATCCTTCAGGTTCGAACGCGGTGCCGACATCAACAATACCCTCTATGCCATGAAGAGGGCCGCCCTGCTGATCGAAGAACTGGCCGGTGGCAAGGTATCCTCAGAGGTCGTTGACATATACCCAAACCCTCTTGAAGGCTGGACGGTAGAAGTCAACTATAAGAATATCAACAAGCTCATCGGACAAGAGATCCCGGTGGATCTGGTGAAAAGTATTCTGAGCGATCTCGACATCGAGATCCTGTCAGAAAAAGGTGATGATATAGAGGTGAAGATACCCACATATCGTTATGACGTACGCAGAGAGGCCGATGTGATCGAAGAGGTGCTACGCATCTTCGGTTATGACAATGTAGATTTCCCCCACGGGATACGCTCTTCCCTGGCTCACCACCCCAAGCCTGACCCGGATAAGTTGCAGAACAGCCTTTCCGACTTCCTGGCATCCATGGGTTTCTCGGAGATCATGAACAACTCCCTCACAAAAGCAGCTTATGCAAAGCAATTCCCGGCGATAGAAGAATCGAATACAGTCATGCTTCAGAATCCGCTCAGCCAGGACCTCAATGCCATGAGGCAGACGCTGCTTTTCGGAGGACTCGAAAATATTGCATTCAACCAGAACAGAAGGATCACGGATATCCGTTTCTTTGAGTTCGGCAACATCTACTCGCGTGAGCAAAAGAACAAACGTGAGTACCCGCTTGATGGCTACCATGAAGAAAAACGTCTGGGGCTTTTCATCTGCGGTGCGAAGCAAAAAGAAAGCTGGGATACCGCGGATCAACCATCAGATTTCTTCCTCCTCAAATCCTATGTTCATAGTCTTTTACAAAAGATTGGTGCTGATCCGGAAACCTTCCTAAGCAGGCCTGCCGATCCAACATCTTTTGCAGAAGGGATCGCCTATCTGAAAAATGATGAGATGCTTGTTTCCTTCGGCAGTGTAGGCAAAAGCCTTCTCAAAGCATTTGATATCAAGCAGGACGTATATTATGCTGACTTTTCCTGGAATATGATCATGCAACTGGCCAGGGAATCCAGGATACTGACAACACCGGTACCCAAATACCCGGCTGTAAGGCGTGATCTGGCTCTGCTCATCGGCAGGGATGTAAGCTTTAGCAGTATCCGTGATATTGCTTTCAAGACCGAGAGAAAGCTGTTACGTGATGTCGGACTCTTCGATGTATATGAAGGTGATAAGATAGGCAAGGACAAGAAGTCCTATGCCGTCAGTTTCATTTTCCGTGATGACGAGAAAACATTGACTGACAAGATCATTGACAAGACAATGAAAAGGATGCTCACCGCCTTCGAAAAAGAACTTGATGCCAGTATCCGCTAAGACCCGGAGAATCATAACCTTTTAATCCAAACCAAATGAGTAAAACAGAGTTAGTTTATTCCATCAGCCCTCAGGGCGAACAATTTGTCCTTCCCGAACTCTCCGCCTACGAAGAAGAACTCAAACGTATAGAAATGCTGGTTGGCAAAGCCAGGAAAAACGGACAGGAGATCGTAGTTGTTATGGGTGTTGGCTTTGTCGGGGCAGTGATGGCAGCCATAGTGGCTGATGCCAAAGACGAAAAAGGCAAAAACACCAAGTTCGTGATTGGCTGCCAACGGCCCAGTGTGCGCAGCTACTGGAAAATCCCAATTCTGAACAAGGGGATATCTCCCGTGAAAGCAGAGGACCCTGAAGTGGCAGAGCTCATCGAAAGAACCGTAATACAATCAGAGACATTAACAGCTACATACAACAGCGACTGCCTCCGGTTTGCTGATTGTGTAGTTGTAGATGTGCAGTGCGACTACACCAAGAACGACCTTGGAAACATGCGCACCGGCGATGTAGAGATGGCAGCTCTTGAAGCCACCATGAGAACTATTGGCGATAAAGTACCCCCTACTGCTCTAACACTTATTGAAACTACCGTAGCTCCCGGAACAACAGAATTCGTTGCCTGGCCCATTCTGAAAAAGGCCTTTGCCAAGCGTGGGCTGAAGGAAACACCCCTTTTATCGCATAGCTTCGAACGTGTGATGCCCGGCAAAGAATATGTAAGTTCCATCCGTGACTTTTGGCGTGTATGCTCAGGATGTACCACGGAAGCACGTGACAGGGTAGAGAAGTTCCTGCATGAGATCCTGAACACTGAGGAATTCCCACTCACAGTGATGGACCGTCCTATCGAGTCAGAGACCACCAAGATCGTTGAGAATTCATACCGAGCCACTATACTGGCCTATCTGAATGAATGGAGCATTTTTGCAGAACGCAACGGTGTGGACCTGATCAAAGTGATCGATGCTATTAAGATGCGTCCCACGCACAGCAATATGATCTTTCCAGGACCCGGTATCGGTGGATATTGCCTTCCAAAAGATGGTGGCCTCGGATACTGGGCATACAAGCACATATTAGGTTTTGACGATGGAGATCAAGTCTTTAAGATCACTCCAACCGCCATCGATATTAACGATACCCGTTCCCTGCATGTGGCCACGCTCACCCGCGACGCCCTGCGTAATATGTCAAGATACATTGCCGGATCAAGGGTCCTGCTTTGTGGTGCCAGCTACCGTGAAGATGTTGGCGATACACGCTATAGTGGATCGGAGATGGTAATGCGCAAGCTCACCGAGATGGGTGCCGACATGCATGTGCACGACCCATATGTTGATCACTGGCATGAATTCGAGACGCAGGATGGAGAGAGCGCCGAATATTCATGGAAGCGTTTTTTTCGTAACCAGGACGGATTGAATGAGATTGTGATAGAGAAAGATCTCAAAGCCTCTCTTAAGGGTGTCGACGCCATGATCCTGGCAGTCCCACATGAGCAATACGTTAATCTTGAACCCGATAATATTGTAAAATGGGCCGGCAATCCCATCGCTGTGATCGATTGCTTCGGTATCCTCAGCGATGACAACATCCGCCGCTACTTCGAACTTGGCTGTGAGGTAAAAGCCCTCGGCCGTGGCCACATCCAGCGTATCAAGAAGGAAGTAGCCCGTTCAAAGCACTAACTTCAAGTACTCTAGGCACTTTAAGTATTTTAGGCACTTTTTTCATAACTTTACACTTTGAAACCTCTACGAATGTTTAAAAGAGGCAGAAAGACTCAATAGATGGATATTCAGAACATGAAACAACGGTTTGGGATCATCGGGAACTCCCCGTCACTGAACCGTGCCATTGATATTGCCAGCCAGGTGGCTCCGACCGATCTAACTGTATTAATTTCAGGTGAGAGTGGTGTGGGTAAGGAGGTTTTTCCGAAGATCATCCACCAGCAAAGCTCACGTAAACATGGACCATACATAGCTGTGAACTGTGGTGCGATTCCGGAGGGAACTATTGATTCAGAGCTTTTCGGACATGAGAAAGGTTCATTTACAGGTGCCCACGAAGCCCGCAAAGGTTATTTTGAGGTGGTGAACGGCGGCACCATTTTCCTGGATGAAGTGGCCGAGTTGCCATTGTCTACCCAGGTGAGGCTGCTCAGGGTTTTAGAGAGCGGGGAGTTCATGAAGGTAGGTTCATCAAAGGTGATCAAAACCGATGTAAGAGTGGTAGCAGCCACCAATATCAATATACCTGAGGCCATCCATAGCGGAAAATTCCGACAGGATCTGTATTACCGCCTCAACACTGTGCCGATCTTTATCCCTCCTCTGCGCGAGCGCAAGGATGACATACATCTGCTTTTCAGGAAATTTGCATCCGACTTTGCCGATAAGTACCGCATGCCGACCACACAACTGGATGCCGATGCCGTACGCTTGCTGGAAGAATACCGCTGGCCGGGAAATATACGTCAGCTCAAGAATATTACTGAACAGATCTCCATTATTGAAGAGAACAGGACGGTGAATGCAGACATCCTCCGTCGTTACCTTCCCTCCGGACAGTTCAACGAATTGCCTGTTCTGTATAAGAAAGAGGGCAATGACAAGGAGTTTTCGGAACGCGACCTTCTCTATAAGGTCCTGTTCGACATGAAAAAAGACATCCATGAGTTAAAGAAGGTGGTGAGTGGCATTTCAAATGACGAGGTATCACCTGATATTCAGCAGCATGATTCCATGCTGGTGGACCCCATGGAAGAGATGCGGGAAAGTATTGAGATACACCATGCATCGGAAGTAAGTCGCTTTGAGGAGCCCATACATCCTTCAGAAGTGGTTGAAGAGCCGCTGTCACTGCAAGAGAAGGAGATCGACATGATCAAGAAAGCCCTTCAAAGACACAATGGTAAACGCAAAAATGCAGCGCAAGAGCTCGGTATTTCAGAAAGGACCCTCTACCGTAAGATCAAAGAGTTTAATATCGATCAGTGAGAAAACAATCCACCATAGAAAAAATAAAAGATGCATCACTCCTGCTAATGCTGGGGCTGTTGCTATTTAGTTTGGGTGGCTGCGGTGTTTATTCTTTTACGGGAGCCTCTATCTCCCCGGAAACAGAGACTATCTCCATAGAACGCTTCCCAAACAATGCCATGACTGTGGAGCCTACGCTTAGTCAGAAGTTTACTGATGCCCTCCGGGATAAGTTCCAGCGTGAGACCAACCTCACACTGCTTACCAAAGGAGGCGACCTGCATATCGAGGGTTCAATTACAGGTTACCGGACCAGCCCTGTGGCCATTCAGGCCGACGAAACAGCTGCGATGAACAGATTAACGATTTCGGTAAATGTCATCTTCACGAATACACAGGACGATAGCCAGAGCTTCACGAGTAGTTTTTCACGTTATCAGGATTATCGCAGTACACGGAACCTGAATGACGTACAGGAAACCCTGATCGACCAGATCAATGAGATGCTGATACAGGATATCTTCGACAAGTCGGTGGTCAACTGGTAAACACATATGGACAGGCAACAATTCATATCTTACATCAAAGAGCCCGCATTGCTTGATAAAGCATCGCTGCAGGGTATAGAAAGCCTGTCGGAACAATTTCCTTATTGTCAGAGCCTTCAGATACTGCATTTGCTTAACCTTAAGATAATTGACCATGTGATGTACAGCGAGCAATTGAAGTCGACTGCAGCACATATCGCCGACAGGAAACGGCTCAGGGAACTGATACGTAGCCTCCAGACGGAAGAGCCTGAGTTAGTTGAAGCGGTTAAAGCTGTTGAATCGGCGGAACCTGTGGACCCGATAGAGGGTGTAGAAGAGGAAGTAGCTGCTGAGCCGGTCAAGCCGGCCAGGGCAACTGAATCTGTTGTTCCTGTGGTTGAAGAGGATGAAGAGGAGAGGTTAAAGAGACTGAAGCAGATCGTTGAAAATCGCCTGAAACAGATAGCCCTGGAAAAGGATGAAATTCCAAAGCCGGAGGATCCGGTACTCACCAAAGAAGAGCTTATTGAGAAGTTCATCAAGAAGGAACCATCTATCAGCAGGCCGAAGCCCGACTTCTTCGATCCCGTGAAAGTGGCCCGTAGCAGTCGTGAAGATCAGCCCGGCCTGGTCACGGAAACACTGGCACGTGTTCACATCCAGCAGGGTAACATAGACAAGGCCATTGAAATTTATCGCAAATTAAGTTTGAATTTCCCGGAAAAAAGTGCTTACTTTGCAGCCCAAATTGAGAAATTAAGTACTGAAAATTAAAATCTAATACCAATGGGCTTATATATAATTGTATCTGTTTTTATTCTCATGGTCAGCGCACTCATCATCCTCGTGGTGCTGGTGCAGAACAGCAAGGGCGGTGGTCTGGCATCGAACTTTGCCGGCTCTAACCAATACATGGGCGTCAGGAAAACTGCTGACTTCCTCGAGAAAGCTACCTGGACTCTGGCCATCATCCTGCTCGTACTCAGTCTGGCATCCATCTTTGTTATTCCAAGGACCGGAGCACGCCAGAATGATGTTACCCAGATCGAAGAGCGCGCCAGCGATCCTATTCCAGCGGGTCCTACTGCACCTGCTCCGGGTCCGGAACAACAACCTGAATAAGATATTAAGCCACATAAAAAAACATTACAATGTCAGAATGTCATACTTTCTGACATTTTTTTTTGTTTTCCGGCTTTGGCACAAAATGTGACCGTGCTAAAGTAAATCCGAAATAATTTATTTAAACAATAAAATAACAAGAAATGGCAAAGTTGAACATCAAACCATTAGCAGATAGGGTTATCATTGAGCCTGCTGCTGCTGAAGAAAAGACTGCCGGTGGCATCATCATTCCCGATACCGCCAAGGAAAAACCCTCAAAAGGAATTGTTGTAGCTGTTGGTCCGGGGACTAAAGATAATCCGGTGACCGTTAAAGCAGGCGACGTAGTGCTATATGGCAAGTATGCCGGCACAGAGATCAGCTTCGAAAACAAAGACTTCATGATCATGCGTGAAAGCGACATCGTCGCCATCATCTAAAAAAATATTACAAATAAACCTAAAAAAAGACTAGAACAATGGCTAAAGATATAATTTTTGACCTGAAAGCAAGAGATGGCCTCAAGCAGGGTGTCGACGCATTGTCGAATGCTGTAAAGGTGACCCTCGGTCCCAAAGGACGTAATGTCATTATAGAAAAATCATTCGGTTCTCCGATCATCACCAAAGATGGCGTAACCGTTGCCAAGGAGATAGAACTCGAAGACGGCGTTGAGAATATGGGTGCACAAATGGTGAAGGAAGTTGCTTCGAAAACCAACGACCTTGCCGGAGACGGCACTACTACTGCCACCGTACTTGCCCAGGCAATCGTAAACACAGGACTGAAGAACGTAACGGCCGGTGCCAACCCGATGGATCTGAAAAGGGGCATCGACAAGGCTGTTAAAGCTGTTATTAAGAGCCTGAGAGAACAAACCAAAGAGATAGGCGATAACACCGAGAAAATCGAACAGGTTGCTTCTATCTCTGCTAACAACGACAACAGCATTGGTAAACTCATTGCTGAGGCCATGGCCAAAGTGAAGAAAGAAGGTGTGATCACCATCGAAGAAGCCAAAAGCATCGAAACTTATGTTGACGTTGTTGAAGGTATGCAGTTCGACCGTGGATATATCTCACCATATTTCGTTACTGATACTGAAAAGATGGAAGCGGTTTATGAAAACCCATACATCCTGATCTATGACAAGAAGATCTCCGTGATGAAAGACCTTCTCCCAATCCTTGAGAAAGCTGCACAGAGCGGACGTGCATTGATCATCATCGCAGAAGACGTGGAAGCCGAAGCACTGGCTACCCTCGTGGTGAATAAGATCAGAGGATCGCTGAAAGTAGCTGCTATAAAAGCCCCGGGTTTTGGCGACAGGAGAAAAGAGATGCTCGAAGATATTGCCTCATTGACCGGCGGTACCGTAATCTCAGAAGAAAAAGGATATAAACTTGAAGACGCTGACATCACTTACCTTGGTGAAGCTGACAAAGTATCTATCGATAAAGAAAACACAACTATCGTAAAGGGAAAAGGCGAAAAAGACGCCATCCAAGCCAGGGTGAATATGATCAAATCACAGATCGACAAGTCAGGCTCTGAGTACGATAAAGAAAAACTACAGGAAAGGCTGGCGAAACTTGCCGGTGGTGTAGCAGTGATCTATGTTGGTGCTGCCAGCGAAGTTGAGATGAAGGAAAAGAAAGACCGTTTCGATGATGCTCTGAACTCAACCAGGGCGGCTATTGAAGAAGGCATCATCCCCGGTGGTGGTGTTGCTTACATCAGGGCCATTGACTCCATCAACGGGCTGAAAACTGATAACGAAGATGAAGAAACCGGTATCGCTATTATCAGGCGCTCACTGGAAGAACCCCTCCGCCAGATCGTTGAAAACGCAGGCATGGAAGGTTCCGTTGTTGTACAAAAGGTCAGGGAAGGCAAAGGCGACTTTGGCTTCAACGCACATACCGAAGTGTATGAAAACCTCCTGAAATCAGGGGTAATCGACCCGACCAAAGTAGCCAGGGTAGCACTCGAGAATGCAGCCTCAATTGCAGGTATGCTCCTCACCACAGAGTGTGTACTCGTAGAACATAAAGACGAAAATGCGGCTCCGATGCCACCGATGCCGGGAGGCATGGGAGGCGGTATGCCAGGCATGATGTAATAAAAAAAACCCCGCCCCCGGCGGGGTTTTTTATATCTTTACGGTACAATATTTGCTCTAAGTGCACGCAAATCAATAAACAGTACCATGAAAAAAGCAATCTTGTACTTCAGCATCATACTCAGCGGCTTGTTCCTCTTCGGGCAGGAAGAGGCAGAAGAAGTTAAAGCAGCTATCCCTGTAGATCCCAATACGGGACTCATCACTTTCCAGGAAGTAGTGGAGGAAACAGGTACCCAGAAAGAACTCTTCAATCGTGCAGGCGAATGGTTACACCACTTCTTCAAACAACCGGTTTATGTGACCCAGGTAAGGGATGCCGCCAGCGGTGTGATCAAAGGCAAGCACCAGTTTGAACTGGTCTTTTATGAAAAGGATGTGAAGAAGATCGCAGGCATGATCAAATACTATTTCAAGATCGAATGTAAAGATGGCCGCTATCGCTACACTCTCGATAATTTCGTTCTCACCAAACAATCAAAATACTCCTGTGAGAAATGGCTGAACACTGCCCACCGCGACTACAATGATCAATGGCCCATTTACCTTGAACAACTCCGCGTTTATGCCATGGATAACTTTGGTGCTTCACTGAAAGCATATATGGTACCCGAGGTGGTAGTTGAAGAGGAAGAATGGTAGTGAGGAAGAGCGAAATCAGAAGTTAGAAGTTAGAAGTTAGAAGAGCGAGGATCGAAAATCGAAGTATTCAGCACTCATCACCCGACACCCGGGATTCCATTCCCTAATTCATTATCTATAATTCATAATTCCCAAAAGCCCTATCTTTGCCCTCATTATGCAAAAGCAGCAAATCAGGAAAGGCTTTTCGAAGCTGAACAAAGAGCAGAAGATCGACCTGACGGCCAGTTATTTTGAAAATCCGGCTGAAGCGGCCCGGGAGCTCAAATCATACTGGCACCAGGATGCAGGTCTGCAGAGAAAACTGGATGAGTTCGCAGAGAATACCATTTCCAACTTTTTCTTTCCCTATGGCATTGCTCCCAACTTTGTGATCAATGGCAATATGTACCTCGTACCAATGGTAATCGAGGAAAGCTCGGTAATCGCAGCAGCATCGAACGCAGCCAAGTTCTGGTCGGAAAGGGGTGGCTTTCACGCAGAGGTCTTATCCATGACCAAGATCGGCCAGGTGCATTTCGTCTGGGAAGGTGATAAGGACGTGCTGAGTGCAGCCATGCCTGATATCAAAGAAAAGCTGATCATAGAAACCAATCCCATCACTGAAAATATGCGTGAACGCGGGGGCGGAATCATCGACATAGAGCTGGTGGATATGAGCGACAAGCTCGATAATTATTTTCAACTCAAGGCCAGCTTCGAAACCGCCGATAGCATGGGCGCCAACTTTATCAACTCCTGCCTCGAAGAGTTTGGAGAGTTATTGAAAAGGTTCCTCAAAGAAGATAAAAGGTTCACAGGTGCCAGCGAAGAATGTGAGATCGTGATGGCTATACTTTCTAACTATACTCCTGACTGCCTTGTCAGGACCTGGGTAGAGTGCGACATCGAAGAGTTTGGTGAAATGGATCGCAATATGAGTGCCGTTGAATTTGTAAAGAAATTCGAAAGGGCTGTCCGTATAGCCCAGGAAGATGTTTTCCGGGCAAGCACCCACAACAAAGGCGTCATGAACGGCATCGATGCTGTTGTATTGGCCACCGGCAATGATTTCCGTGCCATAGAAGCCTGCGCACATACCTACGCCGCAAGAAATGGAAAATATTCATCCCTGACCGACATATCGCTGGAAAATGGAAAATTCCGTTACTCGCTTACCGTCCCTCTTGCTATAGGAACAGTGGGAGGCCTTACGTCCCTGCATCCGCTGGCAAAATTCTCTCTTGAGCTTCTGAATAATCCGGAAGCGGAACAGCTGATGATGATTGCAGCAGCCTGTGGACTGGCCAACAACTTCAGCGCACTGAAATCACTCACTACCAAAGGCATACAGGTTGGACACATGAAAATGCACCTTTATAATATCCTCAACCATATCGGTGTAACCCAAGAAGAAAAGGATCATGTCGTAGATCATTTTAAAGATAAAAAGGTGTCTTTCAGTAATGTGAAAGCACTTGTATCAGACCTGCGCAAAGGAAATTCCTAATCAACACAAATTGAAGAAGCAGTCATTGTATACAAACGGAAAACTGCTGATCACGGGAGAATATCTCGTGTTGCAGGGAGCGCTTGCTCTGGCGGTTCCTACAGTCATGGGACAGCAACTGGATGTATCGATGAGGAGAGAAGGTGACGGTAAGACAGGGAGCCTGTTGAGTTGGAAAAGCTATTATGAGGATGACTGCTGGTTTGAGGTTGAATTTTCCCTTCCAGATTTAGAAGTTAAGGCTACCACTGACGAAAAGAAAGCACTATTTCTACAGCAACTATTATCAGAAGCCAATCGCCTTAACGCTGATATTTTCAGAAAGGGTCATTCCTTCACACTTGAAACAAAGCTTGACTTCCACCCTGGCTGGGGCCTGGGCAGCAGTTCAAGTCTGATCAGCATGCTCGCTGAATGGTTCAGGATCGATTCTTATGAGCTGTTCAGGAAAACCCAGAAGGGCTCTGGTTACGACATTGCCTGTGCCACTAGCGACAGCCCACTCTGGTATCGCCTGGTGCTGGGGAGCCCGATACGTCAGCGCGTCAGCTTCGATCCGCCATTTAAAGAAAATATTGCCTTTGTTTATTCGGGAAAGAAACAGGATTCTGCTGCAGCAGTAAACCACTACCTCACCCAAAAGAATGTGGCTGATGTTGATAAAGCCCGCATCTCACAGATCGGGCGGGATATCACGACTGTCAACAAGCTGGCCGAATTCAATGCCTTGCTGGATGAGCATGAAGAGATCATGTCAGGCATATTGGACATACCAAAGATAAAAGACCTGCACTTTTCTGATTTTCCGGGGAGCATTAAATCACTCGGTGCCTGGGGAGGGGATTTCCTTCTTGCCTCAAGCGAAATTGGCTTTAATCAAATAAAACCCTATTTTAGCAAGAAAGGTTTAGACATCGTCTTCTCCTTTGACCATCTTGTACTCGGTGCCAAAAGCTAGATATTTGGTGAAATCATATCCCAACATCCGGCATCTGGGATCCGACTTTAAAAAGCAGAATAATATGAATAAGATCTCATGGCAAAGCCCTTCGAATATTGCTCTCGTCAAGTATTGGGGCAAGCATGGTGTGCAGCTTCCAAGCAATCCCAGCCTCAGCTTCACACTCAACAATTGTCATACCACCACCGAGCTTCAATGGGAAGCGGGTGACGGCAATATCGATCTTCTGTTCGACGGACAGCGCAAGGAGCGTTTTACTGCACGGGCCCGCGATTATATCAGCTCTATTGCATCCATCTTTCCTTTTCTTAAAGAATATAACCTTCACATCGATTCCACCAATAACTTTCCACATTCGGCAGGAATTGCCTCATCAGCATCTGCCATGAGCAGCCTGGCACTTTGCTTGTGCAGCATGGAATATGAAGTCACCGGGAAAACGCTGACAGAGGAAGAATTTTACCAGAAAGCATCCAACATCGCCCGCCTGGGATCAGGTAGTGCAGCACGATCGGTTTACGGTGGCTATGTAAGCTGGGGCAAGTCGGACAAGATACCCGGAAGCAGCGATGAATATGCCACGCCCCTGCCGATGGAGATCAACGAGAGCTTCAAAGATATACGTGATACCATCCTCATTGTCGACCAGGGTATCAAAGTGGTGAGCAGCAGGGCCGGGCACAAGCTCATGGACAGGCACCCCTATGCACAACAGCGATTTGCGCGCGCCAACAAGAACTTCAACGACCTTACAAAAGTCCTTCAGGAAGGCGATGATCCCAACTTTATCCGTATCGTGGAACAGGAAGCCCTGGGTCTGCATGCGCTAATGATGAGCTCCACCCCGGGATATATCCTCCTGAAAGCCAATACCCTTAACATCATTCACAGGATCAGGGCCTTCCGTGACCTGAGCTGTACCACCCTTTGCTTTACCCTCGATGCAGGGCCCAACGTGCACCTGCTCTACCACGGCAGTGATTCAGCTGAAGTGGAGGAATTTATCACTGAGGAATTATTGCTATATTGCAGCGACAAATACCGGATCGACGACCATATTGGCAACGGTCCCGAGAAAGTCTGAAGCAGGGAATGACCAACAAGCAGGAAGTCTTTTACGCCAAGATCATGCTCTTTGGAGAATATAGCGTGATCTGTAATTCAATGGGGCTCACCATCCCCTACGCCCACTTCAAGGGTGAGCTGGGATTTCTGAACAAGTACCGCTATACCGACCATGACTTTGCCATCGACTCCAACAAGATGCTGAGGGCATACCATACACACCTGTTGAAGTTGCAGGAGAAGGGAGAGATGAAGTGTGAGCTAAACCTGGAGCACTTCAAAAAAGATATCGACAAAAACCTCTTTTTCGAGTCTACCATCCCGCAGGGGTTTGGCATTGGGAGTTCCGGTGCTGTATGCGCGGCCATCTACGAGCGCTATGCGCTGAACAAGATCAGATCCGGGCGCAATCTCAAGCAGGAAGATGTGCTGATGCTTAAAGCCATCTTTGCCCAGATGGAAGGCTATTTCCACGGCATTAGCAGTGGCATCGACCCGCTCAACTGCTACCTGAAATATCCCCTCCTGATCAACGGGGGCAGCGGTATAAATGTAGTGGGCATCCCCCGTAATAAATTCCCCCTGGAGGGCGCCATCTTCCTGATCGATACCGGCAAGCCGGGCATCACCCAGCCACTGGTAAACCTCTTCATTGAGAAATGCCAGGATAAAGTATTTGACACACTCATAAAGGAAACACTCATCCCGCTCAACGACCGCTGTATCCACTCCCTGCTGGAGGGTAAGACGGATCAGTTTTTCTCCTCTCTGGATGAACTTTCAGCCTTTCAGTATGCACATTTCCGGCCCATGATCCCCGACTCGGTATTCGGTAGCTGGAAAGCCGGCCTGGACAATAAAACCTACTCGTTGAAGCTTTGCGGTAGCGGCGGTGGTGGCTTTATCCTCGGATTCACACGTGACTTTGAAGCCAGTCAGAAATCGCTTCAGTCGCAGGGGCAGAAGGTTATTGCAGTGTATAAAAACAGCTAAGAACTCTGAACTTTGAACTTTGAACTTTGAAAAACGAAATCAGAATTCAGAAATAATTTCAGAATTCAGAGTTCAAAGTTCAGAGTTCAGAATTCCGCCGTATCTTCATGATCAAATGACACAATTAAGAAAAGCCATAATCATTACCGGTGCGGCCGGTGGTTTGGGAAAAGCCATTGTTAAATGCTGCATGGAAAGGTTTCCGGGCCTTGCCATTGTCGCAACAGACATCTCCCCGGAAGTTAATACCATGTTTGAAGGGCCTGTTTTAGCCTATCAGATGGATGTGACTGATGAGGCATCTATTGCCGCGCTGCGGATGGCGATTGAAGAAAAGGAACTGCAGGTTTGGGCCATTGTTAACAATGCCGGGGTCTCGGATTTCTTTCCCATAACTGAAAAATCCAAAGAAAGCCTGGAAAAAATATTCGCCATCAATACTTTTGGCCCCGTGAATATGGTTCGGGCCTTTCTGCCTCACCTGATAGAGACAAAGGGCCGGGTGGTGAATATCAGCAGTGAGAGTGTGCGCTTGCCTGCCGCTTTCCATCCTTATGCCAACACCAAGATCGCGCTGGAAGCCCTGAGCGTGAGCATGCGAAATGAGCTTGCCCTCTGGGGAGCTAAGCTGATCCTGATCCGGCCGGGCGCCATCAACACACCTTTTCTCGACGGCCTTCACGATCTGAAAAACAGGACCGGTGATAGTATTTACTCCGAATACCTTCACAATTTTGCCATCAAAGCACCAAAAGAGATACGTAAGATTGTTGAACCGGAAAGAGTTGCTTCCATTGTCTTGAAAGCACTGACAAAATCAAAGCCAAAAAGATACTACCGGGTGAATAATAATCCGATGCTGAGGATAGCACAACGATTGCCACATTGGCTCCGTGACTACTTCATGCTAAGGATGCTTAAATAGGTGCTGGGGCCGGGCTAGTTCTTGATGAGTTTTTTCGACTCGTAAATACCTTCTCCGCAGACAACTAAAAAATATATCCCAGGTTCAAGATTGCTACTTTCCCAATTTATATAGTGATCTCCACAGTTTAGATAATGCTTTACTAAGTCATCAACAAGCCTGCCTTCTGCATTGTAAACCGAGACTTTTGTAAAACCAGAAGCGGCAAGGTCAAAGTTGATATTGAGCATCTCAGTGAAAGGATTTGGATAAATGCGGATGTAGCCTTCTTCAGCCGGTTTGGGATCATCTACACCCATGGGAGAGATCGGTAAAAAGATAATCGTATCAGCATTGAAGTTCGGTATGGCCAGGATATCATTGGTCTTGTTGTAATAGATATCGGCCGGATCAGTATACCCACCTGCTATGATTTCCGGTGGATTGGTAAACACATGATCATAACGATAAACCCTGTCGGTGGTCCAGGAAGAAAAATAGTAGTTCCCGTCATTATCCTCCGTAAATCCATCAATGGCACTTATTCCTGTTTCCACGATGGTTGAAAGCGTCAGGTCGTCCAGGTCAACTGATAAGATAGGCCGGCTGGCTAACAGGCAGTTCAATACCATTAATCTATTGTTTGTCTCATCATACAGTATACCGTTGGGATAGCCCAGGCCTGCATCCACCAGTGTGGTATAACTCATTCCTGCAATATTCACTTTGAATATCTTATTAGCTTCACTATCTGTCACATAGAGATGGCCTGCATTGTCAGAGGCAATATCATTTAACAACTCTTTTTCCGGAATATCCACATGGAAAACAATGTCGCCACTTGACAGCAGCATGCCAACAATGCCTGAATACGGACCATCATTGGATGACACATAGAGGGTATCGCCTACAAGATGCAATCCCAGCGTGGCTGTCATATCTGTATTGAAATAGCTCTGCTGACCATCGCTGGCAATGGCAACGATCTGCCCATCGCCACAATTGGATACGAGGTAACGATCAGCTGCAGCATCATAAACGATACTTTCCGGGTTGTTAAGCAGGTTTTGCGCATTGCAAAAAATCATTGAAAAAACGAGCATCAGTAAGGTAAATGTTCTTTTCATATAATTCATTGTTATAGTTTATGTATAGAATAAAGTTAAGCCGGAAGAGTCCCTGATGCCAGAATGAATTGACAAATGACAGCTGACAGTACGCAGCAGGCAGCAGGCGATTGACGATAGGCCGTGGGCGGTGGGTCGAAGAATGAATTCTTATCTTTGGAGCATGAAAATAATTTTGAGCCTGAGTTTGCTGCTTATTGGGTTATTTCTAAGTGCCCAGAACTATGCTGACAGAATACCCTTTCTTGATGGTGACAAATGGGGTTATGCCGACAACAATGGCGATGTTGTAATTGAAGCAGAATATGACGAAGCCTTTCCTTTTTGTGAAGGAGCCGCGAAAGTGATGGAAAATGGGTTTTTCGGATTGATAGACAAGAACGGTGCTATTATGGTGCCCGTTACCCTGGAAGGTATGGGCGAATGGCGGGAAGGCATGATCGACTTCAGTAAAGGCAAAAAGTATGGTTTTTATGATACCCGCGGAAACCGCATTGTTTCTGCCCAATATCTCGGGGCTTCACAGTTTCATGAAGGCAGGGCGATGGTGATGCAAAAAAAGATGTGGGGATGTATTAACAAGGATGGCATTACAATGTGCCCCATGAAGTATATGGTAGCCGATGTTTTTCACGATGGCATGGCCCGGGTGGGACAGAAAAACCGCTTCGGTTATATGGATGCTGACGGGGAAGAGGCTATTAAGCCCATTTATGAATATGCAGGAATCTTTAGCGATGGATATGCCCCGGTAAAGATCCGCAATAGTTATGGCTATATTGATAAGGATGGCAAGCTTGTAATTCCATGTGAATATGAAGAAGCACTTGCTTTTGGCTATGGCATTGCCGCAGTAAAGAAAGACGGGAAATGGGGCTATATCGATGCTGAAAACGAAACCATCATTGCATTCGAATATGATGCAGCCACTTCATTTCTGAATGAATATACACCTGTAAAAAAGAACGGAATGTGGGGCTATATCGACGAATATGGTTATGAGATCACGCATTTCGAATACCAGGAAGCGACTCCTTTCAGTGATGGTCTGGGCCTGGTAAAAAAAGGTGGAAAATATGGCTTTATCGATGACCGTGGAAAGCTTGTGATCCCCTGCGAATTTGAGTACTGCTCCGACTTCCATGAAGGCCGTGCTTTATACAAAAAAAATGGCCTTTCCGGCTATATCGACCTCAATGGCAACATCATCATCCCTGCTAAATACAAAAATGCCGGTGAGGTTTTTGAAGATGGAATTGTGAAGGTTGAGATTAACAATCAAAGCTTTTGGATAAACAGAGACGGTAGAGAATTTAAACGCTAAGGAAGTCAGATACCTGATATCAGAAAAGCGAAATCAGAAGTTTTTCAAAACAATTATCTATTATTTTTATATATTTGGATTAATCCTTAGTTGATCTCCAACATGAAATACATTGAGCTAAAAAGCTTCATTGAAGAGAAAATGCGGATGAGCCATATTTATCAGCCATTGCTGATAAAGATATTGGTCGATTCTGGTGGATCAGCCACCGTCAGGCAAATAGCTTTAAGTTTCCTTGGATATGACGAGAGTCAGATTAGGTACTATGAAAGAACATTGAAAAGTATGCCTATTAGGGTATTGTCTAAACATGGGATTATCAAGAAGGAAGGAGATCTTGTTTCGCTAGAGATTGATAAACTGTCATTTGAGCAGAAGGCAGAGTTAAAGAAACTATGTGAAGGGAAAATCCAGGACTATATTTCAAAAAGGGGATTATCAGTTTGGGATTATCGCTTGATTGATACTGATCCAGTTTCAGACTCTCTCAGGTT
>JAOZTN010000010.1:0-46101 GCA_029942245.1 Bacteroidales bacterium | reverse complement strand
CAAGGTTATAAAAATAAATTTTTCGCTGAACATCACGTTTGCCCTCAGTTTGAACTGTCAAGTAATCCTTGACAGTTGAAATTTCTTCCAACTCGCCTTCTTCAAAAACATTTTTAATATGCAGGCTAATATTTTGCTTTGTAGTTTGAAAAAGCTCTGCCATTTGCACCTGCGAAAGCCAAACGCTTTCTTCTTCTAACCGAACATCAATTTTTGTTTGTCCGTCTTCGGTTTGGTATAGGAGTATTTCAGAGTTTGTCATTTTTATTTAAACTAATTTAAACTTTCCTCCACAATCTTTATTTCTTCTTCAGTTAAATCGTACAACTCATAAACCATTTGGTCTATTTCTTTGTCGGTTGTGTTTATTTCATCTTGCAATGGGTTGATTTCATCTTTGTAGGAGGCAAAATGTTCTTCCCACTCGTCTTGTTGAACCAATGAAAGTCTAACTTTTTGTTTTTTAAGTTCGGTTACGAAAGCGTTGAAATCGTATTCGTAAAAAACCTTTACCTTTTTGTTGATTTTTTCAATCTTGGAAGGGCTGTAATTTTCTTTGAATATCCGATATGCCTTATCAAGATGTTCTTTGTCAAGGTTGTTAAGATGTTTTTTAATTACGGATTTTTGGAATATTGCCATTTCTCATTTTCCTTTCTCATTACAGTTCAAATTTACGATTTATCTTGTGCACAGGCAATAAATGTCTCCTGAAATAAATTCCTCAATAATCATAAGGATCTCATCACTATAAATTCCCAGCAACCATCAGCAGTAACCAGCATCCAGTAACAAATATCCAGCATCCAGTATCATTTTTTATACCTTTGTATTCCTAATATAGTCTTGCACAAATGACTACCCAGACCGGTAAAATATTATCCGCGATCAACGATCCCTCTGATCTGAAAGAGCTGAAGGAAAAACAGCTGCCGGAATTATGCAAAGAGATCAGGGAATTTATCCTGGATGAGACCTCACATAATCCCGGGCATCTGGGTGCCAGTCTGGGCACCGTCGAACTTTCGGTGGCCATTCATTACGTCTTCAACACGCCTTATGATAAGGTGATCTGGGATGTTGGTCATCAGGCTTATACACACAAGATCCTGACAGGACGCAGGGAGCTTTTCCATACCAACCGCAAGAAGGGTGGCATCAGCGGCTTTCCTAATATGGCGGAAAGCGAATACGATGCTTTCGGTACCGGCCATTCTTCTACATCCATTTCAGCTGCACTGGGGATGGCCACAGCCTCAGCCCTTTCCGAAGATAACGGAAGGCTGCACATTGCAGTGATCGGTGATGGTGCCATGACAGGTGGGATGGCCATTGAAGCACTCAACAATGCCGGGGTTTCCAAGGCTAACCTCCTGGTTATCCTGAATGATAATGGCATTGCGATCGACAAAAATGTTGGAGCGATCAAGGAAAGCCTGAATGCCATGATCTCATCTAAGGCATACAATAAGTTCAAAGATAAAGTGTGGTTGCTCCTGGGTGGGGGAACACGCTACGGAAAAAATACCCGGGCCATTGTACGCCAGGTCAGCAATGCAGTGAAATCGACAATATTAAAGCGGAGCAACTTATTTGAGTCACTGAATTTCAGATACTTCGGCCCCATCGATGGCAATGATGTGGTACACCTTTCAAAGATGCTCCGCGACCTGCAACGCATACAGGGGCCTAAACTGCTCCATATCGTAACCACCAAAGGCAAAGGATTCGAAGAAGCTGAAAAAAATCAGACCACCTTCCACTCGCCCGGCACTTTCGATCGTAAGACCGGTAAGATCATCGTTGAGCCTGAAGGGGAAAAGAAACCCTTGAAATACCAGACTATTTTCGGAAAGACCATCATCGAGCTCGCCCGGGAGAATAAAAAGATCGTTGCTATAACACCGGCCATGCCAACCGGATGCTCACTGAACCTGATGATGGATGTGATGCCCGACAGGGTATTCGATGTAGGTATTGCAGAGCAGCACGCAGTCACTTTTTCGGCAGGCCTCGCCGCCCAGGGCATGCTGCCATTCTGTAATATATATTCCACCTTTGCGCAACGCGCTTACGACCAGATCATCCATGATGTGGCCTTGCAAAATCTTCCCGTGGTTCTTTGCCTTGACAGAGGCGGACTTGTTGGTGAAGATGGGGCCACCCATCACGGTGCCTACGATCTGGCCTACCTCAGGGCGATCCCCGGCTTGACCATTGCTTCGCCCATGAATGAAGAAGAACTCAGGGACATGATGTTTACTGCCCAACTTCCGGGGAAAGGGCCTTTTGCCATCCGCTACCCGAAAGGACCCGGTGTGATGCCCGTATGGGAAACACCTTTCAAGGAAATAAAAGTCGGACAGGGAAGAAAAACCAGAGACGGGAAAGATGTGGCCATCCTGACCATCGGCCATGTAGGCAATTATGCTGTTGAAGCCAGCAAGAAGCTGGGAAAGGAAGGTATTAAAGCAGCACACTATGACATGCGCTTCCTGAAGCCACTTGATGAAAGCCTGCTGCATGAAGTCATGAAAAGCTTTGATAAGATCATCACCGTGGAAGACGGCACCATCCTTGGTGGCATGGGAAGCGCAGTGCTGGAGTTTCAAGCCGATCATGGCTATCAGAATACCATCAAAAGGCTGGGCATCCCCGACAGCTTCATCACCCATGGAAAGCAGCAGGAGCTGCATCATGAATGTGGTTATGATGTAGAGGGTATAATTTTGGCCGCAAAAGAAATGCTCAGCTCTTAAATTCTAAGCTCCAAACTCTCCATTCTAGCGAAGTTCAAAATTCTAAGTTCAAAACTCCATCCAACACCCAACACATGTCCTGAGCAAAGTCGAGGAGTCAACACCCAACACTTTTCTTATCTTTACTGCAAAATTTAAGCGGTGCGGGGAATATTTTCAGCTTTCCTTCTTTCAATACTGATATTTCTTCTGGCATTTTCTACTTTATATGCTGAAGAGAGGCCATACATTGATCATGAGGATATCGAGATTGAATTTCCCTTCATCATCATCCAACATATCCCATTCACAATCGATATTGCGCTGACTGATCCGGAACTTGCTGAGGTTTTGGATGGACAGGATTTACTCATTCGCGTCGGTGGCGAAGATCAGTTTGTTAAGATCAGCGAAGGCAAAGGCAATATCAGTTTCACAGCATCAAACAAAACAACTATTCATTTTTCCTGCGACGCCTTCGAGATTGACAGGGAAGTTACTCCTGTACCTCTGTGGATGTCGATATTGCCGCCCCTGATCGCCATCCTTTTTGCCCTGGCATTCAGGGAAGTGTTTTCCGCCCTTTTTGCAGGACTGCTCGTCGGGACAACCATATTGCATTTTTATGCTGGGAGCAATCTTTTCCTGGCTATTTTTCAGGGGGTTTTCTCTATAGCCGATACTTATCTGCTGGAGGCTATGTTCGACCGGGGCCATCTGTCTATCATCATCTTTTCGATGCTCATCGGTGCTATGGTGAACCTGATTACCCGGAATGGCGGTATGAAGGGGGTTGTAAACCTGCTGTCGAAGCATGCCAACAATGCCCGCTCGGGTCAATTCATCACATGGTTGATGGGAGTCGTCATCTTTTTCGACGACTATGCCAACACCCTGGTGGTTGGGAATACCATGCGCCCTGTCACTGACCGGCTGAAGATCTCAAGGGAAAAACTTGCCTACCTGGTCGACTCCACTGCAGCACCCATTGCTTCCATTGCTTTTGTGACCACTTGGATAGGTGCAGAGCTTAGCTACATACAGGATGGTATTGACATAATTGGGCTTGACGAGAATGCTTACATGATCTTTTTTAACTCCCTTGCATATTCATTTTACCCCATTTTTACCCTTATTTTTATCCTATTCCTGATATTCAGGGGCGTTGATTTCGGGCCCATGCTTCGTGCAGAACGAAAAGCCAGGGATACTGAGATCGATCCTGATGATGAAGATTTCTCCTTCTCCAATGAATTGAATAAACTGGAGGCAGATGATGAAGTCAAAGCACGTTGGTTCAACGCAGTGATCCCGGTATTGGTGATTATTTTCGGAACCCTGGCAGGCCTGGTCAGCACCGGTTGGGATGCGGCCATCTGGAGTGATGAAAGCATCACTTTTGGCAGAAAGATTTCTGCAATCATAGGAAATGCGGATTCATATACAGCCCTGCTCTGGTCTTCGCTCTCAAGCGTTTTGGTGGCACTGTTGCTGACTATCGGCCAAAGACTGCTCAGCCTGAAAGAAAGCATTGACAGCCTCATCAATGGCTTCCGAACCATGCTCACGGCAGTGCTGATCCTTATCCTTGCGTGGTCGGTGGCCCTGATTACCCAGCATATGCATACGGCGACCTTTATTTCCAACAGCATGCTCGAGATGTCTCTTTCCCCCTATTTTGTGCCTGCCATCACTTTTGTGCTTGCAGCCCTGATCTCTTTCTCTACGGGATCCTCATGGGGTACGATGGCCATTCTCTATCCCTTAATATTACCGGCTACATGGCTGATCACACAGGATTCCGGAATGGAATATGATAGTTCGATGCACATTTTTTATAATGTGGTAGCCTGCGTATTGACCGGGTCAGTACTGGGCGACCATTGCTCCCCCATCTCCGATACAACCATATTAAGTTCACTCGCCAGTTCTTGCAACCATATTGAGCATGTACGTACACAACTTCCATACGCCCTCACGGTTGGGATCGTTGCCATACTTGCAGGAACCATTCCTGCCGCCTACGGGGTTTCATCATTTATCCTGTTTCCTGCAGGATTGATCGTTCTCTTTATCGTGATTATCTTCCTTGGTCGTAAGGTTGAAACTAAAGCCGTCTGATACTTATCCCTCTCACTTTTAACCCGGTAAAACCAATATTTGTTTTCCTGTAAGAAATTTCTTACATTTGTTTTGAAACCCCTTTCTGATCAATTACCTTCGTCAGCCGTCAAGGCGGCTATTTTCTTTTGTTTCATTTAACTGCTATGGTTATGAAAACCAAATCCTTTACCATTAGCAATGTTAACGAGGTCCATGAAAAAATGGATGCTTGTATGAATGAAGATTTCCATGCGCGGATCGCATTTGTGTTTGCGACCCCACGGAAGGAGATCATTCAGGAACTTTCTGATGCTTTTTCACGCTACGACATCCATGTTGTTGGGAGCAGTTCAGGCGGCAATATCCTGGTAGATAAAAACAGTGACCCCATCTTTGAAGACGAGGTGGTGGTTACCCTTGTAGAACTGAATGATGCCCACTATGCTTATTTCTCAATAGAGCAAAAAGGCAATTCTTCCTTTGAATTCGGGAAAGAGATAGGAAGCTGGGGATCAGAAAATTTCAAGAAGCCTTCTTTCATCGTTATTGCCAGCGGGCTAAGCCTGAACGGGCAGGAATTTGTTGAAGGGATCATGGATACTGCGGGAAAGGATATCACTATGTTTGGAGGGCTTGCCGGTGATGATACCAAATTTGAACAGAATTATGTGTTTTCCGGAAAAAAAGTCCTGAAAAACGGAGCCATCGCCATCGCCTTCGACCCGAAGCATATCGACATGCGAGGTATAGCCACCAGTGGATGGGTGGGCCTTGGTAAGGACCTGATTATCACTTCTTCCGAAAGTAATATTGTTTATAGTATTGATAACGAGCCTGCGCTGAAAGTGTATAAAAAATACCTGGATGTGCAGGACGACGACCTTCCGGCCATTGGAGTAGAATACCCGTTGCTTATCAAGCGGAGCGACAACAGCTATGCCCTCCGGGCTGTTATGGGTGTCGACCGGGAAAGGGAAGCCCTGATATTTGCAGGATCCGTCCCTCAGGATGCCATCGTCACCTTTTCAAGTTCACCGGGCTTTGAAGTAATGGACCGCACCAAGGAGAAGATCAGCGATTTTTATGAAGCCTATCCTGAAGCTGATATGATGCTGCTTTTTTCCTGCATGGCAAGGCACCTGGCCCTGGGCCCGGTGATCAGCGGTGAGCTCAGCTTTCCCAGTGAAAAATGGGGTATCCCGCTTTCCGGATTTTTCACATACGGAGAAATCGGAACCAATCTCGACCAGGCCTGTGATTTCTTTAACCAAACTTATACACTTGTAATTCTGAAGGAAAAATGATAATTTAACGGTCTCGTTTTCTGGATAATGACAGAACGATTAAAAAAAATAAACAAGATCATTCAAGGCATTACTTCATTCGAGGATTATCTTAGGCACAAAGATGAGATCCTGGATGAAGTACAAAGCATTGACCGTGAGCGTGAGGTACTTAACTTTAAGTTCGAACGTCTCCTGAAAGATAAGAATGTCCTGAACTCACTCCTGAAAAAGACCACCGAAGACCTTAAAAATGCAGTGGAAGCCCTCAGGACAAGGGCTGAAGAATTAAGCATCTTGCTCTCCACTATTCCTGCGCTGGTATATTTTAAAGATACTGACCTGAAATACATCCTTGTCAACAAATCCTTTGAACGCTTTGTGAACCTTCCTTTATACGGCATACAGGGTAAAAAGGTAGAAGAGCTCATTCCTGAATATAAGGTCAACAATTACCAGGAGATGGAACTGGAAGTGATACAATCGGGGCTGCCCTTGTATAATATCGAGGAATCCATCACCAAAGATGACAGGCAGGTATGGCTTACCACCAACCTGGCTCCATATCGCGACAATGAAGGTGAGATCATTGGCCTTGTAGGCATTTCCTGGGATATCACTTTCAGGAAAAACTATGAAAATGAACTCCAGGATGCCAAAGAGCAGGCCGAGGAAGGTACGAGGGCAAAAAGTGAGTTCCTGGCCAATATGTCGCATGAGATCCGTACACCCATGAACGGGATCATTGGCATGGCTGAGATCCTAAAACAGGCCAACCTGGGCGAGCAGGAACAGGAAAACCTGGAGATCCTTATCTCATCAACACGCAGCCTGCTGTCGCTGGTAAATAACATCCTCGATATTTCGAAGATAGAAGCCGGAAAAGTAGAACTTGAGATCGAAGACTTTGAGATCAGGAAGCTTCTAAAAGAGATTGAAAATATAAGCTATATCAAAGCTGAAGAAAAAGCACTCGACTATAAGACGTTCATCAACCCGAATGTACCCGAATTCCTGCGTGGGGATCCCTCCAGGCTGAAGCAAATCATTCTCAACCTGGTTAATAATGCCGTAAAGTTCACCATGAAAGGGCAGGTGCATATATATGTTGATGTACTGGAGGAAGAAGAAGAGCGGGTCAAGCTTATGGTGAAGGTACATGATTCCGGGATCGGGATCTCTGATGACGGAAAGAAGAGACTCTTTCAGCTTTTTTCACAGGTAGACACTTCCACCACCAAGAATTACGGTGGCACAGGCCTGGGCCTTTCCATTGCCAAGCGACTGGTGATGCTGATGGAAGGTGATATAGGAATGGAAAGCAAACAAGACAGAGGCTCTACTTTCTGGTTTAATGTTTGGATGGGAATAAGCAGCACCACTGCTACCATCCCTGAACCTCTCGACAAGAAGTTGGTCCTCGATGAAACGACTTTTAAGAAGTTGAACATCTTGCTGGCTGAAGATAATGAGATCAACCAGAAGATCATCCAATACAGCCTGACTAATGCCGGGTATGATGTAGATATTGCCAAGAATGGGCAGGAGGCCATCGATATGTATCACAAGAAAAGCTATGACCTGGTGCTGATGGATGTACAAATGCCTGTGCTGGATGGTTACGAAGCTACAGCACACATCCGTGAAATGGAAAGTACAATCCTTAATAATACCCATAGGATCCCCATCATTGCTCTGACTGCCAACGCAATGAAAGGTGACCGCGAAAAATGCCTCGATGCCGGAATGGACGAATACCTGAGTAAACCCTTTACGCCCAACGACCTGGTCGGTATTATTCGCACTGTCACAGAATAAACCCCAGGCTCCACACTCCACACTCCAAACTATTTTCCTTACATTTGATCCTTCTATAATGCCTGAACCATGGAACTTCACTGGATAGAGATCATCGTCCTGATTGTTGCAGGACTTTTGGTTGGATTTATAAATACCCTGGCCGGAGGTGGATCTATCGTATCACTCTCAGTGCTCATGGTGTTAGGCCTCCCGGCCAATGTAGCCAACGGCACCAACCGCATCGCCATCGCCGTGCAAACACTCACAGCAACGGGCAGCTTCAGACAGCAAAAGGTACTGGACACTAAAAAAGGGATCGTTTTGGGAATCCCAGCCCTGATAGGCTCCGTAATTGGGGCCTTCATTGCCGTTGACATCAACGAAAATATCTTCGAAAAAGCAATTGGGATCATCATGCTGGTCATGCTGGTTTTTATCCTGTATAACCCTAAAAAATGGTTGAGCGGAAAGGAAGAATTTATCAAGAAAAAGACCAGCGTTTTTCAGATCATTCTCTTTTTTCTGATCGGTGTATATGGTGGATTCATCCATATGGGTATCGGGTATTTTCTTCTCATGGCCCTGGTATTCGGTATTGGTTATGACCTGGTAAAAGCCAATGCGGTGAAGGTCTTCATTGTACTCCTTTATACACCATTTGCCCTGGCCATATTCCTGATATACGGACAGGTAAACTGGGAGTATGGGCTCACCCTTGCTATCGGGAATGTTTTTGGCGCACTGATTGCTTCAAGGCTGGCTGTAAAGAAAGGTGTGAACTTTGTACGTTGGGTGATCGTCATTGTGATACTGCTTACTTCAGGTCATCTCTTCGGCCTTTACAATATTAAAAATATTGTTGAATCGGCCATGCAGGGCAGTAAGCCTGCACCGCAGGCCGAATGGGCACTGGTAGTTCACGGAGGAGCGGGTGGTGGTTCAAGGGAAAATATGCCCCTTGAAAAACAACTGGCCTATATGGAAGCCATACAGTATGCTCTTGACACCGGTAGTTCCATTCTTAAAACTGGCGGAAGCAGCCTGGATGCCATCGAAGCCTCTATCAGGTATATGGAAGATAATCCCATTTTCAATGCCGGGCGTGGAGCCGTATTCACAGAATTGGGTAACAACGAGCTCGATGCTTCCATTATGGATGGGCGCGACAGGAATGCAGGGGCTGTAGCCGGGGTAACCAATATCAGGAACCCCATCACAGCTGCCAGGCTGGTGATGACTGCTTCCCCACATGTGATGTTAGTCGGTGATGGAGCCGAAAATTTTGCAGCAGAGCATGGGCTGGAGATCGTCGACAGTTCATGGTTCTTTACCAGCGGGCGCTGGAACAGCCTTCAAAGGGCAAAAGAACGATCGGGAAAACACGGGACAGTAGGTGCAGCAGCACTCGATAAGTCGGGCAACCTGGCTGCAGGCACTTCAACAGGAGGAATGACGAATAAAATGCATGGCCGGGTGGGCGATGCGCCCGTTATCGGGGCAGGCACTTTTGCCAGCAATAACACCTGCGCCGTCTCAGCCACCGGGCATGGCGAGTACTTCATCCGTAATGTGGTTTCTTATGATATCTCAGCCCTGATGGAATACAGCGGTCTGAGCCTCGCTGTTGCCGCCGACAGCGTAATCAACGGTAAACTCTTGCCCATTGGAGGTGGTGGTGGCGTGATCGCTATCGACTACCTTGGAAATGTAGCCATGCCTTTTAATACTTCCAGCATGATCAGAGGCTACGTGAAAGACAATGGTGAAAGCGGAGTGTTTATCTTCGAGGCAGAGAAATAATGTAAACCCTGCTATTGATTCTCATACTGTTCAATATCTTCTGAGAAATAAAACAAGCTCACCCCGGTATCCTTGAATAGCTCTTCGGATTCTCTGCCTGCATGGTATTTCTTTTCACAAACTACGCGTGCGATACCACAATTGATGATAAGCATGGCGCAGGTGCGGCATGGGGTCATCTTGCAATACAGGGTGCTGTCGTTGAGGGCGATGCCACGCCGGGCTGCCTGGCAGATGGCATTTTGCTCGGCATGAACGGTACGTACACAATGCTGGGTGACGCTGCTATCTTCATGAAAGACCTTCTTAAAAAGGTGGCCTACCTCGTCGCAGTGAGCCATGCCCCTGGGGGAACCCACATAGCCTGTTACCAGCACCTGCTTATCTCTTACGATCACACAACCGGAACGGCCGCGGTCGCATGTTGCACGCCTGGCTGCAGTATTGGCCAGATCCATAAAATACTCATCCCATGAAGGACGTATAAAACTATTCTTTTCGTTTCCCATCTGCTATGTCGGATTTGATCCTGCTCATCACTTTTCTTAGCTGTCCCAGCAACTGCTCAATGCTTCCATTATTCTCGAAGCAATGATCAGCCATATCGATGCATTTGGCAAGGTTCTGCTTGTTGGGATCTTCGGAGTCCATTTCCCTTTCTTCATTGGAAGAAAATTCCTTAAAACTTACAGCATCCGTTTCAGAGGCCCGCTTAACGATCCTGTTATACCGCTTCCGTGGGGTTGCATCCACGGCAAAAAGAAAGAAATCGATTTTACGCCTCAGCGAAAGGATCTCCCCCGGGGTTCGGATGCTTTCTATTACACAATCCCTGCCATCGTTATTGGCACGGTCGTAGAGCTGGTCCGTGATATATGATGGTCCGTAGGCCGACCTCAGCCTGTTGGCGAGCTTGGTCATGGAGTCCCTGTTCTCAGGCATACCCATCTTTTTCATCTCTTCGAGCAAGAACCCACGAACAGAATAATGGTCAAAGCCTTCCTCTTCAATAAGGTAATCTACAATGGTGCCTTTGCCGGCACCCAGTGTTCCGGTGATGCCTATGATGATCATGATTGACGTTTATGCAAAAATAGGGAAAATAGTAGACAGTAGGCAGTAAGCAGTATACAGTAGGCAGTAGGCAGAAGGTAATATGACTTAAATTGCAAGAGGGATTGTTGCTTCGCATTTAGCACATTTGGCATCAGATCCCAGCCCACTGATCTTTGTATGATACCCACTTCGGCTAATTAGCAGATGCCCGCAGTCCGGGCAATGCGTGTCACCTCCCTGTTGTGAACTTATATTGCCCAGGTATACATAACTCAGGTACTCTTTGGCAATGTCATAAAACTTGGTCAGGAGACTTTCCGGGGTGGCGTTGTGAATCAACTTATATGTCGGGAAGAACCGTGATATATGGAGTACGGTATCCTTTCCCAGTTCACCCTGTATCCATTCCATCATCCTTCTAAAATCCTTCTCATCATCATTCTGATCAGGGATAAGCAGGTTGGTGATCTCCAGGTGACGGCCCGACTTCCTGATGGCCTTGAGGGTCTCCAGCACAGGTGCCAGTGATGATGCGGTCATTTGTTTATAGAAAGTCTCCGTGAAAGCTTTCAAGTCGATACTGAAGGCATGCATCAGGGGGATCAGTTCAGCCAGCGGATCGGGATTGATGAAGCCATTGCTTACCATCACATTTTTCATGCCTGCATCAATAGCAAGAGCAGCAATGTCCTGCATGAACTCATACCACACTGTAGGCTCATTGTAAGTATATGCGAGGCCAAGGTTTTCATTTTCTGATGTGGCCAGTTCGACAATGGCTTCAGGCGTGTAATCTTTCAGGTATGGATAATCCTTTACCGAGGTCTGAGATATCTCCCAGTTCTGACAAAAGCGGCAATGAAGGTTGCACCCTACCGTACCCACAGAAAGGATATTCCTGGCGGGATGAAAATGATAAAGCGGCTTTTTCTCTATTGGGTCAAAATGGACGGAACAAACCTTGGCATAATTATTACTTTGAAGCGCGCCATCGACATTTGTTCTGACGCGGCAAATTCCCGTTTGCCCGGGCTTAAGCACGCATTTATGAGGACAGAGCGTGCAGAGAACCTGTCCATTATCTTTTTTCTGGTAATATCTTGCTTCCATGTGAAAGCCTCCTCTTAATAGCCTTTTTCTTTCAAGTCTTCGACCCATTTCTCAGCCACTAATGCCTGGTAGTTACCCATCTTGTCGATGAGAACTTGCGGGTCATTGTCGACAAGGATATTGGCCCTGTGCTCCGGGCGCACAAACTTCATATCCACCGCATGATCGAGCCATGCGATCAGGGGGTCAAAGAATCCGTCGATATTATAGATTCCTACAGGCTTGTGAATCAATCCAAGCTGATTCAGGCTGAGCATCTCAAAAAGTTCATCCATGGTACCGAATCCACCCGGCATGGCAATAAAACCATCGGATAATTCCTCCATGATCCTTTTACGCTCCTGCATATCTTCCACGAGTATTGTTTCCGTCATGGATTCATGCAATATCTCCTTCGAAGCCAGGTTTCCCGGCATCACCCCGGTAACACTGCCTTCCAGTGCAAGCACCCGGTCTGCGATAGATTTCATCAGACCAATATTAGCTCCACCGTAAACCAGTTCGATATTGTTTTCTACCATGGTTTCGGCAAGCTTTTCGGCCATGAATGCGTAATTATCTTTAATGCCCCTGCTGGAACCGCAAAATACACAGATCTTATTCATCTACTAATTTTTAATGGTCTGAATGAAGGGAATTTCTTCCCCGGAAATCATTAACTTTGTGCTTCTCAAAGATAGATAAAATAAGCATGAGCAAACTATATCCATTAAAATTCAAACCCATTTTTAAGGATAAGATATGGGGTGGTGACAAGATACGATCTGTGATGGGGCTCGACTACTCCCCCTTGCAAAATTGTGGCGAAGCCTGGATGCTTTCCGGTGTAGAAGGCAACCCCAGTATCGTAACCAACGGCGATCTGGCAGGCAATGAGCTAAATGAATTGCTTGAGGTGTATATGTATGACCTTGTTGGTGATGATATCTATGAAAAATTCGGTAACGAGTTTCCTGTTCTCATCAAGCTGATCGATGCTAATGACTGGCTCTCCATACAGGTACACCCTGACGATGAGCTTGCAGCAATAAGGCGTATTGGAAGAGGAAAAACGGAGATGTGGTACGTCCTGGGTGCTGATGAAAATGCGCAGCTCATCAGTGGCTTTAATCAGAAGCTCAATCAACAAACTTATCTGAAACACCTGGAAGGGAAAACCCTGCCTGATGTCATGAATTATGAGAAAGTTTCCCCAGGCGATGTTTTTTTCATGCCTGCCGGAAGGGTGCATGCATTAGGCCCGGGGGTGATGCTGGCTGAGATACAGGAAACCTCTGATACTACTTATCGCATTTATGATTGGGAACGCACCAACGATGAAGGAAAAAGCCGTGAGCTTCACCTCGAAGAAGCCCTGGAAGCTATTGATTTTACCGTACATCCCAAGTATCGCACAGACTATCCACCGGCAAAAGATGAAAGTGTGCGTATTGCCACGAGTGAGCACTTCACGACCAATTTGATCTCTTTAGAGAAACATGCCATCGAGAAAGACTACAGCTCGCTCGACTCCTTTGTGGCCCTTCTGTGCACCGAAGGGAAGGCCATTATCAAGTGTGAAGAAGAAAAATTTGATCTCAGTGCAGGGGAGCTGATACTGGTCCCGGCCATTACTGAAAACATCCTGATAAGCCCTCTGCAAAAAACACGCTTACTGGAAGTATACATCTGATGATTTATTTATACTTTTGGCCTGTTATTTGTGTAACAACGATATAGTAACATATATAAACCAACGAATATGAAAAAATTTAGCATGATCATACTTGCCCTTCTTATTGGCTTTTCTGTGTATTCACAGGACGACAAAAAGCCGGGGCAAAAACTACCTTCCATCGACCTGCAAACTGCTTCAGGGGAACCCTTCAACACTGCAAACATCAGCAATGACGGAAAACCTATCATCCTCAGTTTCTGGGCACTGTGGTGCAAGCCATGTGTTAAGGAGTTAAATACGATAGCGGATGAATATTATGACTGGCAGGAAGAAACCGGTGTGAAACTGATTGCAGTTTCTATCGACGATGCCAGATCAAGTTCGAAGGTCAGGCCATTTGCCGATGGCAATGACTGGGATTATGAGATCCTGCTCGATGTGAATGGTGATTTTAAACGCGCCATGAATGTAAATATGATCCCACATACTTTTATACTCGACGGAGATGGGAATGTGGTTTGGCAGCATACTTCTTTTTCCGAAGGAGGAGAGCTCCAGCTCATCGAAAATGTACGTAAAGTTGCAGCGGGCGAAGCAATAGACAAGCACTAAGCATCTGCCCCTGTTCAATAAACCAAAACCAGCACAATGAAAAAACTAATCCCTGTATTCATCACAGGCCTTTTCCTGTTTCTGAGCGGTACCGCACAAGCGCAGACCTTCACTGACAGAGGAAAGGTAACCGGAAGCTTCCAGTTCGACGGACAATATTATATGGAAGACGATAAACTGGGAATTACTGAAGAAGATCTCGATGGAAAGCTCTTCAGGATGAACGGCTTTGGAAATATCATCTATACCAATGGTAATTTCCGTGCAGGCTTCAGGTATGAGGCCTACCTGCCACCCATTGCCGGATATAATGCCAAATATGAAGGACACGGTGTCCCATATTTCTTTGCCGAATACCAGTTCAAAAATATTCAGATCACTGTGGGTAATTTCTATGAGCAATTCGGGAACGGTCTTGTACTTAGAAGCTATGAAGAGTGGACCCTGGGTTACGACAACTCTATTCGGGGTGCCAGGGTAAAGTTCCAGCCATATAAGGGGATCTACCTCAAAGGCCTGATCGGTACGCAGCGTTATTATTGGGAACCCTACTACAATGGCAACCGCGGTATTGTTAAAGGCTTTGATGCCGAATTCTTCCTGAACGATATTTTTGGTGGCATGGCCGAGTCCAAGACCAGGATCATCCTTGGCGGAAGTTTTGTAAGTAATTATGAACGGGTGCAGGATAAGACCCTGGTCAGGGACACCATCACCTATCAGTATAATCTGCCCAGTAATGTAGCTGCCTATGCAGGCCGCATGCGACTGATTTATGGCGGATTCCAGTTTGATGCAGAATATGCCTACAAGATCAACAATCCTTCAGCAATGAACAACTACATTTATAAAAACGGTGAATCATTGCTGGCCAATGTTTCATACTCGAAAAAAGGATTTGGAATTTCGCTGTCAGGGAAACGCATCGATAATATGAGTTATAAGTCGAGAAGCACCGAGATCGGTGAAGCACTCGATATTAATTATATGCCACCGCTGACCAATCCACAGACTTACAGCCTGGCCGCTATTTATCCGTATGCTACCCAGCCCAATGGAGAAATAGGATTCCAGGCAAAAGTAAATTATACCATACCCAAGCGCAGCAAACTGGGTGGAAAATATGGTACTAAAATAGAATTGAATTATTCCAATATTTTCAACATCGACAAGCAAGCCGTTGCTGAAGGCATCCCCGTTGACTCAACAGGAACACTGGGGTATAAATCTGATTTCTTTGCCATCGGGGCACCTAAGTATTTTGAAACCTTCGACATCATACTGAGTAGAAAATTCAGCAAAAAATTCAAGATGATACTGTCGTATGTTTACCAGGTGTATAACATTGATGTGATTGAAGGCCATGCCGGCGAGCCCATGGTTTTTGCGCATATTGGGATTGCAGATCTCACCTATAAGTTCACTCCTACCAAAGCGCTTCGCATGGAAGTACAATCATTGTTTACCGAACAGGATCGTGGTGATTGGGTTATGGGTTTGCTTGAGTTCACAATTGCACCGAAATGGTTCTTCACTATTTATGATGAGTATAATTACGGGAACCCGGATAAAGATATGCAGCTGCATTATTACTCTGCCGCCATGGCATATGTGCAGGGAACTTCACGAATATCGCTTTCTTATGGAAGGCAACGCGAAGGACTGCTCTGTGTAGGTGGCGTTTGTCGCGCCGTACCTGCTGCCAACGGTTTCACCATTACCCTTTCCAGCAGTTTTTAATCAAAGAATTATTAAGAAGATGAAAAAAACTATATACATATTTGCAGTTCTGGGCCTTCTCATGGGAGCCTGCGACAAAATTGAAGAACCCTATCTTGAGCCTATTGGCATTGGAGGCGACCATAAAGTAAGCGTCACCGTTGAGTTCCTGGATGACGTAGCCGGGACCTACGATCTGAATGTATTCATCATTGAAGATAATATCATCGCCCCGCAGAAAAACGATGAAGCTTCTATTGGACCCGCCCCCGACTGGATGGATTATGAGCATAACCATATCCTGAGGGCTTCACTTACAAGCAACTTTGGTGTCGACCTTGCTGATAACCCCAGCAGCGGTACGATTGTTAAAAATGAATTTTCATTTGGTATTTCTGAAGAATGGGTTCTTGACAATCTGTTCTTCCTGGTATTTATCACCAATGGCGGTGATTTTGAGATACTCCAGGCTGCTGAAATAAAGATCAGTGGACCCTCAGCCAAGGCAAATGATAAAGTCATCCTGCTGGAAGAGTTCACCGGTCATACTTGCGTAAACTGTCCCGAAGCAACCATGCTTGCTCATGACCTGAAAACGACCTATGGCGAACAGCTTTTGTTGCTCTCTATCCATGCAGGTGCTCTTGCTGAACCGAAGGACAGTCCATATGATACTGATTTTCGTACAAGCACCGGCACAGCTATTTTCAACCAGTTTGCTCCTCTCGGAGTACCAACGGGAATGGTAAACAGGACATCATACGACGGAGGGGTTGTATTGTGGAAAGACAGCTGGGAGCCTGCTGTTGCTGACCTTGTTGGCCTTCCTCAGCAAGCTTCAATTGATATTCTTGTTGAGTTAGACGAGAAATAAAGAAGCGTACGCTCATTCCGGTTTGTTATAAATTAGGATTATGAGGGGTCAATATCCTATGTGGATCCTGACGTCTTCATCTTCATCGAAATACCAGGGTTCTTCCATGGAATCGATCAGTCGACGGTATTTCTTAAACGCTGCGCGAGACTGCTTTTCCCCATTGATCAGCATCTGCTTCTTTCCGATCAGGACAATATACTCACGGCCATGTTCTATCAGATCATCCTCGTATAGTTCTTCAGTTACTATCCTTTCAGCGCTCCCGGGGATACTTATATTGCCGGGAAACTTATAATCAAAGTTGTACTCATGTTCAAAGGGTTCCCATTCTGTGAGCATTTCTATTTCCTGCAGCTCTTCATATTCTACCAGGGTTTCCTCCAGTTCCAGCAAGTGATCTTCTTTCAGGATTATCAGGTCTTCGTACTCCTCAAATTGATCTGTCCAGTTGTCAAAGTAAATATCCGTAAGGCTATCCCCATGAAAGTAAAATTCTCCGGGATACTCATGAGTCCATTCCAGGGAGTCACCATAAAAAAAGTGTTTGCTCCCATCGTGAAAATATAGCTGCGGAAGGGTCCAGCCGGCTGATCCCTTGATGTCGATATCTTTCATCGCATCCTTATAGGCTTCCATGGCCGCCTGCATCTGCTTCATATACATTTCCTTGTTCACATAGAGCTCGTGCATGGCCTTCTCCAATTCTTGCTTTTGCATGATGGTTGCTGCTTCAGCCTCTTGTTTTTCCTTCTCTTTGTCGGTGGTGTCAGGCAAGGCTACAATTTCTTCAAAGTAGGTAAATCCCGGCAACACGACCCCGCTTTCATCAAAGCTCAAAAGCATTGGCGGCGTATTATCAGCAGGGTATGTAATCATGGCTGCCGCTGACAATCCAATGAGGCTGATCATTAAGATGCCAGCAGCGATAAATCCTTCGGCAAAGCCCGATTGCATTTTAGGTTTCCCGGCAATGCGGCGAATGCGATTCACCAGCCGGTTCTTATTTTTTCCGCTCAGGCCTGCAGCCAGTGCAGGGGAGCCCAGGTTGATCTCCTGGATGTTTGTTAGTGCTTTAGCAAATTCCATTGTATTTCCGGTTATAGTTATTGCAATATCATCACAGATGTTTTCTCGTTCTATCCTGATGTTCTTCGAAAGCCACCATACCACGGGGTGATAAAAGAAAATGACTTCCAGAAGTGATTGAAGCAGGTTCATCAGGTAATCCCTGCGGCGAATATGAGCCAGTTCATGTACCAGTATGGCTTCCAGCGTAGCCTCCAGGGTAGATCTATTTGCGGTTTCCATGGCCATGGGTGCAGCCTCACTCTTTGTTTCAAGGACCATTGTATTCCGGGCATACCATCTCGAACATTACTTCAGGGCGGTTGGCGAACATATTGTAATGAGTAGTAGGTCCGTTTTTACCAGGTATGAATAATAGAAAGAAGACCCCTCTGAGCAATAATATCCAGCTAAGAAACAACGGCTAATACTTCCATTAGCATATCAAGCGGTATAAAATCTTATTATCTTTATCCTCTTCAAAGTGTCAACTTGTGAAAACCTTTATTCAAAAAAACTATGTTTGGATCCTTTTCCTCCTGCTTGTCAGTGCAGGCAGTTTCAGCGCCGAGTTGATCAACAGCCGTATGGATATGCGTGACCTGGAGGTATATTACCGTGCAGCCGACCGGCTAACGGAGGGCGGTGAATTATACCGGGCTGTTGAAGATAACCCCTGGGAGCATTATGTGTATAAATATGCACCTCCCGCAGCCATGCTATTCATCCCCTTCCTTCCTTTAGGAATTCCCCTGAGTAAGATCATATACTGGATCCTCCTTAGCTTTATTCTTGGAACGGTCCTCTACAATCTCAAGAGGCTGTTAAGCCCAAAAACAGCTTCAAACAGAAGGGTTGCAACAAGTCTGCTACTGGGGATCATTATTGTAGGCACACACTTTTTCAGGGAACTACATCTTGGACAGGTTAACCTTTTGCTGTTGGGAATCTATATTTTTGCGCTGTGCCTGCTTCAAAAAGAAAAGCCCATGGGGTTTGCTGCCCTGATAGCTGTCAGTATTTTCATCAAGCCATTCGGTTTGATCTTCCTACCCTTATTGATCATCATGGGCAGGTTCAGGGAGCTCCTGTATTTTACAGGATTTACAATCCTCATGATCCTGCTCCCCATGCTATTTTATGCCGACAGTAATACTTATTTCGAGCTATATGTTTCATGGTATAGAGAACTGACCACAGAACTCGGGGCCAAGCAGGATCTGTTTTCTGCCGGAAACCATACCATCTTTTCTATCCTGGCGAGGTATTCCCCGCTAGGCCTTCTACCAATCGAAGGTTCCGGAAGGCATATATTTCAATTGGGAGTCATGCTTTCGCTTGCTTTGCTCTTGCTATGGTTTTACTTTCGGCGACCAGTCCCTGAACGCGCTTTGCGGCTGTATATCGTCCTGATCGCCATCATTCCCCTGCTGGCATTTACCAGCTATAATGCCTTTATATTTACCCTTCCCCTGATCATATACCTGCTGTTCAGATTCGGGGAATTGAATATACTTTTCAAGATCATCCTTATAATCAGCTGTGTGTTTATCGGAGGAAATATCTATGATCTGGCGGGCAAAGATTTGTATAATTACCTCTGGAGTATTTCCATCTACAGTTGGGGAACCATTGGCCTGCTGTTAACTTTGTTCGCGCATTGGAATAAATTTGCCAGCCTGAAATAATTCACCCGAAGATCGAATACATGTCCTGAGCGCTTCGCCGTCGGCGAGCCTTTGGCGGCCGATGGAAGTCGAAGGATCGGATATAAAAAAAGGGAATCGAAACGATTCCCTTTTTTATGTCTTAGTGCAGCAAGATCACTTTTCTTGTGATGACCTCCGTCGGCGTGACGAGCCTCAGGAAGTAAACCCCTTCAGGGACTCCATCAGCTTCCGCATTCCATTTGATGTTATGTGAACCGGCATTGAAGTCTGCATTTATGAGAGCATTAACTTTTTGTCCGTTCATATTGTACACATCAATACTGATGTTCGTTGCTTCCTCCAATGTGAATGAAATGTTGGTTTCGCCACTGAATGGGTTCGGATATGCATGTCCGAAATCTACCTTTGAGGCAACATCTTCATCAAGTCCCACCCATATTGACCCAATACCAAAAAATTCGAGGTATTTATGCATCAGGTATTCGATATCTGTACTGATACCGGCGCAACCTCCAAACTCAAATGATGTACCGATCGTCCTGTATGAGCCTTCGTCATAAGCGATAGCATTTACATAGCTGGGAGTTTGATTCTTGAAAATGGTGAATGCATCACCCATAGGAGCCAGCTGATCGATCCATTGGTTCTCACCCATATAATTAAATGTCATGCCTTCGGTAAATGTGCCGGTCTGTCCGATGATAATACCCAGATTATCACTTCCATCCGACAGGCCTTCAATATTAAACATGGCATGGACCGGAGTCTGGTCGTCATAATACCAGGTGTCGCCACCTTCCATATATACACGGCCTCCCATATTGAGGAAGTCGGCCAGCTCCTGTCCTTCTGAGCTGGAGAGCTGATAATTATCAGGATAAATGCCAAGGCAAACGAATACTGAAGAATAGATTTCCAGGTCATCCGGCCATCCCTCAACCAATTCAGCCTCGACACTCAAATTGCTATAGCAATCCATCATGGCATCGGCCGAGTTGTGGTTGCCGTCCATGTCAATTACGAGCACCGGGATCTGACCTACGATAATTGAAAACTCACCGTAGCCGGTAATTCCTAGGTCAGCATAGATATCCAGGAAGAAAGGAGCTGAGTGCCCGGGAGGCGTGTCCGTTCCGGCTGTGACCACATAGGTTTGATCGGCAGATCCTCCTTCGGCGATCGGGCCATAGAGCATGCTGGCTTCATCAATGGTGATATAAGCACTGGAGACTGATAATTGTGCAAGAACGCCTCCAGCGGCTGAAGAACCACTATTATCTATGGATATGGTGAGTTCTGCCGTTTCGCCCGGATCAAGTTTACCATTGCCATTGCCGGTAGCATCATTAATCACATAAGCTCCAAACATCAAATCCGGGGCATGTCCCATTTCAGTAAAACTGCTGTTCCATGTGGCGTCACCGTTAGATTCTATATTGAAAAGGATTCCTTCTCCGTCAGGGATGTCCGCTGCAACCTGAAGGGCAAAAGCATTATCGATCTGTACACTACCCCCTGCCGGGATGGTTCCATAGTTTTCTTCAAAATCTGTTAGTGTAATATAGGCATTGTCTGTTGAAAGAAGAACATCAACATTCACAGCATCTGCTGTACCCACATTGGTAAGCGAAATGCTCAGCATAGGGGTTTCTCCATAATCCAGCATGCCATTATTGTTTCCTGAGGCGTCGTTCACAATGTGGCTCTCATAGATCACAAATGCCCCTGCAGAAGGGACTACACTGATTGTTTGGTAGATGGTTTCAGTGTTGAATCCTGTAACTACCAGCAGGGCATCACCCGGACTCAGGCTATGATTTATACTTACCATTCCTGATGCATCAGTGATACCGGTAAAATATGTATCGTTCTGGCTCAGGGTTACCATCGCACCCTCAACAGGGCTTCCGCCGGCAGAAATTGTAGTTTCAAAAGGTATGCCCACCATAACAGTGTTATTTGACAGTGCAAGAGCTGCCGGTTCGTCCGACCTCGCCTGCATTGATGGGTCACCGAAAAGGTTCCATGTTTTCGCTGTTTCCCAATCGGAAGGACCGCTTGATTCTGTTGTCATCAGTACGATGCCATTGAATACAATAGCCCCGAGTGTTGTCCTGCCTTCAGTAGTGTTAATTCCACTCTGGCCGGCATGAGCTGTATAATCATATCCTCCGGTATAGATGTCGGCAAAATAATCCTGTCCACGCATAGGTGGGTCCCAGGGCTGGCTAATCGAAGCTCCAAGGAACATTACAGAGCCACCGCCGTCTTTGCGTTGCCAGGCTTCTGCAAAGCAGGTACCTGTATGAAAGTCACCATTGTTACAGGCAACTGAAACGACCCAGGGAGTCATATCCCCATTGGAAAGGTTATTCACATTACTATTGCTGAAGCCTGTGGTTCCCCATGATGTGGGAGATCCATGTCCGCAATAATTGATCACGCTTGTACCCCCATCAACTGCTGACATCACATCACTGATACTGCCGGATGGCTCGTAAATCGGGTTATATGTTTCATAGGTGAACGGATCCAGTTTGTCATTGAAGATCACATCAAGGTGTTCAAAATCTTTTTCGTTATCGTCGCCAGGGCCCTCGGTAGATCCAATCCCGGTAGCAACACTATACCATGCTGCACCTGCCTGAGGTGTTTTCTCGAAAACGATTACCTTATCCACCTGCACTGTAACCTGGCTGGGGTTTTCAGCTGAAAAACGGCCTACGGCTATGTCCACAACTTCATCACCTCCGGCAACGCATCCAATTTGCGGATCCATGGGTGCACCACCGCTCAAGGTATTACATTTGATATCGGCCCAGTCGCCAACAAGCTGTACATACAGCAGGTTATTGTTTGCAGCATAGGCATTTTCAACAAGGGTATTTACATTGGTACCCGTGGCTACAATCTCAGTGCTGACATTAAATCCTTTTTCCCTTTTCCATTGGATATAGGGTGCCATGGCGGCTTCATCACGATCGGTGCATACCACCAGGATATCTCCCATCTCACCAATGGTGAGGTCGTCCCTGTTCTCGCTATAGTTGATGAAAACGGAGGCATAAATGGCATCCATTTCGTAGGCAATGCTATTGCTGTGGCCAAGCAGTGGATTCACCGGTGCTGTGTTCTCTTTTTGCAGGCTTACGTTTACGCTTTGATAAACCCTGAGCACATTTTTAGCAGCGTTATACTGGAAAGGATAAACATAAACATTGGTTCCCCTGACATCCCTCATAATATAAGGTTCGGTATTATTGGCCAGGTCGCCGGGATACCAGTTGTTAATAACCGACTTTGGATCGATTACATAAGGGATGGTGGCGGGATCCTGGTCACGATATATGACACCACGTGAAGGCAAAAGCGGATGCTCGAGCTGATAGTCGATATAATTGCTGCCTTCGAATTGCAGTTTCACGCTATTGTCGGCTTCCAGCATCACTGCCGCATGCACATAAGGCAATTCGGCAAAGCCTGCTTTCTTTGTTACCACAGAGCCTGGAAAATCGATGGTTGCAAAAGTCTGTCCATCGATAACTATTTCAGAGATGGTGATACCATCCAGCATAAATTCAAGCTGATATGCATTGGCATCATCAGAGAAGTTTACTTCATATCCATCGCTGGAATAAGCTGCTGAAATCCCAAAGAGAAATGCCAGCAAGAGGAAAAGATTCTTTTTCATACAGGTTGTTGATTTAAGAAATAAGAAAAGCATTATTAAACAGCTTTCCGTACTTATTTAATAACTACTATTTTTTTTGTTACTTTTTGCTCGCCTGATGTGAGTACACAGAAGTATACACCTCCCGGCAGACCTGATGCATCAAATTCGAAGGTATGACTTCCTTCACTCATACTCAGGTTATCCGCAAGCCGTGATACTTCCTGGCCGGTATAATTATATACAGCAATGCTCAGGTTTCCGGCTTCAGCTACGCTCACATGAATGGTAGCATTTTCACTTGCCGGGTTCGGGAAAATATTTACGGTGTTCCCTGAAAGTTCGATCTCATCTACACCAACCCATATGGCATCGATATCGAAGAATTCGAGGTATTTGTACATGAGGTAGTCTTTGGTATAAGCACCATCTGACATGCCTCCGAACTCATGTGAACATCCAATGGTCTTGTAATTAGGTCCAACTTTAGCCACCCCTGTAACATAGGCCGGGCTTTGATTGCTCAGGATGATAAATGCATCTCCGGTGGGTTCAATTTTGTCGATCCAGTTGTTGTCGCCGGTATAAACATAGGTTGCCCCTTCCATAAAGGTTCCGCTATGCCCGTTAACAATACTAAGATCATCGCTACCGTCTTCCAGGCCATTGATCCCAAACATGGGGTGAACGGCTGTCTGATCATCATAATACCAGGTGTCGCCGCCTTCCATATATACTTTTCCGCCTGCATTCAGGAAGTCAGCCAGGGCCTGTCCGTCGTTTGCCGACAGCGCATGGTTTGAACTGTAAACACCAAGGCAGACAAAGACAGAGGCATACAGATCAAGATTGTTGGGCATGATGGTCGTATAATCAGCGCCTACACTCAGGTTATTTAAACAATTATTCATCACCAAACCAGAGTTCATATTGCCGTCGAAGTCAAGTACGAGTACAGGTATCTGCCCCGCTACCAGGAAGAAGTCCATCTCGGCTGTATACCCGTCTGCATCGAGGAAAAATTCGAACATGACAGAAGCTCCTGCTGCTATATTATCATCAACAGTAATATTGAAAGAAGCATTTTCTGTTGCTCCCATCACGATTGCACCCATGTTTGAAGTGCCACTATTGATTACGATATCGCCGCTTGTGCTGGAAAGTGTTCCAACAGCATCTTTTGCATCACAGTGGCCCGCATTCAGTACAGGTAGTATGATATCTGCCGTTTCACCTGCATCGAGGCGGCCATTGCCGTTGCCTGACTGCGAGTCGTCGACGATGGCTGCGCTCAGCGCAAAAACAGGAGCATTAAGTAGGACACTAAAGGTGGAGGACCACTCTTCTTTTCCGGTACCGGTAATGTTAAGTTCAAAGCTGGCAAGATGCTGATCAGGCACATGTGCCGCCACATCAAATGCATAAGCACTTAATTGAGTCGAAGTACTATTACCTGCGATCGTTCCCCAGTCCTGGGCATCATCTGTAATGGTGATGAGCGGGTCGGTAGTGGAAAGTGTTGCGCTTACATCGGTCGCATCTGATGATCCAAGATTTTCGAGTATCACGTCAAGAGCGATGGTCTCGCCATAATCCACCAGGCCGTTATTGTTACCTGTGGGATCATTGGTTGTATAGTCATTCAGTGCGATGTATGCACCGGCAGGGTTGTTCACCAGTACGGTACCAATGTATGGAGCACCGTTTTGTTTTGTCACAACAACATCAGCATCACCGGGCACGGTAAAAGGCACAATGGATACCACAGCCAGGCCGGTTTGATCAGCCAGGGCAGCTCCATGCAGGACGCCATCCTTCGAAATACCTACATAAGCATAAGGCTCTGTATTCACAGTAAAAGATGTTGCTCCAAGCATTAACATTGGGTCATAGCTTACGCTGATAGGGTCGGGAACACCAAAGTAGGTCATCACCGAGGGATCACCCATAACACAATAGATCTCCCAATAATACAGGGCCGATGAGGGTGCGCCTTCAGTAACGGCGAGGTTTCCGGCAAATACCATCTGATAGGTTGTTGTATACCAATCTTCCCATGGCTCACCATGATCGTGGAAAGAGCGATCATAATTACCCAGTGTTGTTTCGCTATATGCAGGTGGATTTTCGCTAATTGTACCAACACCTACACCAAAGTAATAATCCTCATCCCAGTATGTTGAGTTGGTACCGCCAATATATCCTACAGCACCTTTATTCTCGGCCCTGAGGATGGCTTCTCCGAAGCAGTAATTGTTAAATTCATTCGACGAGCAGCAGTTCCCGATCAGTACACAATACTCATCCTGGTTTTGCAGGTTTGCCACATCAGTGATCGTGAAAGAAGGATCTGCCCAGCCGTTATAGGAGCAGTGTGCAGTGTAGTTACCGAAAGAAACGCCATCGCTGATGTTCTGGCGGATGTTTGCTGCCTGACCACCTGAACCTGGATAAAGGTAAGTATGAGAGGTCAGTCCATGGGCAAGGTTGAAATAATTTATAGTACCGTAATTGATCTGTCCGTTACCGTGAGAAGCTCCATAACTGCCATCCATCCCGGCGATCATAACAACCTCATCGAGGTAGGCAGGGTCCGGCATGGTATATTTTTCATATTGTAATGTTTTGTCAATCTGTGGCTGCAACTCTGAAGGATTGGTTGCTGACCATCTGCCCCAGTATACTTCCGGGAAGTAATCACCGGTATATTCAACATAATAAAGGTCGGTAATATGCCATGAGGAAACTCCGCCAAAAGCAGGAACCTGGCCATCGTCACCCACCAGCAGTACGAAGGAAGGTGCAGGATCAGCAGGTGTACCTGCATCGTACAAACCTTGAAGGTATGTCTTGATGGAGCCAGTTGTGTTACCAACATTTGGATCATCGGTATATGCCTCTATCACTGTGAAGCCTTTTTGTGTTTTCCATTCTACGAAAGGCTGCAGCTGGCTCTGGAACATGGGATCGGCAACAATCACATATTTCACAGGGTATTTGGTGATGGTGTCTCTGTTAGAGTTTTGCTCTTGTTTATAGTTCAGCAGGCTGGCACCAACAGAGTTGAAATAAGGTGCCTGGTTTTTCTTTTTCTCTTCCAGTGTAGTCATCACATCAGCTCCGGTAAAAACCACTTCTGCTTCGATATCAGAATATACCCTTAACATGCCTGTAACGGGATTATACTGAACAGGTGCAATGTCGAGCCTAGCAAGTCTCAGGCCACGCATCACGCCGAGCACCTCTACGCTAACGAGCTCCTGTGGAGCATAAGCATCATGCTGATACGTTGCTTTATTGTACTCAAATGGAACGTAAGAACCATCTTTAGGGGCAGGAGGTTGTGCCGGCATCACCGGAAACTCAATACCCAGTTCTTCCAGGCTATATTCCTGTACGTTAAAGCTGATGATCCTTACCTCAGGAGTGGCTCCGAAGGGGATCTCGATCAACTTCCGCTTCATGGGAAGCTTGGGATCACCGATATTCATTCCTGCGGAATAACCACGAACGGTCAGCTCGCTGAAAATGCCCATTTCGGTATTGATTTTATAAGCCTGGATCAGATCCAGTGAACTGCTGAAACTAAAATTATGATAGGTGTTGGATAGCAGCTCGATATCAGTTTTGCCATTTTCTTTGATCACAATATCCCTGGCGCTGATTCCAAGGACAAAAACCATTGAGAGTATAGCTAAGGCTAGCTTTCGGGTAATAATAGGCGTCATGTTTTTTCTTTTATAGTGGTTGTTAAATACAGATTTAGCGCATCAGAAGCACAAAGGTATATAAAAATCAATGATTACAATAAAGATTCAATATATGTAGTAAGACATATATAAGAGAGATAGGTTGCCTCCCGGGCACGAATAATCAGGCTAGTTTTTGTGACAGGTATTTACGCGATATCCTCCTGGCGGGAAGCCAGGCTGCAAAGTATCCGATTACGAATACGGTGACAAACACGTACAAGAAGTCCATTGCCCTTACCTCAACAGGATAGGCATTGATGATAAAAAAGCCTTCACCCTGCCCCAGTTTGATGATCCCGAATTCCTGTTGTATCCATGAGATCAATCCCCCCAGGACCAGCCCGGCCAGGGCACCGGTAAAAGAGATCAGCAAGCCTTCCAGCAGGAAAATGCGTTTGATAAGGGTGCTTCCGGCCCCCAGGCTGTGTAACACAGCAATATCTTTTTGCTTATCGATGATCAGCATAGAAAGGGAACCGATCACATTGAAAGTGGCGATCATCAAAATGAAGGCCAGGATCAGGAAGATCATCCATTTTTCGGCGTTCATGATCTTATACAAAAGTTCTTCCTGTTCATAGCGATCTTTCACACTGAAACCTTCTCCCAGGAGCGCTTGAATATCCGATTTAACATCCTGCACATCCACCGTCTGATCAATTCCTATTTCCAGTGCTGTTACTTCGTCCTTATATTCGAGCAGTTCGCGGGCAAACCAGATGGGGACCAGCACGATGCTCAGGTCGAAATCCTGCTGTATGGAAAATACCCCGGAGGGGATCACTTTGCCCTGGTTAAAAGGCTGTTCAAGGCCGGGCTTGAAGTCTGCAGTACGGCTGGGCACATAGATTCCTATCGGGTCGACAAAATCTTCCGGTATCACTCCCAGGTGGTATGACACCCCGGCCCCAAAAACACCGCATGCTTTCTGTCCGTATTGCAGGGCATATTCACCGTCGATAATGGCAGAATCAATGGCCGTCATCTGGTTAAATTCCTCGCTCACCCCTTTCATGCGGGCAATATACTGTCGCGGGCCATTCTTCAGGAGTGCAGTTTCTTCAACCACTTCGGTGAGATGAATGACGCCGGAAATCTCACTGATCTTTTCTGCCTGAACCTGTTCCAGCGTAAAGGTTTTACCCTCCCTGACAGTAATTTCCAGGTCGGGATTAAAGGAATTATAGAGTGAAGACACCAGGGATTCAAAGCCATTGAACACAGAAAGTACAACAATAAGAGCCATTGTTCCCACCATGATACCCATCACTGAGATTCCGGATATCACATTGATAATATTGTGTGATTTTCTGGAGATCAGGTAGCGACGTGCTATGTGCAAAGGCAGGTTCACAAATGTCCTATTGAAGCAAACGGTCTATATTTTCGATATAATCAAGCGAATCATCCTGGTAAAACTCCAGGTCGGGTACTGCGCGAAGCTGGTTTCTTATGCGGTTGCCGAGTTTATATTTTATCTCATTCTTATGACCCCGGATCTTCTCCAGCAGGGCCTCTTTTTCTTCCGTCCCGAAAATGCTCAGGTAAACACGTGATATAGCCAGGTCGCGGGTTACGTTGACCTTGGTGACCGTGATCATGGCTCCACCTGAAAAGCTTCCAGCCTCATGCTGGAATATTTCCCCCAGGTCCTTTTGCAGGAGCCTGGAAATACGTTGTTGGCGTTTGGATTCCATGCTTCAAAGATACTGGATTCTGGATACTGGATGCTGGATAGTGGGTAAATTATTCTATTGCAAAACACTTTGAGGAACCATCTTCATATTTTTCAGGTAATACACAAAAGCATTCATTACATGCTTGCCATTGCGTTGTATGGGTATGGTATAAGCAAGTTCAAGCTGTTCAAAGAACGGCCCGTACATGGGCACCGGATCCCTGAAATCACGGCTTAGCGTTACATACCATGCATCCATACCCTCGCTAAATCCGCCCCTATCCTGGTTGATCCATGCATATTTGTGTATCCCTTCCAGGCTACCCAAAGCGAGCACATTGAGACCCAGTGGCCTGGCAATGTAATAATCGATGTTGGCTGCCGGAAACCAGCGGTGGCTGATCACCGGGCTTGCCGGATCTATGTTCATCAGTTCTTTTTCCTTTTCAGTGATCCCTTTGAATTCTACCGCCAATTGCCTCCATCCGTACATATCCAGGCTGACATCATTTTCTCCCATGTTTTCCGGACGGTCACCCTGGTCAGTATATAGCATTCCTCCTTTGATCTGCATCACACCCAGTGTTATGACTATCAGTAATAAAGCCAGGGCAGAAAGGGCAAAAGAAGGCAAGAGTTTCGATTTTCCTCTATTCATTCCTGCCTGGCGCAGATAAACTGCCGACATAAAAATAATTGTCGTCCATGCGGGTCCTGTCCAATGTGGAAGGGTATGGCGAAATAGCGAAAAGAAAAGGAACAGCAGGATCAGCGGCAGCGCAACCCAGACCAGGAGTTTCATTTTTCCGGGATCCACAGATAACCGCTTTCTGAAAAAGGCAATGAGGGCAATCACACCCACGATGAAATTAAGCGGGTTATTATAAAGCATCTGTCCACCGAGTTCCGTAAAGAAAAAGTCTCCCCTTAAGCCGGACTCAAATATGCTTACCCTTTCACTCTGGAAGGTGAAACTGATAAAATCATTGCTGAAATTCCATAATAACACCGGAACAAAGAATAGCATTGCTAGCAGGGCAGACAGATAAAGTTCCTTCGTTCTGAACCATGCCCGATTATGGATGAGCAGATAGAGGAAGGCCCCCACCAGTAAAAATACGGATGTGTATTTCGATAAGAGTGCAAGGCCGATCATCAGGCCTGCCAATAAAAGGTATCTTTTGGCAATTTTGTTTACCGGGCCAACCACAGACCTGAGAAGAAAATAAACACTTAATAACCAGAATGTTAATTGTGGTGCATCCGGAAGGATAAAGGTCCCGGCAATGATAAAAGCATATATGGAAGCTGTGTATAGCAATGCCGCGTAGAAGCCGGTAAGTTCATCCCATATGTATTTCCCTATCAGGAATACCAGCCAGGTGTTGAAAGTCCCCAGCAGAACGGCCCCCAGGCGTATAAAAAATTCGCTGTCAAAAAGAAGGTTTAAGCTTGTTAGCTGCATGAGGAAGCCCACCATGGGCGGGTGGTCGAAATGGCTCAGGTCCGGATAGAGGGCATAGGTCCAATAGTATACTTCATCATTCCCGAATTCGAGGAAAGCAGCCAGGAATGCACGTATGATCAGGGACAGCAGTACCAGGATGAGCATGGCAGTGCGTACTTGACGGGGGTTTTTCATATTAGCGACGCGCTCTTTTACGTAATCGTCTTCGAAGGTAGTAAATATTCAGAAAAATGAAGATGAGGGTAGCAAAACCAAGGATCCTGAGTACCCAGGTCCTGACAGGATCGATCCTGGCCAGTTCATGTGCCCATGGATCTCCACCATCATAGCGGATCACCGGGTTCAGGTAATAGGTTGTCAGATTGGGGAATTCTATCTCGGTGCGGACGTAGCTGTCAGTATCCCTGATCACATAACGGGCTTCTTTTACATCACGAATGGAATCGAGAAGAACACCTCCCTGTCCTACAAAGCTGATCTCAGCCGCCGTCTTATTTACTGTAACCACAAGTGTGTCACCTTTTAGTTCCACTTTAGAAAGTTTTGGAAGATTATGTGCCTTTTCGAGCTTTTCGTCCATGGGTTCTCCCCATACCCTGTAAATATCTGCCCCAAAAGCCTTTCCGGCCTTCATGGCTGACACTATACTATCGCCATGAGGTACTGGCGAATAAATGAATGTGGCATACCTGCCAAGCTCGTTGATATTTGTGATATCATGAGCGTCATCATCCGAAAGTATGCGCATATTTTTCCCGGCTGAAAGCGCAGCATCCCAGTGTGCCAGGGAAACCCTGAAGCCATTCAACACTTCGATGCCATCGTAATTCGTTACCCAGGTCATATCATCAGGAATCCAGCCCCCGGTATACTTCGGATGAGCAATAAAAACCAGTTCGCTGGTTGATCGTAAGGCATTTAATACATGCTGCTTGTGGTGAATGGTATGTATGAAGGGATAATCTTTCCACACCACCCTCTCGGCTCCGATCATCACATGATGGTTCTTAAAAATGCCATAGCCGTGTTCATAAACAGGAACAAAAATATCATTTTCCTCCCCATACCTGTTGATCTTCTGGTAATCAGAGATCGCAATCACATCATAATCCAACAATGAATATATACTATCGATGGCCTCATTTGTATTTTTCCTGCCATCTGTCACACCCATCCATGCTTCCGATTGAATCTGGAAGTTTCCTTTACGCCAGTAGTTACTGTCGATCCCTTCGTATGGATTGAAGAACTGATCCCCCGAAAATGGTTTTGGATCGGGAAACACATAATAAGGTGCGGTCAGATACTTCAGGGTGAAGATAAATGCCAAAATAATGATCAAAAAAAGCAGTGCTTTGAGCAAAAACTTTATGATCTTCCAGATGATCTTAATTCCTTTCAACATAGTCCGAATGATAACGCAGACAAATTTAATATGTTTTATCTAACTGGTATTGGAACAAGCACGAGCGGCTTTTGTTCAGGACCCGGAAATGCTTTAGGGCGCTGATTATTGTAACTAGTATTTATATTATGCGTAAGAGGCTAATACAGAAATGCAGGTGTTTATGCATTTTTCCTGACTTTATATTGGGGGAAATTGGATATTACGCCAATAATTTTTATATTTATTGCGGCAAAACCAACATCATGGAATCTTTAAAGGTGTTTATCGTCGAAGATGATAAGCTTTATGGGGATATGCTGCGCTATCATTTAGCACTTAATCCCGATAATGAAGTCATCTTATTTTCTACCGGGAAGGAGTGTATCGACAACCTTTACCAGGATCCTGATTTTATTTCTCTTGATTACAGCTTACCTGATATGTCGGGCCTTGATGTGCTTCAGAAGATCAATGGCTACAATGGGAAATTACCTGTGGTCATCGTTTCAGGCCAGGATGATGTAAATACTGCCGTAAACCTTCTGAAGGAAGGTGCATATGATTATTTTGTGAAGGATGAAGAGACCAAAAACCGTCTCTGGCACAGTTTGCAAAAGGTCAGGGAAAACGTGCTTCTGAAGGAAGAGATCAAACAGCTTAAAGATGAGATTGGTAAAAAATATGAGTTCAGGAATGTGATCAAGGGGAACAGCCCTGCTATCACACGTATCTTCGATCTCATCGACAAAGCCACACAAACCAGCATTGTTGTATCCCTCCTGGGAGAGACAGGTACGGGTAAAGATCTGGTGGCAAAAGCCATTCACTATAATTCACCTCGTAAAACGGGCCCTTTTATTCCCATTAATGTCAGCGCTATACCGAGTGAGTTGATTGAAAGTGAATTCTTCGGGTATGAAAAAGGCGCATTTACAGGAGCTACTACACGAAAAAAGGGGAAGTTTGAAGCGGCCAATGACGGAACCATATTTCTGGATGAGATCGCTGAGATGGATACGAATATGCAGACAAAGCTGCTCAGAGTATTGCAGGAGAAGGAACTCAGCAGGGTTGGCGGAAACCAAACCATTAAGTTCGATGCCCGCGTGATTGTAGCCACAAATAAAGACCTTGCCGGAGAGGTAAACAAAGGCAATTTCAGGGAAGACCTTTATTACAGGCTCCTCGGCTTGCCCATTGAGTTGCCTCCATTGAGAGACCGCGGGGATGATGTTCTCATCCTGGCCAAATTTTTCCTCGAAGAATTCTGCAAAGAGAACAAACTCGAAGCCAAAACCCTGGGTGCAGCAGCACAGAAACGTTTGCTGATTTATACTTATCCCGGTAATGTACGTGAATTAAAAGCCATCATTGACCTTTCTGCTGTGATGTCGAATGGAAAGGTGATTGAAGAAACTGATATTTCCTTCTCGAAAAAAGGCTTTACTACAGAGTTGATGAACGATGATGATACCCTTGACGGCTACACCAGAAAGATAATTTCACATTACCTGAAGAAATATCACAGGAATGTGCTTATGGTAGCGGAGAAATTAGATATCGGTAAATCGACCGTTTACCGCATGATAAAAGAAAATGAATTGTAAAGAAGCTAAATCGACTAATAACATGAAAGGCAAATTATATGATTTAAGCCAGGTAAAGATGTTTCTCGGCAACGATAAGCAGCAGCTTGGCAATATGATCAGCATATTCGTCAGTGAGACCCCACTCATGATACAGGCCCTAAATGATAATATGCAGAGCTACAATTTAGATGAGGTCAGATTTTATGCTCATAAACTAAAATCCAGCATCGATCTTTTCCAGATCAATGGCTTGCAACAAGACATCAGGTCACTCGAAAAGCTTGCCGGCGAAAAGAACAATGTCGCCACAATCCAGCAATACGTTTCAGATATCACCAATACGCTGGAGGTAGTTATTGAAGAGATACGGAAGGAAGCCTAAAGAATCCAATTTCCAATAAAATGACCTGGCAGGTCGGGGACCTGCCAGGTCATTTTATGCTACAGCGGAATATTACCATGTTTTTTCGGTGGATTGGTCTTGCTCTTGGTCTGGGTCATTTCCAGGGCCTGGATAATCTTATAACGTGTTTGCCTTGGATAGATGATCTCATCAATATACCCCAGTTCAGCAGCTTTGTATGGGCTTGCGAAGGTCTTACGGTAATCATCAACAGCCTTCTTCTTTTCTTTATCTGTAAGCTTATCCCTGAAAATGATGTTCACCGCGCCATCGGCACCCATAACGGCGATCTCCGCAGTGGGATATGCAAAATTCACGTCTGCACCGATATGTTTGCTCGACATCACGTCATAAGCCCCGCCGTAAGCTTTACGTGTAATAATAGTGATCTTGGGCACTGTTGCTTCAGAAAATGCATACAATAGCTTAGCACCATGCTTGATGATGCCTCCGAATTCCTGTGCGGTTCCGGGAAGGAAGCCCGGCACATCCTCGAAGGTAACAAGCGGGATGTTGAAAGCATCACAGAAGCGTACAAAACGTGCCGCTTTGACTGACGAATTGATATCGAGCGCCCCGGCCAGGTGAGCAGGCTGGTTTGCTACAATACCTATCGGCCTTCCCCCCATACGGGCGAAGCCGATAATAATATTTTGTGCGTACTGGCATTGTATCTCGAAAAAATTGCCATTATCCACCACCGTTTCTATGATCTCTTTAATGTCGTATTGCTGTTTGGGATCATCGGGTACGATATCATCCAGGTGCTTATCTTCACGGTGAATATCGTCTGTACATGGCTGTATGGGAGGGTCTTCCATATTATTTAAAGGAAGAAAGCTCATCATCTCCCTGACCATCATCATTGCCTGCTCATCATCATCAGCGATCATATGGGCCACCCCACTCTTTGAATTATGGGTAACAGCTCCACCGAGTTCTTCTTTGGTTACCTCTTCATGGGTCACGGTTTTGATCACATCCGGTCCGGTCACAAACATATAGCTCGATTCCTTCACCATCATGATAAAGTCGGTCATGGCAGGTGAATATACTGCTCCTCCGGCACAGGGGCCGAGTATGGCAGATATCTGCGGTATTACGCCCGAAGCCATCACATTCCTGTAAAAAATATCGGCGTAACCACCGAGGCTTTCCACACCTTCCTGTATGCGAGCTCCACCGGAATCGTTCAGGCCGATTAAGGGGGCCCCCATCTTCATAGCCAGATCCATAATTTTTATGATCTTGTCGGCATTGGCCCTGCTCAGTGTCCCACCAAAAACAGTAAAATCCTGTGCAAAAACGTACATCAGTCTACCATCGATCTTGCCGTAACCACACACAACGCCGTCACCGGGAGTCTGGTTTTTCTCCATCCCAAAATCATTACAACGGTGGGTCATGAACTTGTCAATTTCTACAAAAGTACCCGGGTCGAGCAGGTCCTCGATGCGTTCACGGGCTGTCTTTCTTCCGGCATTATGCTGCCTTTCGATGCGCTCCTTGCCTCCGCCCAGTTCAGCATCTTTATTACGTTTTTCAAATTCCTGGAATTTCGCTTTGATCGACATGTATCTATTCTTTAATTAATTCAAATTTAATCCTGCTGCACTATTCAATGACTACCAGTGGCTGGTTTGACTGAACGGTATCGCCTTCCTTCACTTTGATCTCCTTAATGATGCGGTCTTTCTTCACCTTATATTCGCTTTCCATTTTCATGGCCGACACGATGATCACCGTGTCCCCTGCCTTCACTTCGTCACCAACCTTCACCAGGATCTTAACGATCTTGCCCGGCATTGGTGATGAGATCACGGCCTCTTCATGTCCGTCGTCACGACGACGGCTCTGAAGGTACTTGCTCTCCGCATCCACGATCTCCACATTATAGGATTTAGAATAAGTGTTGACCATGTATTTTTTTCTATCGGTGCTGATCAGCTCAATGTTATGGGATTTGTTATCGATAATGATAGAATATACACCTTCCTCTACCATCACCACATCGGCATCGTACTTCTTTCCGTCGATTTTGATCCTGACCTTGTCACCTTCCCGGCTGAGTACCTCCACAAGGGCACTCCGGTCATTGATATTTATTTCGGTTGACATAATGTTGTTTTTCTTTTCCTGTTAAAAGCGGTTGAAGCTCATGCGACGGCCGCAATTTTTCCAGTTGTTCTTACCATTTTTGGCATGAACATCCGCCTGAAGGCCTTCCAGCTTATCAAGATAATCGATATAAGCGGCAATGATCGCTACATCCTCCACTTTCACCACATGCTTCTCAGGAAACATGAGGAATTCGCTATTCTTTTCAATAAAGTGCGTATTGTATTTCCCTTTCACAAAGTCCGGGGTTTGCATAATACGGTTGAGAAAAGGAATGGATGTTTTTACGCCTGTGATCTTATATGCATACAGGGCTCTCTTCATGCGGGCAATAGCTTCCTGCCTGGTATTGGCCCAGATCACCAGCTTGCTAATCATGGGATCATAATGTATAGGGATCTCATATCCTTCATATACATAGCCGTCGTGTCTGACTCCTAAACCAAGGGGCTCGGTAATATGCTTGATCACCCCCGGGCTGGGCATGAAGTTGTTTTCAGGGTCTTCGGCATAGATCCTGCACTCTATAGCATGTCCATTCTGACGAAGTTCATCCTGCTTCAGTTCCAGTTCCAGGCCATTTGCAATATTGATCTGCTCTTTAACCAGGTCAACACCCACTACCCTTTCCGTGATCGGGTGCTCTACCTGCAAGCGGGTATTCATCTCCAGGAAGTAGTAATTGAGTTTATCGTCAACGATAAACTCAATGGTACCGGCTCCACTATAATTCACAGCTTTCGCTGCAGCTACGGCAAACTCGCCCATTTCCTTCCTGATCTCAGGGGTCATCAGGGGTGAAGGGGTTTCTTCGACCACTTTCTGATGACGCCTTTGCACTGAGCACTCCCGCTCGAAGAGATGGATCACATTACCATGGCTATCCCCTAATATCTGGAATTCGATATGGTGGGGTGACTGGATATATTTCTCGATGTAGATGGTATCGTCGCCGAAGGATGCACGAGCTTCCGACTGAGCCGCCCGTATTGAGTTTAAAATATCTTTTTCCTTTTCAACCAGCCTCATACCTTTGCCGCCGCCACCGGCAGAAGCTTTCACCATTACCGGCAGGCCGATGGCTTTTATCTTCTTAATAGCATCCTTTTCATCGGTGATCATGTCGCTACCCGGTACAACCGGTATGCCGGCTTCAACCATGGTTTTGCGCGCAGTGATCTTATCGCCCATCGTTTTGATGGCGTATGAAGACGGGCCTATGAAGATGATACCTTCTTTTTTACAGCGATTGGCGAATGTTGCATTCTCCGAGAGGAAGCCATATCCGGGATGGATGGCATCCGCTCCCGACTGTTTGGCTGCATCAATGATCTTATCGATCACCAGGTAGCTTTCAGCCGATGCTGATGGTCCTATAAAATATGCCTCATCGGCATAACGTACGTGCATGGAACTACGGTCGGCTTCGGAATATACCGCCACAGTGGTGATCCCCATCTCCCTGCACGAACGCATGACCCTTATTGCAATTTCACCCCTGTTCGCTACGAGGACTTTCTTTATCATAAAATAGAGTTTTTCGCTTGTAATTAGTCTCCAAACATTCCCGTATAAGCCGAAAATCAGGCAAATTATGGAATGTAAATATAGTTATTTTTAATCATTTTAAACAAACGAAACCTCCACTCGGTTCAATTCCTTAACTTTGCGCTTTAATATTTTATTGATGATCAAGATCTTCGCTTCCGTGCTTCGACAATTCCTGTTCTGGATGTTCTTTTTTGCGCTGAACAGGGCTTTATTTCTGATCTATTATTCACAGCTGGTTTCGCTCGAAAAACCGGGATTTTCTGAAGTGATGGCAGGCTTCTGGAATGCCCTCAGACTGGATATGGCCACAGCATGTTATATCCTTATCCTTCCCTTCTTCCTGCTCTTGCTGCGTTCACTGATCAATGCACGAATATTCGACATTGCCAATAAGGTATACACTTTTATTATCATCGTAGCCTATACCCTTATTACTACTACCGAGCTGGGCATATATGCAGAGTGGAAAACCAAGCTGCATTACAAGGCTTTTCATTATCTTTCTAATCCCGATGAGGTTTATAATTCTGCATCAAGCGGGCAGTTCATATGGCTTGTGCTTATCTTCCTGATCATGACAGCCTTGAGCTTTTATGCATACCACCGCCTTGTTTACCGAAGGCCACTGTTGATGAAAAGAAACTATTTTGCTTCCCTGGCATTTCTGATCATCACTCCTGCCCTATTGTTCCTGGGGATCAGGGGCGGCCTACAGGAAATACCCATCACACAAAGCCAGGCTTTCTATTCCAAACATAATATCCTGAACCTGGCAGCTGTAAATTCAGGCTATAGCTTTTCTTTCAGTTGGATGGAGAACCATCGCTTCATGAAAGAGAACCCATATCAGTTCTTTGATGATGATGAAGCCATCAGCATCCTGGAAGAGATCAATGCAGTGGAAAAGGACACCACCATCCAGCTATTGAAAATTTCAAGACCTAATATTGTCATTCTCCTGCTTGAAAGCTGGTCGGCCGACCTTATACACTCTCTGGGAGGAGAGGAAGGCATTACGCCGGAATTTGAAAAGCTGGCAAATGATGGCGTACTATTTACACGTTTATATGCCAGCGGCAATCGTTCCGAGCAGGCCATGTCGTCGATTTTTGGCGGATTCCCGGCTACACCCGTCGCGGCTATAACCCATAATCTCGAAAAAGTGGTAGAGCTTCCCAGCCTGACTGAAAGGCTAAAGGAAGAAGGATACCTTACTTCATTCTATTTCGGCGGACACCTGATGTACGGAGGGATCAAATCCTATCTCAGGATTGCCGGGTTTGAAGAGATGACTGAGATCTACGACCTTCCTGCATCCATGCCCATGGGAAAGCTGGGTGCTCACGATGAATATTTATTCGACTATCAGATAGAAGAATTGGATCAATACCCGCAGCCATTCTTCTCGGTGATATTTACGCTCAGCACGCATTCCCCCTACGACCAGCCCATGGATAAGGTCCTTGACTGGGGAGGAAGTGAAAATGAATATATCAACTCAGCTTATTACACCGATCGTTGCCTGGCAGCTTATTTCGAAAAAGCAAGCCAGAAAGATTGGTACGACAGTACGCTGTTTATTATCGTTGCCGACCACAGTCATAATTCATACCGCCACTGGCCCGTTACATCGCCACAGTACCGGCATATTCCAATGTTGTTCTTTGGTAATGTAATTAAAGATGAATACCGGGGCACAAAGATCGACAGACTCTCCTCGCAGGCTGACATCCCTGTGACCCTACTGAAACAGTTATCCCTTTCAACTGATGAGTTCAGATGGAGCCATGACCTTCTCAACCCCTACTCTCCCGAGTTTGCTTTTTATGAAGCAACCAACGGACTCGGGTGGATTCGCAATAGCGGCCACTTTGTATGGCACAAATCATATGGATTTCTTGAGATGGATATCCCGGAAGAAGAAAAAGACAGCCTGGTTAAGGAAGGCAAAGCTTACCTGCAGGTCTTGTTTCGTGAGTTTATGGATTACTAACCACCGATGGATCCGAATACACGGCGCAACAGCTCCGTAACCCGGTGTCCGAAATCGTTCCTGATAGCAATTTCTTCGTCGGCAACTTTTACAAACAAACCATCCAGTGCCTTCCTGGTAACCCAGTTGCTGAGATCGGTATTTACCGGTGTTAGTCCGGCCAGCTGACCGATCAGAGAGTTCGCAACGACATTATAATTATCGGTGAGTGTACTCCATGTTTCCTGTGCGGAAACCCCGGCAACGATATCTTTCTCGAGCGACTCCTGCAGAACAGGCAAAAACAACTGTTGCAGTCCTGAATAGGTGTTTTCCCTCAGGAAATGTGTAGCAGCCGTATCCTCTCCATGCAGGATATCGAAACCATCAGAAATGGTCATATTGGTAATGGCATCCCAGAAGATAGGAGCAGCACCCGTGGCAGCATCCTCAGCAGCCCTGTTGATCTTAAAGATCACATCCTCTATCATTTGATCGAGGCCCAATCCCTGCAGCACAGGGTTAGTGAGGTTATCGACAATAATATCTGCCTCCGGAGGAAGAAGTATTTTGATAAGTTCATCCTTATAGTATCCGTCAACTGCCGAAACAATGTTCACAGCAGTATCGGTACCAATGCTGAGCGCCTGCTTCAGTCCGGCCACGATCTCTGCATCAGTCAGTCCAATATTTTCAAGAATTTCATCTGCTTCTTCGCAGGAATACATTAAAGGAATCATTAGTGCAACGAGCACGATCAGGATTTTTTTCATAGGAAGGTGATTTTGTACAAAGATAGTAAAAGGCTCCGGGAACCGGATACCGGGTACCGGAACCTCAAACCTCCCGGAACCTGGTACCTGGCCCCTTGTACCTTATTTTATAATAAACTCCTTCGTAACAACAGTAGGAGCTGCATCTTGATTTTCAATATAAACGCGCATGAAATAATAGCCTTTCGAGCGCAGTGCAGAAATGGGTGCACTCTTATCGTTGATCTTACGCATCATCACCATTCTGCCACTCTGGTCGATGATCTCTATCTTTTCGATGGTCTTCTCACTTTCAAGGGTGAGAGCTCCGCCGCTTGGGTTCGGATAGAGGTTCACTGACTCTTCTGCTGCAGACAGATCTTCAAGGCCAACACAATTATCTACATAAATAGAATCCTTGGCTGAATTTACACAGCCATTAGCATCTTCATAGGTGTAGGAAATCACATTCCATCCCAGGTTTGCCAGGCTGGAAATAAATACACCACTGATTGATACTCCCGGGCCCGTATAGGTGCCTCCGCCCGGTAGGGCTATGAGTTGTACCGGTGGTACACCTACATTGCACAAGTTTTCAGGCCAGTCGCCCAGGCTGATAAAAGGCAATGGGTTCACGGTAACGGCGACGTCTGCATTAGCAGTGTTCGACCCATCAGACACTTCAACATAATATGTTGTGTTCTCCTCCGGAAAAGCAAGCGGATTCTGAATACCTGAATTGAATCCTGCAGGGACTGATGTCCAGGTATAAGTATAAGTTCCGCTACCTCCAACAGGAACGGCGTTCAACTGTGTCCAGTCACCTTCGCAAAGTTCTTCAGGAGAAGCAGTAGCACTCGTTGTCATCCCATCCGTAGCATCAATATAGTCAACTTTTACTTCGTCATCAGAGCCAATACTGTTGGTCGATATCAGCGTCACGGTATATAAGCCGGCAGCATCAAAGCGTACTTCCGGGTTTTGAGATGCAGCGGTACTTCCGTTCATATAAGTTACTGTTGTGGGAGAGAAAAACCATGACCATGATGTCGGATCATTAACAGTGAGGTCGGTAAATTGTACAACATCCGTTAAACCAGGATTTGTGTTGTCGGCTTCGAAATCAGCAACAGGTGCCAGCATAACAACAGTTGCATCGATATAATCAAGCTTGGTGACGGTATGTGAACCGCCTGCATTACTTGCAGTGAGTTCTACGGTGTATAAACCCGGAGCATCAAATCTCACAATCGGATTTTCAATTGTATTGTTTGACCAGAATAAGTGGGTAACAGTATTGGGCGTAAACGTCCACAGCCATGTGTCGGGCCCTGCCGTAGTCAGGTCGGTGAAATTTACTGTATCAACTGTTGATGGTGTTGTGTTATCGGCTTCAAAATTGGCTACGAGTGTAGCAGGGGCAAATTCAAAGGAAGCGACCTTGGTTCCTTTGTTGGATGAGCTGATATTGTATTGTGTAGTGAACCAAAAAGTGTGGTCATCACCTGGATCAACAGACAGGTTTGAATAATCGCCCCAGCGTTCGCTGGAAGTCTGTGATGATGTTCCGGCATAAATAGATTCTTCAGCAATATCCAGTATTCCCGATGCTGTTGCATTCTCAGCGGCAGATTGTCCCGCGTAGCGGATGCTTGGATATGTAGTATTGCTGGAAACTGAGTAACCCACAGCAATTTCGTGGCTACCATTCATGGCGATGCTTCCCATCCAGCGGCTGTCGTCATCAGGAGCGTAAGTACCATGTTGTCTTACTTCCCAGTCGGTGCCATTATGTTCGAGTTCATACCAGCGCACACCGGCATGGTCAGTAGCATCCACATCAACGCTGTGGTTACATACGATAGTCTGGGAGCTCCCGAAGTTACGGTATTGCACCCTGTGCATCAAAATTTGATTTATGGCATCCAGTTTTTGTCCGGTACCGGGCTGTTTAATATTTTCCCAGGTAGAACCAAAGTTACTGTCGAAAGAAGCCACGTCGATTTGTTGTACCCTGGAAAAGGTAGAGCTGCTGGGAGTGGTCCAGTCTACATCAAGCTCGAAAAGCCAGAGCTGGTCGCTGGTACTTCCTCCCCAGGCATTATCATTTATGGTAAGAAACATTCCGGGAGTTCCGCTGGGTGCAAAAGTGCCATCATTATCTATAGGAAGCACACAATGAAATCCGCTGTTCGGGCGGTAAGGATTGTTAAACTGTACCATTTGAGGGCTGGATCCGCCGGCGAGCATCTCATCTCTTTCAAACACATAAATATCGCTTCCGCTATAGGTGTTGGTACCCATATAGTAACCGTCTCTCCAAACACCAAACTTCATATAATCCGGGAAGCCATTCATAACAAACGACCAGGCATCCCAGCTTCCTGTAGGATCATCGGTCTGAGAGATGGCGATGAGCATATAGTCAGGATTTGACCATGCACCGGAAAATTCTGCCATCAGCCAGCGCTGAGCCTGCTCATCAAAGAGCACAACGGGGTCACCATCGTTATTATTCCCTCCCGGGAGTCCGGAAAAGAAAACGTTCAAGTTTGTCGGACCTGCGAGCAGAGAACCGGTTTTGTTATAAATCGTATATTTTGAGTTGATGGTCTGCATATAATGGTTAGGGCCTGTTGTACCATTATCATCAGGAGGGTTGGAGTAAGTGGATTGTCCACTCCAGTTTTGCAGTATACCTTTGGATCCCTTGTTTTTTCCCATCTCTGACTGCCATGCCGGATCGGGTCCATCAAGTTTATTCTGTTCATAAAAAGGAAAGTTCCTGATTTTCAGATCCTGGTTCCTTTTCACCTTGGCCTCTTCTTCTGCCAGGGCTTCAAGTTGGGCAGGTGAGAGGGCAGGAAAATCTCTTATTGGTCCGATCACCTTATGTCCGACTGCAGTGGCAATCATCTCCGGTGATTCGGTTTCGTCCTGTGCGTTAAGGCTTATAGCGCTCAACATCAGAACCATGCCTAATAAAGTAAGTAGGTTTTTTTTCATTGCTTAATTCTACGTTGTTGTTAATCAGGTTTGTGCTTTGCTAATTTCGCGGCAAATGCAACAAGTATTATTATAAATGTTATAAACAAATAAGTAGGCAAAAAGTTTAATTGGTTGCCTGGCTCGATATATTTCCCTGCGTCATACTCAATAAGCAACACCCATATCCCATGAAAGTGGCAAGGTGAACGGGTTGATCTTCAGCATGAATGGAAGAGAGATGCCGGCGAGAAGGATCGCGGAATAATTGAGACCTTGCTAGAAAAGTTTGTGATGCTCTATCACATACATGAAGTGCTTTTTATAGCTGCTCCCTATCGGCAGTATTTCATTGTCGATAAATACAGTTTGCCTTTCAATAGCTTCTATTTTATCTATGGCTACAATATAGGACCGGTGAATTCTTACAAATCGATTTTCCGGCAGGTAATCCATTAGATGCGTAATTCCCTGCATGGTCATGATCTTATCAGAGAAAGTATGTATCCTCACATAGTCTTTCATTCCTTCGATATACAGCATTTTATCGTAATCAACCCTGACCAGCTTCCCCTCCGACTTAACGAACATAAAGCCTTTAAGAGATGTTTCGCCATTGTTTGTGATCAGTTGTGGCTTCTCTTTCCTCCTGATTGATAAGGCATCGTAGGCTTTATTCACAGCCTGCATAAATCGTTGAAATGAGTATGGCTTAAGCAGGTAATCCGTCACATTCAGGTTATAGCCTGCGATAGAATACTTGTCATACGCCGTAGTCAGGATAACTACAGGCATTTCTGCCATAGATTCTATCATTTGTATGCCGGTGAGTTCCTCCATCTGAACATCGAGAAAAATCACATCGGCTTTTTCGGTCTGAAGAAAAGCCAGTGCATCAATGGCATTGCTGAATGTGCCGGATAGTTTCAGGTGATCTACACGCTCAATATATCCCTTGATCTTTTCCAGGGCCAGGGGTTCATCGTCTATGGCAATGCATTTAATTTTCACGATGTATATATTTTTAGTTTCACGGTATATGCTCCGCCTTCTTCTCCTACCTCCAGAAAGTGTTGATCGGGATATATTAAGCTTAGCCTTCGTTTAACATTGGCAAGCCCGATCCCCCTGGTATCATCCTTATTTATCTCTTTCTCAAGATTCAGATGGTTCATGATCTCAAAATTAATCTCATGATCGATCACTTTAATTTTAATAACGATACCCGGAGAAGAGACATTCTTAAGGCCATGCTTGAACGCATTTTCAACAAAGGGTATCAATATCATGGGGGCAATAACCCTGTCGGCGAGTTTTCCTTTAACACTGAATTCAACGAAGTCCTCACTTTCCAGCCGAAGTGTTTGAAGCTTGACATAGCTTTTCAGATATGAGACTTCGGTGTTAAGGGGAACACGATCCGTGTTGGCTTCATAAAGCATGTACCTTAATATTTCTGATAACTTGATCACTGCATCGGAAGCCCATTTTTGATTCAGAAAGATCAATGAATCAATATTATTCAGGGTGTTAAAGAGGAAATGCGGGCTTATCTGGCTTCTCAATAAGGTAAGCTCGCTTTGCAGGTTCTGCTCTTCCAGTTCTTTCTTTTGCTGCTGACTGACAAACCAGTACCGGGTAAAATAAAGCGTTGCAAATACTGCAGTCGCGGTGTAAATATTCATGAAAGCATAGAGCGGATAAAAGGTATGGAATGTCTTTCCCTCCAGGAGGTCGGGGGCAAAGATGGGATATGAAACATAAAAGATGATAACACGCTGCAGATATACTAAGGCGACCGCTGACAATATGAAGAACAAGGCAAATAGCAGGTACTTTTTTCTAAATATAAACCTTGGGATCAGGAAGTATACTGTAAAATAGGCGGCCATCATATCAACAATGACGGAAAATAATAAGCGTCCTATTGTCATGATCAACCCACGCTCCGGCTGATATATCATCAGCTCAGCAGTAAAAAAGACTATGATCAGGATCCAAAATATACCATGATACAGGACATCCTTTTTGTTGATTTTTGAATACCTATGGGAGGCTTGATTGCTCATCAGAAGATAAGATTATTTCAAATATAGTGTTTCTAAGGCAAATATCCCTTATAAATTGACGAATACCACATATAATCGACCAATCAACCCTTTTTCCTGTCTAATATTATATTTTAAACGACTTATCTACTTTACCCCTCTCATTAACCCATTGGTGGAGAATCCGGCCAGGCTGGTCTATTTCTTTTGCATTTTAATATGAAGTCTTAAACTTTTGTGGTACAAAAACTGGTTTTCCGGGGAGCGAAACATGTACATGAACACTTCCTTGCCGGGAAAATCACCAAACCTTAGTATTATGAAAAAAATAGCATACTCATTCATCATTCTTCTGTGGAGCCTGTCGATGTTCTCACAGACAATTGAATTCGAACAACATATTGTAAGCGATACATTTACTATTGGTTATGATGTTTCTGCCGCCGATATTGATCTTGACGGAAAGATCGATATCCTTGCCTGTGGCAAGCACAATGGTGGTACTGTTGCCTGGTACAGGAATGAAGGGAGCAGTTCATTTACGATGTCTGTCCTGAAGGAAGGATTCTCAGGAGCAAGATCAGTACGGGCAGCTGATCTTAATGGGGATGGAGATATAGATATAGTGAGTGCTGCCTGGATGATCAACGATATTATATACTTTGTGAACGATGGAAATGAAAATTTCACTGAACAAATTGTCGATGATGACTTTAAGGGTGCACATACCATTGACCTTAAAGACGTGGATGAAGACGGTGATCTTGACATTCTCTGTTCGGGCTTCGATTACTATGGAAAGAATGGTGAGATAGCCTGGTGGGAAAATGATGGTGCCGACTCCATCAGCTGGACAAAACAATTGATCTCATCACGATTTCAGCAGAGTCCGTTTATTTTCGCAGAGGACATGGATAATGATGGCGATAAAGATGTGATTGCATGCGGGGAACTCAACAATGAGATACTATGGTGGGAAAATAATGGAGCCGGGGTATTTATTTCAGAAAACATGGTTGATTCACCTTTTTATTCCGCTCATACGGTTATTGCAAGAGATGTGGACCTTGACGGAGATATGGATATCCTGGGTGCGGGATGCATGAGCAGCAAGCTGGCCTGGTATGAAAATGATGGCAATCAGGAGTTTACAAAGCATTCTCTTCCAGCCCTGGGGGGGGACCTCTGGCTGGATGCATTTGATCTGGATGCTGATGGTGACCAGGACCTCATAGCTG
>JAOZTN010000009.1:34255-46196 GCA_029942245.1 Bacteroidales bacterium | reverse complement strand
CTGCCTACTTTCAAACTAGCCTTCAGACAACGAGCCGATCGTTCTACTGTTACACTGTTTCACTGTTTCACTGTTCTACTGTCCCATTGTTCTATTGAGTCCTTCTCGCGCACCTCGTCCCCCGTCCCTCGTACCGCGCACCCAGTCCCCCGAACCTCGTCCCAATCTATTATCTTACCTTCGCATAAAATCATCACTATGAAACTCCTCATGATCTATTGTACGCGCTTTGCATACAATCCAACAGTTAAAGTGCTGGAAGGTGCCAATGACGGTTATGAACCTGCATCTTTTGATAATATCCTGACTGCTTTTATCCAGGCTGAAGAGCAAGATGAGGAGGACCTGAAAGGGGTGGAGAAGAAGCTGGTAAAGAACCTAAAATGGGCGGCGGGTAAGAATAATACAAAGCGGGTGATGTTGCATTCCTTTGCACATTTATCGGATAGCAAAGCAAGCCCTGAATTTACAGCTGAATTGTTTCAGAAGGCGATAGAAAGGATGGAAAATGCAGAATATAAAACGTTTACAACCCCATTTGGTTATTTCTTAGACCTCGACATGCAGGCCCCGGGCTATTCACTCGCACGACTTTTTAAAAGCTTCTGAGTCTTTGTAGAGTTTACCGTCACCCGAATAATCAAAAAGCTTTCTTGTCTTTATGACCTCTTCAATATAATTGGGCACCATCAGTTCCCAGCCCGGGATATTTTCTTTGATCATCTTCAATACATAGGGTGAGCTGATATAAAGCCTGTCTTTTTTTACATTCTTAATATCTATGATCTTTCCACAGTTCAGGAGATAATCAAAAAGTGGACGGATTTTTTCGTTCAATTCAATATTGCGTGTGGTGATCAGGTCTCCGGAGGTTTCCTTTTTAATGATGTCTACGGAAGATAGGGTAGGATACACATAGAACTTCACATTCTCAGGAAAAAGCCGGCCTAGGGCTTCCAAAATACCTCCACGTAGGTTTTCGTAATACTTCTCGTCCAGCACATTAAGAAAGGTTGGTATGCCGATAACGATCCGCAAACGGCCTATCTTGAAACGGGAAAAATATCCCACCAGCTTATAGTATTCCCTGAAAGTGGAAACCATCACATGCTGTCCCATGCCATTCAGTATGTCAACACGGTCGAGAAAATCCCTTTCATCGAGTTCACCCTCTTCCATGAGGTTGTTCAGGGTCATCTCGCAAACTGCAATGGTATTATCCCGCTGGTAATGCCTGTCTTTTTTAAAGATGCTAAAACTCGACTTCAGCATGTCGAAACCCACATAGGTGATAGGCCTGAAGCTTCCCCTGAAGGCCAGCACATTCTTTTTATACAACATATCAGAAGCTTGCTGTACATTTCCTTTGCGGTCGAACATCACAGCACTGGTCATGTCGTTCTTTACCAGTTGCACGGCAAGAAGTCTGTTATCCACATAATCCAGGTCAGGGCCCGACATGCGTACCATGTCAATTTCTATACGGTCGCGGGAAAGGTTGTCCAATAATGATCGCAGGAATTCATTGGGCTTGTCGTTATGATAAAAGCAGGCAAAGATAAGGTTCACACCTAGCACACCCAGCGTTTGTTGCTGCAGTAAAGCATCGTTTTCCTTCAGGTTCACATGCATGATCACCTCATTGGCCTCGGTGCCGGGCCTGAACTGGAATTTAACTCCCATCCAGCCATGTGCATCATTGCTTTTATCGTAATTAAGGGTTTCAACGGTATTGGCGAAGGAGAAGAAGGTGGTTTCCGGTGAGCGACCATCCTTCAGAAGACCTGTCAGGTCAGAATATTCGGTGTCAAGCATTTTCTGAAGCCTGCCTTCCGATACATATCTGCCTTCACGGTTCTTATTGTACAGTTTGTCACTAAAGGATTTATCGTAGGCTGAAATGGTTTTGGCCACTGTGCCTGATGCGCCACCGGCCTGAAAAAAGTGCCTGGCTACTTCCTGTCCGCCACCGATCTCGGCAAAGCTGCCGTAAATTAAGCGATTCAGGTTAATGCGGAGGGCTTTTCGGTTGGTACTGAGGATCTCTCTTTCCATCATATTTAAAAGAACAAAGATAAGGTAGTTAAGTTCATAGGATCATTTAGTAAACCTTCCGTCATCCTTCAGGGCAGGTAGTTTATGGATGTTTCCCTCCAGCCATCCCGTCCTGCACTCTTCTCTCTGGTCGAAGATGGGCACATATGGCTTGATGTCCAGCACAGGCGTTCCATCGATCATATCTGTCCCCGAAAAATGAATGATATTTCCCTGTATACTGGTGACTTCAACTACGGTGAAGCCTATGGAATTGGGCCTTCTGGGCGCCCTGGTGGCAAAGACCCCGCGTTCCTCACTGTCAAGAAATGGTACAACTTTCAATGAAAACCCGCTGGTAAGATGAAAGTAATACAGCAAGATGATGTGAGAGAATCCTTCCAGGTCGGAAAGTCCTTCCTTGAACTCATCAAATATTTCTATGCTAGATGCTATATCCATGGCCGCTCCGCCCTGTATCGGGGTACCGCTGGCTTGTTTGAAGTTGGACCGGATCACGCCTATTGAGGTAAAAGTAATTCTTTCCATCATTCCCAAAGGTAGTGAATACAGAGCATCGGAAATAACCCAACACTCAACCCTCATCCCTCAACACTATGATAAAAAGTGTCACATTCTGATAAAAATTAAATAATAATATTTTGTTATTAAATAAAAGACGCGTATTTTTGCACCCCGAAATTTAAGAAGAAAATAAGAAAATGGCTAAAAAATCGAAAGATCAAAGAATACAGGTGATTCTCGAGTGTACAGAGCATAAAAATAGCGGTATGCCGGGCACTTCACGCTATATCACCACCAAGAGCAAAAAGAACACGCCTGACAGGCTTGAGCTTAAAAAATATAATTCCATCCTTAAAAAGATGACCGTTCATAAAGAAATTAAATAGTATATATCATGGCTAAGAAAGTAGTTGCGTCGTTACAATCATCCGGGAAGGATTTCGCCAAAGTGATCAAAATGGTAAAATCACCTAAATCGGGTGCATATATGTTCAAAGAAAACATTATCCCTACCGATCAGGTAAAGAACTTTTTAGCAAAGAAATAAAAGTATTCAACCTTATATAAAAAGCTTTTTCCTTTACCGGAAGAAGCTTTTTTTGTAATCAGGAAAATAATGGGAGTCTTTAAAATATTTTCAAAAGATAAAAAGGAAAAGCTCGATGAAGGTCTGGACAAGACCAGAAATAGCGTGTTTTCCAAGATATCCAAAGCGGTAGCAGGAAAGTCAAAGGTAGATGATGAGGTCCTCGATAATCTGGAAGAGATCCTTGTAACATCGGATGTAGGTGTGGAAACGACCCTCAAGATCATTGGGCGGATCGAGGAAAGAGTGGCTAAAGACAAGTATCTTGGCACTACAGAGTTGAACGGTATCCTGAAAGAAGAGATTGCAGCTTTGCTGCAGGAACAGGGCGGATCTGACCTTCCCGACTTTGGTGCACCACTTGAGAAAACACCCTATGTGATCATGGTAGTGGGTGTAAACGGGGTTGGAAAGACCACCACCATTGGTAAGTTAGCTTTTCAGTTTAAAAAAGCAGGCAAAAAGGTGATGCTGGGAGCCAGCGACACATTCAGGGCTGCGGCTGTCGACCAGCTTCAGATATGGGCCGACCGTGTTGGCGTACCCATGGTAAATAAAGGTATGGGTGCCGATCCGGCAGCAGTGGCATTTGAAACCATGCAGCAGGCAGTTGAAGAAGATGTCGATATCGTGATCATCGATACTGCAGGCCGACTACATAACAAGATAAACCTGATGAATGAGCTGAGCAAGATTAAAAGGGTGATGCAAAAGGTGATTCCTGATGCACCCCAGGACGTTTTGCTTATTCTCGATGCCTCAACAGGCCAGAATGCCATTGAGCAGGCCAAACAGTTTACAAACGCTACCGAGGTGACCTCGCTGGCACTTACCAAACTGGATGGCACAGCCAAAGGTGGCGTGGCTATTGGTATATCAGACCAGTTCCAGATCCCTGTAAAGTACATTGGAATAGGGGAACAAATGGAAGACCTTCAGGTGTTTAACCGTATGGAATTTGTTGATTCCATCTTCCATTCCGGCGAATAATGACAAAAAAAGTCAATATCATCACCCTCGGCTGCTCCAAAAATGTGGTTGATTCTGAAATCCTCCTGGGCGAGTTAAAAGCCAGGGGCATGGATGTAATGCATGAATCGGATCAGGACGCCGATTATGTGATCATCAACACCTGCGGGTTTATTGGCGATGCCAAAGAAGAATCCATAGATACCATCCTTCAATATGCTGAAGCCAAGAAGAATGGACAGTTTGAAAAGCTTTTTGTAACAGGATGTCTCTCACAGCGTTACGCTACTCACCTAAAGCAAGAGATTCATGATGTGGATGGCTTTTACGGCACTGAAGATATTCCGGCCATTTTGAAAGATCTGGGTTTCGATCCGAAAAAGGACCTGGTCGGTGAAAGATTTATCAGTACACCAAAACATTATGCCTATCTGAAGATATCAGAGGGCTGTGACAGAAACTGCTCATTTTGTGCAATTCCTCTGATCAGGGGAAAGCATAAATCAAAAAGTATTGAAGCATTGGTTGAGGAAGCAGAATACCTGGTATCAAAAGGTGTGAAGGAGTTGATCCTGATCGCTCAGGACCTTACCTGGTACGGGAAAGACATTTACAAAGAACAAAAACTTGCTGAACTTCTCGAAAAATTATCCGATGTAAAGGGAATAGAATGGATACGCCTGCATTATGCCTATCCTGCTTCATTTCCAATGAATGTGCTGGAAGTCATGAGGGAAAGAGAAAATATCTGTAATTACCTGGATATTCCCCTGCAGCACATCAGCGACCGTATACTGAAGTCGATGAAGCGGGCCATAGGTGCTGAAGAATCTCGTGAACTGATCAGGGAGATCAGGGAGAAGGTACCCGGTATTGCAATACGGACCACCATGCTGCTTGGCTATCCCGGTGAAACGGATGAAGATTTCAATGAACTGCTGGAGTTCGTGATGGAAAGCCGGTTTGAAAGATTAGGCGTGTTCACATACAGCCCGGAAGAGGGGACTTCATCCTATGAAATTAAAGATGATGTTCCTGAAGCGATAAAGCAGGAGCGCATGGAAGCTTTGCTGGCATTACAACAGGACATTTCCCTTGAATTAAATGAAGAAAAGATCGGTAAAACCTTTAAGGTAATCATCGACGGACCTGAAGGAGGCATGATATGCGGTCGTACCGAATTCGACTCTCCTGAGGTAGACAATGAGGTGATCATAAGTGCAACAGGCCTTGAAGCGGGTGAATTCCACAATATCAGGATCAGTTCTGCCTCTGAATTTGACCTTAAGGGCGAAAAAGTTTGATTTGAGCTTGATATTTCATCTAAGCTTCCTACATTTGTTGAAACAATACCTCAGCCATGAAAAATTCTATATTAGTATTTCTCGTACTTGCCGTTCTGACAGGTACAACATTATATGCCCAGCCTGAATTCACTCTTACTGAATCGGGCGATACCATCAACCTGACCGATGAAAGTGGCCAGAAGCAGGGTTTCTGGGAAACCAAAGTCCGAAACATCACCAGCAGAGGAAATTATGTGGATGACCTGAAAGAGGGGACATGGACTTCATACCACCCCAGGGGTTTTCTTTCAAAACTGGAAAACTATACGCAGGGAATGAAGAATGGCATCTTTGTCACCATCGACACCAGGGGCTATCTCACAAAAGAAGAATTCTATAAAGATGATAAGCTGAATGGTCTTGCAATAAGCTACAAATATGGAGGAAACCCTATTCGCAAGGTGAATTATAAAGATGGTATAAAGCACGGCAAATCAGAACTGTACTACGAAAACTCCAAGTTGCAGGAATCGTCCAATTATATTGATGGGCAACGCGATGGACTCACAAACTGGTACGATATGGCCGGAAATATGATCGCTGAATTCAATTACAAAAAAGGGATATTCGATGGCGTACAAAAGACATTCTACGAGAATGACAGCCTGCAATCTATCGAGTATTATGAAAATAATATTTCTCAGGGTGAATTCCACGAGTTCTGGGACAATGGCATGCCTAAGACTACTGGTCTGTATGAAGATGGACTAAAAGAAGGGAAATGGCAGGAATATAATGAAGACGGCATCCTTGCCAAAGAAACACGTTATAAAAAGGGAGTAATAAAGTCGGAAAATGTCTACATCGAAGAAGCGGACGATAACTAACCCCTTCACTTCCATAGAACAGTACAATTGCTTCGGTTGCTCACCAAAAAATGATTGTGGGCTCCACATGGAGTTTTATGTTGAAGGTGATGAGGTTATCAGTGATTGGCAACCCAGACCTGAATTCCAGGGATATGGCAAAGTATTGCACGGTGGCATCATCAGTACCCTGATGGATGAAATTGCCAGCTGGTATATATTTTCCATGCTGAAGACTGCCGGGGTTACCTATAAACTTGAGGTCCGCTATAAATCACCCGTATATACTAACAAAGGGAAAATTACCCTCAGAGCTAAGCTGAAAGAGTCCAACAAACGTCTTGCCGAGATTGATGTCAAATTATATGATAACGATGGGGGCTTGTGTTCAGAAGGGCAGATCGGATATTTTATATTTCCCGAAAAATGGGCTAAAGAAAAGCTCTATTATCCTGACTTCGACAGCTTCTTCGAAGACTGATCAATACTGCGTCGAAATTTCTTCAATGAGCGCCGACCAGTGAATCTTTCCTCTTTTTGTTCCAAACCTCAGTATGATGATATCCTTTGCAGGATCGAGGAAAATGTATTGGCCAAGGATGCCTTTTGCAAATACACATCCATTGTCTAATACCCGCCAATAGTAAGTATAGGGATATCCTTCCAGGTCATGGGAATCATTATGGATTCCCATTGAATAATCTACCCATTCGCGTGGAATGACCTGCGTCCCGTTCCAGTTACCATGATTGAGGTACAGCCTGCCAAATTTCGCAAAATCCACCGCGTTCGCATTCAGGCAGCAAAAAGCCTTTACCATGCCATGCTCATCGCTATCAACGTTCCAGGTGGCTGAATGTTCCATGCCCAGGGGCTGCCAGATCTTTTCTGAAAAATATTCAGTGAACTTCTTTCCCGTAACCTTTTCTATGATCATGGCCAGGATGAGCGTGTTGGCGCTGTTGTAATAATATTCAGTGCCCGGAGTCTTATGAACTTTTAGTTTATAAACATATTTCTGTAAATCCTTACCATAGTAGAATTTGGCCGCATGCCCGAAAGGATTGTAATAGGATTCGCTGAATTTAATCCCGCTGCGCATATTGAGCAGGTTCTTTATGGTTACCTGATCAAATCCATCATGCTTAAAACCACTCAGGTAATCCGTTATGGGATCATCCACCGACTTGATGTATCCCTCCTCAATGGCGATGCCGGTAAGTGCTGAAACAAATGTTTTAGCTACGCTGAAACCGGTGAGGCGGCTCGAGCGCTTAGCCCCGTTAAAATATCTTTCATACAAAATGCTGTCATTCCTGATGACCATGAACCCCAGGGTGTGGCTATCCTCCAGGAACTGATCGAATCCTTCATATTTTTCTTTTTCATCCAATCCATTTGGAATACTGGGAACAAGCTCTTCGGATTCTATGAAATTGAATGTTGGAGGGGCATTTTCTATGGTATAGGCAGGGAAGCGTTCCTGGTCTTTGGTGTCAGCCGTATTCCAGAACACATAACGGCCTACATGGCATCCGCTAAGAAAGGTCATGGCAGCAAAGGTTATGATAAGGATAAAGATTCGCTTTGTCATTGAGGAGCAAATATAGCTAAACTATACTTCTAAATTGGTCATTTCATCTGTGATCTCAAACTCATAATCCGGGTACTGATATACCGGCATAACGCGTTCAGTTTTTGAGATAGAATAACCATATGTAGATTCGTATTCTTTCGGATCTTCCCCCATGCCCTCCATCTGTTCGATGTATTTCATGACAGACTTTGACTCAACGATGGTGACTTTACCCATCTTTTTGATGATGGGACTGTGCCTACGGGTATGATCGTGATCGAATAGCAATACCCTTTTTCCTCCCGGTGTGATCCCGATCGTTCTGAAGGTAAGGCTTTTCCCAACACCCGGAAGGTTTAAAACATTCCTGTCGAGGGCCAGGAAGGGGAGGCCCGACTTTTTCATGATGTTAGTAAGGATCTCCTTGCTTTTCTCTGCATTCAGACCGATATTAGCAATGTCTTCCAGGTATTCATCAGGAAGAATACCATGTACCTTTTCCTGCATTTGTTCCTGGACGGCTCGCTCGTTAGTGGCGAAGTTGGCAGAGTTTTCTTTAAAACCCTTAACGCTAAAGGTATAATAGGTGAGTACTCCTAAATTATTTAATACCTGCCTGAGCTTATTGGTATGACCTCTTTTCGACGCACCTGCAGTAAAAACCAGTTGATTCGTTATGATCCAGCCGGCGGATTGAAGCCTCTCTATAGCCCTTCTCGCTTCGGGAGTAACCTCCATAGAGGTCTCAAAATGAGATTGTATCACAAACTGAGTCATGCCAATCTTCATGGCCTTCTTTTTAAAGCCCTCAAGTACATGGATCAGGTCTTTGGTAACACGTTGTGGCAGATATGCCGGCAACCTGGTTCCAAGTCTGATGCGTCTCATCTCAGCATATTTTTTGCCCTCCGGGCGAAGCTTATTGTCTTCTATTTTCCTGACGGCCATTTCATATACTGCATCCAGCACCCCTTCAAGTGATTTATCGGATGCCATAAGAGAATCGCCACCGGTGATCAGGATATCCCTCAACTGTGAATCATTCCTGAAATATTCCATGAAAAATGCCAGACGTTCAGGCCAGCTCGACTTAGCTTTCAGATGATTTAGATCGAAGTTGAGGTGTCCGCGCTGGAAGTCATACATTCGCTGGCAGGAAGAACACAATCCTGCACAGGCCCTGCCCATAGTATTGGGGATAATGATGGCCACTTCAGGATACCTGCGGTGTGTCGAATGACTGGAGGGTAATATCCAGCCTGCCGCATTCGGTTTTCCCGGTTCTACGACATCTTCTTTCTCCCAGGCCACGATGCTGCCAAATTCCTTGACCAGCTCTTTACTATAAAAAACATATTCCCTGATGGCCTCATCGGTTCCTTTCAGGTGTTTCTCAGGATTGACCATTAAAAGGGACAGATAATAGGGATTCACAAAAGTTGGAATCCCTGCTTCCTTGGCCTTTCTGAGCTGACGTTTCCTTTTTTCTGATATCGACCTATCCAGCATTCTGATTAATACTTCAGGGTCGCGGATGGCAAATCTAAGATGAAACAGCCTGGTTTGCCACCACTTGAGCATGTGGGAGTATTTATCATGATCCGACATACCCGCTTCGAAAAAGAACTTGGCATCCTTGATGCGGCCATCATCCATCATCTCTATGAACTTACGAATGATCCTGTCTCTGTTCTCATTGCGTATGGCTACGATCTCAGGATCGAGTCCGGAAGGATGCCTGTCGATCCATTCAAGCACCTTTTCTTTACTCGGAACACTTTTTTTAAGACTACCGCTATACTGCCTGAACAACATGATCATATCCATGAGAAAATCTTCCCTGAATACAAATGCTGCTTTCTTTACAGCATCATATAACTGCCCGAAAGGATCTGAGATCACCTCTTTCTTGCTTATACTTGGATCCTGAACACGTATTCCGGCATGATCAAGATAATCTTTGATACGTAAGGCCGAAACGTCCTTCCAGTTTAGTTCGTCAAAATCATTTCTCTTAACTTCCCCTGATTCGCAGCATTTCTTGAGGTGAGGACGCTCAAGGACATATATCATTAACCACGTACGAATATCCTCCTTAAAATCAGCTACAGTCTCGGCCTTAGCTAAACTCTTACTAAGGAAGGTATTCTCGCTGAGGAGCAGATCTAATAGTGCTTGTAGTTTGTTCATAGTCATACTAGTACTCTTCGCATTTTAACCAATCAAAAACTAAACAAAAATCGATGCTGTTTGTTATATCTGAAAGCAGGATCAAAAAAGCCAAATAGGGTAGTTTGGGTATTGTAAATCAAATATTTAGGCTTGTCTATTTGATCGGTATCACAAAGATAAGCATTTTTTGCTTAAAAAGGCCGAAGACCGCATCATTCTTAGCTTAGGATTTAACAGGAACGCATTTCAATAAAAGTATATGTCACATGGATTTTTTGAGGTCCCGGCCGCCTATAACGAGCCGATAAAAGATTATGCACCGGGGAGCCCTGAAAGGGAGAGTTTACAGAAAGCCCTCGAAGCGTTTAAGTCACATCAGAGGGATATCCCCATGATCATCGGCGGTGAAGAGATCAGGACTGATGAGAAGCTCAGTATACACCCTCCTCATGACCATAACCATACGCTGGGTCATTATTATATGGGCGATGCCAGTCATGTAAATATGGCCATCGATGCAGCCCTGGCTGCGCGGCCTGCATGGCAGTCCCTTTCATGGGAACACAGGGCAGCAATCTTCCTGAAGGCTGCTGATCTCATCTCCGGACCTTACAGGGACAAAATCAATGCTTCCACCATGCTGGGCCAATCGAAGAATGTATACCAGGCAGAAATCGATGCTGCATGTGAAATGGCAGACTTCTTCAGGTTTAATGTGCAGTTCATGGTACAGATATATAAGGATCAGCCTATATCTTCGAAGGGCATCTGGAACCGTGTAGAACAAAGGCCATTGGAAGGCTTTGTATATGCCATTACGCCCTTTAATTTCACTTCAATTGCCGCAAACCTGTCTGCTGCTCCGGCACTGATGGGAAATGTTGTGGTATGGAAACCTTCTGAAACACAGATATACTCAGCAGCTGTGATCATGGATGTATTTAAAGAGGCCGGCATGCCCGATGGTGTGATCAATATGGTGTTTGCCGACGGACCGGTGGGTGGGAAGGTCATGGCTACGCATCCCGATTTCGTTGGTGTACATTTTACCGGATCTACAGGCGTATTTAGAAAAATTTGGAAAGCAATAGGAGAAAATGTGTCATTGCACAATACATATCCTAAGATTGTTGGAGAAACTGGAGGCAAGGATTTTGTCATGGTACACAGCAGCTCAGACCCGGAACAGGTCGCAACAGCCCTTTCGAGGGGTGCTTTCGAATATCAGGGACAGAAATGTTCAGCTGCTTCCAGGGCATATATACCAAAAGGGATGTGGCCACAAGTAAAAGAAAAGCTTGTCAAAGATGTTAACAGCTTCAAAATGGGCAGTCCGGAAGACTTTTCCAACTTCATAAATGCAGTGATTGATGAAAGAGCATTTAGTAAGATCATCGGGTATATAGACAGAGCCAAAGAGCATGACGATGTTGAAATTATTGCCGGTGGTGATTATGATAGCTCAAAGGGTTGGTTTATCCAGCCAACGGTTATTGTTTCGAATGACCCAATGTACGAATCCATGCAGGAAGAGATTTTTGGGCCTGTACTGACAATTTATCTTTACGATGATGATAAATATGAAGAAACCCTGAAATTGGTCGACAGCACATCACCATATGCTCTGACAGGTGCTATTTTTGCCAATGATCGCTTTGCCATTGACCTGGCAATGAATAAACTCGTAAACGCAGCCGGGAACTTTTATATCAACGACAAGCCAACCGGGGCAGTTGTGGGCCAGCAGCCTTTTGGTGGTGCCAGGGCTTCCGGTACGAACGATAAATCAGGATCATACCTGAATCTTTTGCGATGGGTATCACCACGAACGATCAAGGAAAATTTTAATCCACCGGAAGATTATCGGTATCCTTTTTTGGAAGAATAGAAAACTTCAAACTTCAAACTTCAAAGTTCAGACTTCAAA
>JAOZTN010000009.1:0-34155 GCA_029942245.1 Bacteroidales bacterium | reverse complement strand
CCATCTATTTTTTAATCACATATTTCTTGCGGGGAGAGGTGTTGTGCGTAAATGATTTCCGGCTCCCGGGCTTTTTATAGGCTTTGATCCTGGAAGAACGCTTGTAGCTCACTTTTTTATTTGTTGAATACGTTTTTTGCGAGCATGATGAGGATGTAATGAGGAAAAGTCCAAGTAGGAGTGAGGTGAGTAAAATTGGTATACTGATCCGGAACTTCATGGATAATTTCTTAAGTCAGGGCTTATTTTCTGGGGTAAAAGTAATAAAATTTTATAATCATGAAAAAACAATCCAGTATCCAGCATCTAGAATCTAGCATCAAAGAAACCGTATCCTGTAAACATTTATCTTTGATACTTGTTAAATATAAAAACGAAGTAGATCATGAAACAAAAAATCAGTAATATCTGGAAAGAAAATATGGCTTTTGAAGCCGATGTGGATGGATTTAAGATCACGCTCGATGCTGAGGAGGCTGTTGGCGGTGAAAATCGTGGCCCCAGGCCAAAGGCACTTACCCTGGTTTCATTGGCCGGATGTACATCTATGGATGTGATCTCCATACTGAAGAAGATGCGTGTTGTACCTGAATATTTCAATGTTGAAGTTGAAGGTGAGCTCACAGAAGAACATCCCAAATATTATCACAGCATTCACGTGAAGTACATTTTCAGGGGTAAAGACCTTCCTATGGAGAAACTTGAAAAGGCCGTTAGTCTTTCAGAAGACAGGTACTGTGGAGTAAGTGTGCTGCTTTCCAAAGGAGCGAAACTGACTTCAGAGATCGTAGTAGAATAACACTTCGAAAATCAAATATCGAATATCGAGTATCGAATATCACCCGCTACCCGGCACCCAATATATCTACAAACTCCATCAGCATCATGGCGGTGGCACCCCATACTATATGTCCTTGAATAATAAAGCATGGCACATCAATGACATTGAATTCTTTGTGTGGTATGTTGCGCTGTTGAATGTTGTTGGGATCCAGTAATTCGCTGAGGGGAATATCAAGTATTTCCGAAACCTCCGAGGGATCGGGGATAAGATCGGGACGTTTTTTTGTCCAGCCTACTACCGGGCTAACGAAAAAATTGCTGGGTGGAATATATACCGGTGTGATCTCACCGAGCACTTCTACATCCCTTATCAGTATATTGGTTTCTTCCTCCGCTTCGCGAAGAGCGGTATAGATCATATCAGTATCCTCTTTTTCGAATCTTCCTCCCGGAAATGAGATCTGACCACTATGCACTCCGTCGTATTCATTCCTCCTGATCAAAACAAGTCTGATATCCCCGACTTCATCTGGAAATAAACAAATTAGCACTGCCGCCTTCCTGGCATTGCCGGCATCAGGTCCATCTTTGATCTCACGGCGCCTGGTCTCCGGTACCATCTTCATCTGTGATGATGCACCAGGTAAGTCCCGGGATAGTCTTTCCCGCAAATCTGTTTTGAAATCCATTGACGATTGAAACATATCCCTGCAAAAATAGAACAGAAAACCTTATGAATTTCGACCTAGCAAAATACTTCAATTGCATCAGGTGACACACCCACTCTAAATACTTTAGGCACTTTAATTATTTAAGCCACTTTTTTACTATCTTTATCATCCATTTTCCGGGCATGGTGAAAGAAAAAACATATGGTTCAGGAGAAACTGATGAACTGGTAAATGAGAAGAGGCAACTGATCTTGTTCAATGACGATCATAATACCTTCGATCATGTGATAGACGCGCTGCTGGTATGTTGCGAGCATGACTTGCATCAGGCTGAACAATGTGCCCTGATCACTCATTTTAAAGGTAAATGCGGGGTAAAGAAGGGAAGCTTCGAGGAATTGAAGCCCATACACCAGGAAATGGGTCGCAGAGACCTGACGGTAGAAATCCAATGAATGCAAATTAAAATTTAAGAATCATGTTCTGGCTGGTAGTTGTTACCCTTATTTTAATAGGTTTAGCATTCCTCTTACTTGAGATTCTGGTAATTCCGGGAACCGGAGTGGCGGGCATCGTTGGTTTTATTCTCCTCGGTATAGGAGTTTGGCAGGCGTATACATATTATGGTGATATCACAGGCCACTGGGTGCTGGCAGGCACCATCCTGGGTACGGTGGTGGTGTTGGCGTATTCTCTGAGGGCCAAGACCTGGCGCAGGGTAGCGCTAAAGTACAAGATCCGCAGCCGGGTGAACATCATCGATGAAGAGAAACTGAAGCCCGGTGATATCGGGAAGAGCGTTTCAAGGCTGGCTCCCGGAGGTAAGGCTGTTTTTAGCAAGGAATACGTTGAAGTACGGACAATGGGAGAGTTTATTGACCAGGATGTCGATATTGTTATAGAAAAAATTGAAGATCATAAAATATTTGTTAAACTTAAAGAATAATACACATGGACGCACAAGTTTGGATTATCATTGCTATTGGTTTTGGGTCACTTTTTGCCCTCTGGCTAATCTTTTATTTTATACCTGTCGGACTATGGTTCAAAGCCCTGGTATCCGGTGTTAAAATCTCATTACTCCAATTGGTATTTATGCGCTGGAGAAAAGTTCCCCCTCCGGTAATCGTCAATAACCTTATTGCTGCTACAAAAGCCGGACTCTCGCTGAACAGGGATGCCCTGGAAGCTCACTATCTCGCAGGCGGACATGTGAAATTAGTCGTAAACGCATTGATTTCAGCTGATAAAGCAAATATGAGCCTCGACTTTCAGGTGGCTACTGCCATCGACCTGGCAGGAAGGGATGTGCTGGAAGCAGTGCAGATGTCGGTAAACCCAAAGGTAATCGATACGCCTCCCGTAACAGCCGTAGCGAAAGATGGTATACAGTTGATTGCCAAGGCCAGGGTAACCGTGCGTGCCAACATTAAACAGCTGGTAGGGGGTGCCGGCGAAGAGACAGTACTTGCCAGGGTTGGTGAAGGTGTTGTATCATCCATCGGTTCGGCTGATTCACACAAACTGGTACTGGAAAACCCGGATTCAATATCCAGGGTGGTGCTCGAAAAAGGATTGGATTCAGGAACTGCTTTCGAGATACTCTCCATCGATATTGCCGATATCGACATTGGGAAAAACATCGGAGCTGTGCTTCAGATGGACCAGGCCAATGCCGATAAGAACATTGCACAAGCTAAGGCAGAAGAAAGAAGAGCCATGGCGGTAGCTCGTGAACAGGAAATGAAAGCAAAAGCCCAGGAAGCGCGTGCCAACGTGATCCAGGCCGAAGCTGAAGTTCCAAAGGCCATTGCAGAAGCTTTCCGTGAAGGAAACCTGGGCATTATGGATTACTATAAATACAAAAATATAATGGCGGATACCCAGATGAGGGAGTCTATAGCCGAAGTGCCTGAAGGTCCCTCGAAAACAGGTGCTGAAGACAGTGATGATGATTAGAAGGTAATAACACCCAAACAATATCAAATCCCTGCCTTAGAGAAACAAGGCGGGGATTTTTTCTGGTAAAAAAACGTATTTTTGCGCCGCCCATACCAGGAGGCAATTCAGACATGACATCAAAGTCAACAGATAATCAGCGGCATGAGCACCTTTTCAGCGAGTTAATTAAAAGCTGTGAAACCTTCTGTGATGCAGATGAACTTGCAGATATCAGGAAAGCTTATGAGCTGGCATTGAATGCACATGGTGATTCTATGGCCGCCAACGGGCAGCTGAATGTTTGCCATTCGCTCGAGATAGCACGTTCATCCACAGACGATATTGGTCTTGGGGCAGTCTCTATCATATCGGCACTACTCCACGATATCGTAAATAAAACCGAGGTCACCCTTGAACAGGTCAGGGATGAATTCGGTGATACTGTGGCCCACCTGATAGAAGAATATGCTAAGCTGTCAGGACTGAACACCAATAGGATAGAGGTGAATTCGGTGAAATTCAGGAACCTTTTCATGACGATCGTGGATGACATTCGTGTGATCCTGCTGAAACTGGCCCACCGACTGCATGATATGCGAACAGTAAACGATCTCCCGATTGAAAAGCAGGAGCTTTTTGTTGCTGAAACTGAGCATGTTTATCTGCCTATTACCCATAGGCTGGGCTTATACAAGGTCAAAAGTGAACTGGAAGAACGCCTCATGCAATACTTACATCCGGATGTTTTCTCAGAGATTTCAAATAGGATCACCGAAACTGAGGTCAAGAGGACACAGTTCATCAAGGAATTTATAAAGCCCATAAAAAAAGATTTAAAAGAACAGGGTTTCGATTTTGAGATCAAAGGCAGGCCTAAGTCAATCCATTCCATCTGGGATAAGATGAAGCGGCAGGATGTCCGCTTCGAAGAAGTATATGATCTGTTTGCCATCAGGGTTATCACAAATAGTAAGCCCAGGGCGGAAAAAACTGATTGCTGGCGGGTGTATTCTATTGTGACCAATATTTATACACCAAACCCAAAGCGGCTACGCGACTGGATCAGCACACCCAAGGCCAGCGGCTATGAATCGTTGCACACTACCGTACAGGGTCATAACAAGAAATGGGTCGAAGTGCAGATCAGGTCCAGGAGAATGGATGAAGTAGCGGAGAAGGGGCAGGCTGCTCACTGGCGCTATAAGGGCTTCGATGCGGGAAAAGATGCACAAAACTGGTTAGAACAGGTCAGGGACATCCTGGAGAATCCTGAACAGATCCGGTTTGACCAACAGCAGCAGAAGCTTAAAGCCAGGCAAGCGGATAAGATCTTTGTGTTTACTCCGGATGGTGACCTGAAAGAACTTAAGCAAGGAGCAACCATACTTGACTTTGCCTATGAAGTCCATACGAAAGTCGGGGATCAATGCAATGGCGCCAGGGTGAACAACAGGATCGTACCCATCCGCTACGTCCTGAACAATGGCGATAAGGTGGAGATCATAACTTCCAAAAACCAGAAGCCTAAACTTGACTGGCTGCAGTTTGTTCAAACAACCAAAGCAAAGAATAAGATAAAACGGTCCATCAAGGAGCAAAAATATCATGAGGCTCAGGAGGGCAATGGTATTCTCAGACGCAAGCTAAAGAATTGGAAGATGCAGTTCAATGATGAGGTTATAGGCCACCTGGTGAAGCATTATAAGCTTTCATCCGCCCTTGACCTCTACAGCATGATTGCCTTTGAAAAAATAGACCTGAATGAGATTAGACAGCTTTTAAAGGACAAAGATGATCCGGAGAAAGCCAGGGAACAGGAGCTTGTTCCAAAGGCCCCTGAAAAGGTCAAGCCCCCAAAGGATGAGAATTATGTGCTGATCGATGATACCCTTGATAACGTAAATTATAAGCTGGCCAAATGTTGTACCCCAAAAGCAGGAGATGAGGTGGTTGGTTTTGTTACTATTGGACAGGGCATCAGCATACACAGAAAATCATGCCCCAACGCAAAACGATTGTTGGAGAAATACGGCTACAGATATATCGACGTACAATGGAAGGGTCCAGACAGCGAGGCAGCTATACAGGCAAATATCCGTATCAGCGGCGACGACCGCATCGGAATACTTGGCGAGATCACTTCTGTGATCTCCGGCGACCTGAGAGTGAATATGCAATCGATAAAAATTGATTCAGGCGACAAAATGTTCACCGGATATATCAAGCTAAGCGTAAGGGATGCCAGGCATTTGGACGAGCTTATTCATAAATTACTTAAAATTAAAGGAATCTCAAAAGCGGGAAGAATAGAATAATACTTGACTCTTGAACATTCTTTTTGTATCTTTGTTATAATATCACAAGCCAGTAGTACCAATCTTGTTAATTAATTGTTAAACTGAAAACAAGCAGCTTAATAATTTGTTTATTTGCTTGGAACCACAAAGAAATTTAGGATCTTAGGGTATTACCTCTTTCCTTTCTTTAATTCTCTATTGGTTTTTATTCGTGATCAGGGTAATACCCTTTTTTAAAGAACGGCGGCTTTGGCCGCCGTTTTTTTTATCTTTGTTCGAAACCTCATCCACTACGAACAATTGATATGCGTCTAAAACTTCTTATCCTTATATTTTTTTCTTCAATACTGTTCCCTTTATGGGGATTTTCACAAACCACAGGGCATGAATTTATGTTTCCGGATATTCCCGGGTACAATACGCTAAAATGTGATTTTCACATGCATACGGTATTCTCTGATGGCCTGGTTTGGCCCAGTGTACGCGTGGCAGAGGCAGTGAATGAAGATCTGGATGCCATATCTATTACTGATCATGTTGAGTACCATTCATTCAGCGATTATGTTAGTGGTGATCATAATAGTGCGTATGAGATCGCAAAACCTTATGCTGAGAAAAATGATCTGATCCTGATCCGGGGTACAGAGATCACTAAAAGCATGCCCCCCGGGCATTTTAATTTTCTTTTCCTGCAGGATGCCAACGGTTTTGATACCCTGAGCTGGCAGGATGCTATTATCCGGGCCAATGAACAGGGGGCATTTGTATTCTGGAACCATCCGGGCTGGAGGCAGGAAAATGAAATCCCAATATGGTATGAAGAACACTCATGGTTGTATTCCAGAGGTTTGATACAGGGCATTGAAATTGTAAATGAGAATAGCTATTATCCGCTTGCACATCAATGGGGTATCGACTCCAACCTCAGCCTGCTCGGTAATTCCGATATTCATGATCCCCTTGATATGTTCTTCGACAGGAGCAAAGGGGAACACAGACCCCTTACCCTGGTTTTTGCCCTGGAAAGGACAGCAGAGGGTATAAGGGAAGCCCTCTATAAGCGTCGTACCGCAATCTATTATAAAGATCTCCTGATAGGAGATGAGCAGTATTTAAAAGAACTGTTTTACCATTCAGTTAAGGTTTACACTGCCAACGAACAGATCGCTGACGATAACCCGAATGCTACACGCATGATCGTGAATAATCATTCTTCCCTGGCCTTTGAGCTGGTTTACAAGGGGAAGAGTGGAAAAGAATATGGAGCACTCATACTTCAGAAAGACCAGGTCGTGGAATTAAAAGTACCTGAAGGTGACGGCTACGGTAGCTGGCTGGTGAAGAATGTGCTGGTCTCTCCTGACAAGTGCCTTGAAGTTATTTTATAAATGGAACATGAGATCAAAGCTGTTTTATATATTGATCGTTCTTAGCCTTTTTGCGTCCTGCAAACGAGCTTATGATACTGAAGGCTTGAAGATCTTCCGCTATAATGAAGCAGCAGGCATCACATCCCTTGATCCGGCCTATGCACGTGACCTGGCCAATATATGGGCATGCAATCAACTTTTCGACGGACTTGTTAGCCTTGATGATGAGCTCAACGTTCATCCTGCAGTAGCCAGGACCTGGGATATTTCCGAAAATGGTCTTGTTTACACCTTCACCTTGAGAGGTGATGTGTATTTCCACCCTCATGAGGCCTTTACCGATTCTACAGGAAGACAGGTCACAGCATATGATTTTGAATATTCATTTTATCGTTTGCTTGATCCTGAACTTGCAGCCCCGGGATCATGGGTATTTAATAATGTTGCTGATGGTGGATTCCTGGCTTTGAATGATTCCGTCTTTCAAATAGAACTCCGACAAGCATTTATGCCTTTCCTGGGATTGCTTTCAATGCAGTATTGTAATGTAGTACCCAGGGAGGTTATTGAATTCCACGGTAAGGATTTTAGGAAGAACCCGATTGGTTGCGGACCATTCCTGGTCAAATACTGGAAAGAAGGGGTGAAATTGGTCATGCATAAAAATCCCGTTTATTATGAGAAGGATGAAGCAGGAAACGCATTACCCTATCTGGATGCGGTGGCTGTAACTTTCCTTATCGATAAGCAATCGGCATTTCTGCAATTTGTGCAGGGAAAGATTGACTTCCTTTCCGGGATCGATGCCAGTTATAAAGATGAATTGCTCACTCCTGAAGGTAAATTGAACCATAAATACAACGACAGGGTATACCTGGTAAGAGAACCCTATCTGAACACAGAGTATTTAGGTGTCATGCTTGATCCTGACATAGAAAGCGGTGACGATAAGCCCTTGAAAAACAAATTAATTCGCAAGGCAATCAGCCATGGCTTCGATCGGGTGAAGATGATGCGCTACCTGAGGAACAATATCGGCATTCCGGGTACAGCTGGAATTATTCCGGCGGGGATGCCCTCTTATGATATGCAAGCCGCATATGGATACAGATACGACCCTCAGCTGTCTGCCAGCTTGCTGAAAGAGGCAGGATATCCGGCCGGCAAGGGATTATCTCCCATTACACTGACTACATCTGCTGAGTATCTTGACCTCTGCAAATTCATCCAGCATGAGCTTATGTTATTGGGACTGGATATCAGGATCAATGTTAGTCCACCGGCAGCCATTAAAGAGATGAAGGCGCAGGCAAAACTTCCCTTTTTCAGAGCCTCATGGATCGCTGATTATCCGGATGCAGAAAACTACCTGTCACTCTTCTATAGCAGGAACTTTAGTCCAGCAGGGCCCAATTACACTCATTACTCGAATAGTGCTTTTGATAAACTCTATGAATCTTCGCTGGCGATCATCAACGATAGCACAAGATATGAAGCCTATCGTGCCATGGATGAAATGATCATGGAGGAAGCCGCTGTGATCATACTGTTCTATGACGAAGTGCTTCGCTTTATCAGCCTGGATGTAGAAGGATTAGGAAGCAATCCTATCAACCTTCTTGATCTTACACATGTAAAGAAAAACAATTGATAAAATCATCACACAAATTATTTATCTTTACAAGCCTATTAAATTCTAATCAAAACCTTGAGCGTACTCACAAATATCAGGGAGAAAACAGGGCTCCTTTCCTTAAGGAGGGAATCTTCACGGGTCAAGCGGGAACGCAGAGTTATTAATCTCGGCGAAGCCAGGAAGATCGGTGTCGTTTATCTATTGCCTGATGAACCTACATATCGTACGATCAGTGCATATGTGAAGAAGCTTCAGGATAAAGGCAAGATCGTGAAAGCGCTTGGATATGTGGAAAGCAAAAGGCTGACCGGTCAATTCCTGCCTAAGCTGTCATACGATTTTCTTTACCCCTCGGGGCTAAACTGGATGTATAAGCCGGTATCAACGGCAGCAAAAGATTTTATGGATGCTGACTTCGATATATTACTTGATCTTAGCATGGATGATCAGCTTCCGGTAATGTACATCACCGGGATGAGTAAAGCAAAATTCAAGGCAGGGATGAAAAGCGATCTACGTTCACGCTACCTCGACCTGATGATCGAACTGGAAGAAAAAGACGGGCTGGAAGAATTGATCGAACATATTAACCACTATTTATCTATCATAAACAAAAAAAATGAAAGCTGAAATGCTCAAAGGCACAGGAGTAGCGCTAATCACACCATTTCATAATAATGGTACCATTGATTTTACTGCGCTGGAAAACCTGGTAAAATATGTGATCAAGGGCGGTGTCGACTTTCTTGTTGCCCTGGGTACAACCAGTGAAGCACCTGTTCTTTCTACTGACGAAAAAACAGCCGTTCTGAATCATATCAAAGAAGTAAATAAAGGACGCCTGCCACTATTAGTGGGAGTGGGGGGGAACAATACACAGTGTATAGTAGATTCACTCAAATCCATGGATGCTGATGGCATCGACGGCATACTCTCCGTGGCACCCTACTATAATAAGCCCAACCAAAGGGGGATGTATTATCATTTCAAAGCCATTGCCACGGCAAGTCCTGTGCCTGTGATCCTCTATAATGTCCCGGGCAGGACAAGCTCAAACCTCACTGCAGAAACAACCTTGAGACTGGCAGAAGAATTTGAAAATATCAAAGGTGTGAAGGAAGCCTCCGGTGACCTGAGCCAGATCATGCAGATCATTAAAAATCGTCCGGCCGGATTCTCTGTATTATCAGGCGATGATGCCCTGACCTATCCCATGATGACACTGGGTTCGGATGGTGTGATCTCTGTAGTGGCCAATGCGTTTCCAAAACAGTTTTCCGAAATGGTACGGTCTTCTCTTACAGGAGATTATGATACTGCCAGGAAGATCCATTATGAGCTGATTGAGATCATGGAAGCTCTTTTCGAAGATGGGAACCCGGCAGGGGTGAAGGCAGCCCTGAACAGTATGGGAATAGTGAGTAACAACTTACGACTCCCGCTCGTAAAAGCAAATAAGGCAACCTATAGTAAGATAGCTGCTCTATCTAATAAATTACAATAAACAGAATTGTATAAATCTTTGTCAAAATGATCAGAAAAGCACTAGTATTCATTTTTATTTTTTCAGCTGTGCTGTTTTCTCAGGCGCAGGATGTGGAACAGATTTTTAAGGACAGGATAGAAATATATTTTTCTTTTGAAGCTGAATCCATCGATCAGGTCAATAAGTTAAGCAGAATGATCTCCATCGATCATGTTAATGAGGGTATGTTGACTCATGCTTATGCAAATAAAAAAGACTTCAGCCATTTTCTCGAAACGGGGATCAAATACACGCTTTTGCAGCATCCGGGAACGCTTCATAACCCAAGGATGCTTGACAAGGTGGATGTGAAAAATATTACAAGCTGGGATTTCTACCCTACCTATGATGCCTATATCGACATGATGTACCAGTTTGAAGCTGATTATCCTGATCTGTGCGATGTTTACAGCATTGGAACCACAAACAATGGCAGGGAAATACTGGTAGCCAGGATCACCGACAATGTTGGGCAGATGGAAGGGGACCCCGAATTTCTTTATACTTCCTCTATGCATGGTGACGAAACTACAGGCTATGTTCTGATGTTGCGCCTGATCGATTATCTCCTGACAGGATACGGTGATAATCCACGCATAACAAATATGGTGGATGAAATCGATATTTATATTAATCCCCTTGCAAATCCGGACGGTTCATATTATGGCGGCAACAGCAGTATTTATGGCGCCATCAGGGGAAATGCCAATGGTGTCGACTTAAACAGGAATTATCCCGATCCTGAGGATGGCCCTCATCCTGATGGTTATGCATGGCAAACAGAAACCAAACATTTTATGGCTTTTGCTGAACAGCATAATTTTGTCATGAGTGCAAACTTCCACGGAGGTACGGAGGTGTTGAATTACCCCTGGGATACCTGGGCTCATCTCACCGCTGATAACGTTTGGTGGGTGACTGTTTGCCGGGAGTACGCTGATACTGTTCATGTGAATGCGCCCTCAGGCTATATGGATGGATATAATAATGGCATCACCAACGGTTATCAGTGGTATTCCATATCAGGCGGCCGCCAGGACTATATGAACTATTTTCAGCAGACACGTGAAGTCACTCTTGAGATTTCTGAGGTCAAACTTCTGCCCGCCAGCCAACTACCGGCACACTGGAATTATAACTACAGGTCATTGCTGAATTACCTGGAACAATGCCTCTATGGCGTACGTGGCAGGATCACCGATTCTGCAACTGGCGAAGCCCTTGAAGCAGAGGTTTATGTGCTCGAACATGAACAAGACAGCTCATGGGTGTATTCTGACCCGGCTGCCGGCAATTACCACAGGCCGATTTTTACAGGGTTCTATGATATTCGTTATTCCAAATCTGGCTACTATTCGCAGACATTTGACAATGTACATGTACAAAACTGGGAAACGGTTGTGATCGATGTGGAACTTGTGGATGCTTTCTCAGATGTTAGTGAATATGATCAGGAAGCCTTCCAAATATATCCAAATCCCGTTAGCGGGAACTACCTTAAGATTAAGGCTGAAAAAGAGATGGGCATGATCAGTATTTATTCCCTTGCAGGAGAACTTAGCTATCAGCAAGAAGCAGGATCTCGCAATGCATTTGTGGACGTAAGCATGCTGGCATCCGGAACTTATGTTGTCAAAGTAGAGATAGATGGAAAACAACTTGAGCAGAAGCTGATCAAGTTGTAAGAAGCACTCTACCCGATCCGAATCCCTATTTCAAGAACGATCCGGTATATTGCAATAAAGGCCAGGATCAAAATAATAGGCCTGAGCTGAAACGATATTCCCGGCTTTTCCTCTTCAAAGTATAATGATGGCAGAAATCGATATCCTATGGCTATTGGTATGATACAGATAGCCAGCGTGAAGGCGACTGTCACGTCGTACCACAGGAATTCCGGGAACATGATCAGGCCAAGAAGAATATTCCCAAACAGGAAAGGTAGAATCACCTGCGCCCATACAAATTTTTGTTGCTGTTTGTTTTCAAGGTGCGGATAGTAAGTATTGGCTGATATCAGAAATGATCGAGTTGTGAAGACCCCAAGCAGAAAGAGTGCTGTGATCGAGACGATAGAATATATCACCTTCTCAGTATCAGAAATAAATGACCATATGATGGCATATCCAAAGCCACGTCCGAACAGGCTGCCAATCAGCAGAGAGCCGAAAAATGCATTAAAAGCATGTATAAAGAACCAGAGGAGGAATAATTTCGATAGTCCTTTCTCTGTTTGCATATATGAAAAGATGATCGCAAAGAAAACGGCCAATATCGCGCAAAGGATTGGACCGGAGGCGTAGATCATTTTTACTGAATCACCAAACCATTCCTCAGGTTTCACCATCCATAACACTTCATAGTAGTATACAATGGAGCTATATTCGAAGAAAATGCCAGAAATAGCTGCTGAAAATAGCAAGACCAGGAATACCAGAAGGTAAGCGGCGATAAAAAACAGGGTAGAGTGGGTTGTGATGATTGCAAACTCCCTGATCGAGATCTTATTGTCCCTGATATGCGCTATAAGTTTTGGCAGGTTTGCCGGGTTCAGCGTCTTGATGCTCAGTATGATATTACGTGAACATGATTTTAGGTAAAACCTTATCAGGCGTCTTCTTCGGTGCCTTCGAAACCACTTTTCTTTTTTCCTTATGGAATCAAGGGACGCTTCTTGTTCTTCGTAATGTTTCCTGTTCTTTTCCAGGTCCTGTTCGTATTCTGCTTTTAACTGTGCTTTGTTTTCTTTGAGGACCTGGCGCTCGACCTTGCGCTTTTTTACATCGGCCTTTAATTCTGACTTCCTTTGTTTACGTGCTTTTTTCCTGCTTTCAGTATATAGCAGCTTGTCAGACCGAATAATAAGTTTACGTTCAGACTTTCTCAACTTCCTGACATATCGCAGATAGCGGATTTTTCGATAAACAGTGTAAAAGAAGGAATATTTCTTTCTCTTTGGCATAGCAGAAAATAAGTGCAATAACAAATGTAGAAAAAAATAGACTAGTAGCTATAAGGTGAATACAGCGTTAGCAAAATCCGGGAAGAGAATAAATGCTACTTGTTTTCAACAAAGACACCCTTGATACTATCCTGGGCATATACCCCTTTATCAAGTTTTTCCTTGATCTCGGTGAAGGCTTTGATGGTATATTCAACATCTTCGAGGGTATGTACTGCAGTAGGAATGAGCCTGAGCAATATAACTCCTCTAGGCACAACCGGGTAAGCAACGATGGAGCAGAAAATATTATAATTTTCACGCAGATCATATGTCAGGTGGGTAGCTTCAGGCACACCACCATGGAGCATCACAGGTGTTACAGGAGATGCAGTAGCGCCCAGGCTAAACCCTTTTTCTTTAAGACCTCCCTGAAGAGCATTTACGATGGTCCACAGTTTATCTTTGTGCTCTGTGCTCCTCCGTACCATGTCCAGTCTCTTTAAAGCACCGATCACCATAGGCATAGGAAGTGATTTAGCATATATCTGTGAGCGCATATTGTATTTCAGGAAGCTGACGATCTCTTTATTACTGGCAACAAATCCTCCGATACCTGCCATGGATTTGGCGAAGGTTGCAAAATACAGGTCAACCTGATCCCTAACACCAAGTTCTTCATCAGTACCGGAACCCGTAGCCCCCATGGTACCAAAGCCGTGTGCATCATCAACCAGCAGCCTGAAATCATATTTTTCCTTTAAAGCGACGATAGATTTCAAATCACCCAGATCGCCTGACATGCCGTAAACACCTTCGGTGATCACCAGTATACCACCGCCGGTTTGATCCGTGATCCTCTTCGCCCTTTCAAGTTCTTTTTCAAGGTTTTGCATATCATTATGCGGATATACAAAACGTTTCCCGAAGTGAAGCCTCATTCCATCAATGATACATGCATGTGCTTCAGAGTCATAAACGATCACATCTTTCCTGTCAACCATGGCTTCAATAATGGAAACCATGCCCTGGTATCCGTAGTTGAGCAGATAAGAAGACTCTCTGCCAACGAATTCAGCAAGTTCCCGCTCAAGTTGTTCGTGGTATTTCGTCTGTCCCGACATCATTCTGGCACCCATTGGATACGCAAGGCCCCATTCTTTTGCTGCATCGGCATCGGCTTTTCTGACTTCAGGATGATTGCCCAGGCCCAGATAGTTATTCAAACTCCACACCAGGTGTTCCTTTCCAAGGAAATTCATTCGGGTAGAAAGTTCTCCTTCGAGCTTGGGAAACATATAATATCCTTCTGCATCATCACGATATTGTCCCAGTTCGCTAAACTTGTTCAGTACTTTTTTAAAAATGTCCACGGCTATATCTTTTCATTAATAATTTGATCACTGCAAAAGTATTAATTTATGAATTACCCGCAAAGCTTTAAGTGTCCATAATAATCAACAATAGATTACGTTTTAAAAATCAATATAAATAGCTTAATTTTGCGGCATGTTTAGAAGATGGCTTTTTGGCTTCGTTTTAATTGGGGTGATTCTCACTGCATCATGCTCAAAACATTCACGTGTAATGAAGAGTGGTGATAATGAGTTAAAGTATGAGGTGGCAGTAGATCTTTATGAAAAAGGTGATTATTACCGGGCCATACAGCTTTTTGATCAGCTTATTGCCATTTACAGAGGTACTGAGCGCCTTGAATCGATCAATTATTACTATGCCAACTGCTATTATCAACAGGATGATTATCTGCTGGCCAGCTATTACTTTAAGCGTTATGCACAGAATTACCCTCATAATCCCAGGGCAGAAGAATGCATGTACCTGAACGCATACTGTTATTATCTTGACTCACCGAAGTTCAGTCTGGACCAGACGAACACCTATGAAGCCATTAAAGAGTTGCAGTTGTTCATCAATATGTTCCCTGACAGTGACAGCATACAGGGCTGTAATGATATTATGGATGAGTTGAGGGGCAAACTGGAAAAGAAAGCTATTGAGATCAGCATACAGTACTATAAAACAAAGCATTATAAAGCAGCCATTACTTCACTGGAAAATGTCATGAGTGATTTTCCGGATACCGAGAACAGGGAACAGATACTGTATTTCATGATGAAATCATTTTATTTCTATGCTATTCACAGCGTTGATGAGAAGCGAGAAGAGCGCTATCAGCAGACGATAGAGTTGTATAATGACATCATGTACCTTTTTCCCGAAACAAAATACCAGAGGGAGTTAAAGGCCATGCATAGGAACGCAACGCAGAAATTAGCTAATTAATTCGAAAACAATTTTACACATGGATTATAAAAAGGTAAAGACAGAAACGACAGCAGTAACAAGGGACAAACATCGCTTTTACGAGCAATCAGGTAATATTTACAAATCTGTGTCGGTATTGTCAAAACGTGCCAACCAGATCGGCCTGGAGATGAAAGAGGAGTTGAACAGGAAGATCGCCGAATTTGCCACTACTACCGATAACCTGGAAGAGATATTTGAGAACAGGGAACAGATAGAGATTGCAAAATTCTACGAGCATCTTCCCAAACCCACATTAATCTCTATTCATGAGTTTTTGAATGAACAGATCTACTTCAGAGACCCTCATGAAGAGTTGGATGAGGAAACCAAGGCTGAATAAGCACTCAAAAGCATTAAATGCTTAAAGATAAAAAGATCATCATTGGTGTAACCGGCAGTATTGCCGCTTTTAAGGTAGCACCCCTTATCAGGCTGCTTACCGGTGAAGGAGCCATGGTACAGGTAGTTATGACGCCTGCTGCCCATGATTTCGTTACTCCGCTAACTCTGGCAACTCTTTCTGGACAAGCGGTACTCACTGACTCCTTTAACCCTGAAGATGGCTACTGGAACAGCCATGTAGAGTTGGGCTTATGGGCAGACCTGATGCTGATCGTTCCTGCATCGGCCAATACACTGGCAAAGATGGCCTCCGGGATCGCCGACAACTTGCTTCTTACTACTTATCTTTCAGCTAAATGCGCTGTATTCTTTGCTCCGGCAATGGATCTCGATATGTATAAGCATCCTACTACTGCTCAAAATATTGAGAAGCTGCAATCATACGGGAACAAGATGATTGCGCCTACGGAAGGAGCCCTGGCAAGCGGACTATGCGGTGCAGGCAGGATGGAAGAACCTGAGAACATTCTCAAGATCCTCCGCGAATTTTTTACCAAGGGATGGGATTTCCCCGGGAAAAAGATACTGGTGACTGCAGGACCAACATTTGAAAACATTGACCCCGTTCGTTTTATAGGAAATTATTCCTCCGGACTGATGGGATATGCCATCGCAGGCGAATTTGCCGAAAGGGGAGGAGATGTTACACTGATCAGTGGACCCGTGTCGCTGGAAAAGCCTGAGAATCTTCAGCTTGTGGAAGTGAGTACTGCCTCCGAAATGCATCAGGAATGCATGAAATATTTTGGCGAAGCTGAAATCATCGTAATGGCAGCAGCAGTGGCAGATTATACCCCTGAGATCCTGGCGGAAGAAAAGATCAAGAAAGCAGGAGGCGGAATGGTGATCCACCTCAAGCCTACAAAGGATATCCTGGCAGAAATGGGCAAAATGAAAAACGAAAAGCAATTTCTTGTTGGATTTGCCCTTGAAACAGAAGATCTGCTGGCTAATGCAGAAAAGAAATTAAAGAAAAAGAACCTGGATTTAATTGTAGCTAATTCCCTTCGTGATGAAGGTGCAGGCTTTGGAGGTCAAACAAATAAGGTTACCATGATCAGCAGTGACCTCAAACATCAAGAATACGAACTTAAACTAAAGTTTGATGTAGCAGCTGACATCGTTGACAAGATCAAGGATTTAACGGATTAATTATTTATGCTTATCATGAATAAGATGTACAAAAAAATAGGCATACTTCTGATCAGCCTGCTCATATCGATGCAGGTTTTTACTCAGGAAATATATTGTGATGTACAGATCAATACACAGCAGGTAGAGGGAACGGATAAAAAGGTTTTCGAAACCTTACGAACGGCTGTTTTCGAGTTCATGAATAACCGGAAGTGGACTAGCTATAGCTTCGGTATAGAAGAACGTATTGAGTGTACTATCTTGATTAATGTAAGTGCAAGGATATCCAGCGATGAATTCCAGGCAGACCTGAATATGGCCTTAAAGAGGCCTACTTTCAATTCCGCCTACAATTCTACCATGATGAATTATGTCGACAAGAACTTTAAATTCACCTATGTAGAATATCAACCCCTTGATTTTATTGAAAATACATTCACTTCAAATCTTACGTCTACCCTGGCGTATTATGTATACATTTTCCTGGGTATAGATTTCGATTCCTTTACCCTCTATGGAGGAACACCTTATTTTGAAAAGGCAGAAAATATCGTGAATGCAGCACAAAGTTCGGGTGAAAGCGGATGGAAGTCGTTCGAGAGTCAGAAAAACCGCTTCTGGCTGGTTGAAAACTATATGAATCCATCCTATAAGTCTATCAGGAAGTTCATGTATGAATATCACCGGCTAGGTCTTGATGTGATGTATGGCGATGCCAACAAAGGCAGGGCAACCATTCTTAAGAGCCTCGATTACCTGGTACAACTCAAAGAAAGCTGGCCTAACCTATTTGTTCTCCAGCTGGTTATGGATGCTAAAGCAGACGAATTTATCAACGTCTTTTCTGAAGGATCAGCTACTGAAAAAACAAGGGCCATGAATATTTTGAAGAAACTGGACCCTGCCAATTCATCCAGGTATGAGGACATCATGAATTGATGAACAAGGGCTATCATGCTTAAACAGCTCTCCATAAATAACTATATCCTGATCAAGCATCTGGAACTGGATCTCAGTGACGGCTTTACTGTGATCACAGGTGAAACAGGTGCAGGGAAATCCATCCTGGTAGGTGCACTCTCCCTTATTCTTGGGAAAAGGGCCGATACTGATGTATTGCTCGATAAGGAAAGCAAATGTGTAATAGAGGGCACTTTCCTTGTGAAAGATTACGGCCTGGAAAGCTATTTCGAAGAACACGAGCTTGATTATGAAGAGCTTACTGTTCTGAGAAGGGAGATCAACAAACAGGGAAAGTCAAGAGCCTTCATTAACGATACGCCGGTAAACTTACCGGTGCTCAAAACCCTGGGTGAAAAGCTTGTAGATATACATTCCCAGCACGAGACCTTGATGTTGAATGAGCTGGGCTTTCAATTGGCAATCCTCGACGACCTGGCGACCAATACAGGGCTTCTCAGTAAGTATTCTGATGCATACACTCGCTATAACGCTTTTAAATCGGATCTTGATTTGCTGATACAGAAAGAATCCGGTATGCGTGAGGAAGAGGATTACCTGAAGTTTCAGTTCGAGGAGATGGATGCGGCAGCCATTCAGACTGATGAGATCGAGAAACTGGAAGGAGAACTGAAACTGCTGTCGCATGCCGAAGAGATCAAAGGGGTGCTTTTTAACGCAACACAGGCATTGTCGCTATCAGATGGAAATATTCTGGACAACTTGCTCGGGCAGATCTCCTCCTTATCAAAAATTGCCGGCTATCACCAGGAAGTTTCAGAACTTAAGGGAAGGCTAGAAAGCCTTGGTATCGAGATGAAGGATGTTGCTTCAGAGCTTGAACGCCTGGAAGAAAGCATTCAGCATGACCCGCAGCGCCTGGAAGAAGTAAGTAGCAGGATAGATTTGATCTATGCCTTGTTACAAAAGCATAAGGTGAACAATATTAATGAACTGCTTCAGATCCGTACACAGATCGAAGACAGGCTTCTGGGTATCAGTAACCTTGATGAAGATATTGCAAAGCTGAAAACTGAAACGGAGAAAGCTGGCGAAGAGAGCCTTAAACTGGCATCTGAGTTAAGTAAGAAAAGGAAAAATGTAGTTCCCCTTATCGAAAAAGAGATTCGTGTTACCCTTGAGAGACTTGGCATGGAAGATGGAATCTTTAAGATCATGATCTCCGATCTGGAAAAGCTTACTTCTACCGGATATGATGGTGTTTCTTTTAATTTTTCAGCCAATAAAGGGAGCAAGCCGGCTCCAATCACTAAGATCGCTTCAGGTGGGGAATTATCGCGCCTTATGCTGGCGCTCAAATCATTGATAACCAGAAAAAGCCTGCTGCCGACCATCATTCTTGATGAGATTGATATGGGTGTATCGGGTGATATTGCCGCCAAGGTTGGAAAGCTACTGGATAGTATGTCTGCGAATATGCAGTTGATCGCCATTACACATCTTCCACAGATCGCCGGAAGGGCAGGAAAGCACTTTAAAGTGTTCAAAAAATATGCTGATGATCGAACAGTTTCGGGAGTTAAATGTTTATCTGACATAGAACGGATAGATGAAATAGCACTTATGCTCAGCAATGAAGACTTGAGTGAAGCTGCAAAGACAACGGCAAAAGAACTTTTAGCTAAAAAATAAAGATATTGTCATGGCTTACAACTTACTGAAAGGAAAAAAAGGGATTATTTTTGGTGCACTGGACGAAAAGTCCATTGCCTGGAAAATAGCAGAACAGGCACATGCCGAGGGTGCCATATTTACGCTTTCAAATACCTTATCTGCTCAGCGTTTCGGCCAAATAGACGAGCTGGCCGAAAAAACAGGCTCCCTGGTCATTCCTGCCGATGCTACAAGTCTCAAAGATATGGAGGAAGTATTCGACAAATCCATGGAATTCCTGGGTGGTAAAGTAGATTTTGTACTGCATTCCATCGGTATGTCAATGAACGTAAGGAAGAAAAGGGTGTATAATGATCTGGATTATAACTTCTTTCATAAAACACTGGATATTTCAGCAGTTTCTTTTCATAAAATGCTTCAGGTAGCGAATAAAAAGGATGCCATTAACGACTGGGGTTCAGTTGTTGCATTATCATATATCGCTGCTCAGCGTACTCTTTATGCTTATAATGACATGGCTGATGCCAAATCCTTGCTGGAGTCTATTGCCAGAAGTTTCGGCTATATCTATGGCCGTGAAAAGAAGATCAGGATCAATACCATTTCACAATCACCTACCATGACCACCGCCGGTAGCGGTGTACGTGTAATGGGGGGGCTGATGGATTTTACCGACCGTATGTCGCCATTGGGTAATGCCGACGCACTTGAATGTGCTAACTTCTGTATCACACTCTTTTCCGACCTTACCAGGAAAATTACAATGCAAAACATCTATCATGATGGCGGATTCTCCAACATGGGTATGAGCCAAAAAGCAATGGCCATGTATAATAAGAGTTTCAACTGTGAGTGTCCTGATGAGGAGATAGAGCATTAACTTCCCCCTGATCGTATTCGGAGATTTTAATACCTTAGAAAATCGAAAAAACAAAGGTATCTGAGCATGAATAAGGTCCAATCCCTTTATAACAAATACGAATACCTGATATTTCTTATTATCACGCTTCTCAGTGCTTCGCAGGTATTTTTTTACTACGTTTTTCCAACCCTTGATGGCCCACATCACCTCTATAATTCCAATTTGATACTGGGCATACTCCAGGGCAACACCATGGTTGAAAGCTATTATCAGCTGAATAATGTGCCGGTCAGCAACCTGATGGGACATGCACTGCTGGCTTTTTTTAACTCTTTTTTGCCTTCAACCACGGCACTGAACCTTTTGGTCTTCATATACATCGCTGGAATGGCATTCTCATTCAGGTACCTGATGGTGACCATTACCGGCCGTTTCAGCCCGGTGAATTATGCCGTATTCCCATTTATTATGAATATCAGCCTGATCCTTGGACTGTTCAACTTCTGCCTTGGCATCATACTGCTGTTTGTCCTCATGGGATATTGGTTCAAAGTACATAGAAGCCTGACTCTGAAGCAACTCATCTTCATGACGGCATTGCTCATCCTGATGGCATTCACCCATATGCTTACTTTTGTATTCTTTGAACTTACCGTCATTGTTTTTCTGGTTTATGATATCATTACGGAGTATATTAAAAACAAGAAGTTCCCATTCAAGGCCATCCTTCTCAAAATATTCAAACTCGTCATTGTTACTATTCCGGCAGCAGTGATCCTGATAAGCTATTACTTTCATGTAAACGAAATTCTGGAGAGTAACATCTCACGTACTATCAACGACAACGTGGGCTTATTCGAGAACCTGTATTTTATCAGGCCACTGATCATCTATCATGTTTCCAATGACGGTTATGCGAACCTTCCCTTTTTCGTTGGCTTTGTTGTGCTCATCCTGACTTATATAGCCTACAGGATCATCGCAAAGCCGGGAAAGGCGGCTGGCAGGTTTTTCAGGAACTTCATGCTCATCATGACAATCGTTTACCTGGTGTTGCTGTTTGTAGTACCCGCTGGGTTTATACTGCATACTATCAGGATAAGGTTAAGCCTCCTCTTTTTCCTTTTCCTCATCATGTGGCTGGGAACATTAAGGCTTCCCAGATGGATAGAATTGCTCGCCGGTTTGTTTTTCCTCTTCATATTCGTGGAGCATCAATTCAGGATGGGCCCGGTAAGGAGCCGTACTTCGGTGAATGTATACGATATGCATAGCATCGTAGATAAAATGGAGGAGAATGCTATCTTTTTACCGGTCAATGCCAAAGACTTCTGGATGGAGGAATTCATTACCAACTATATCGGTTCAGAAAAAAACCTGATTGCAGTCAAGAACCCACAGGCATATGGCCCTTTCCCTGTTGTGTTTAATTACAGAGGAATGCCCTACACCACTATCGGGGGCCACGACCGACATGATATCAATATATTTTTCAGATCAGGACCTGAAACAAACGAGCATCGTGAGATCGATTACATTTTGATCTATAATCAAGGGAAATTTGATAAAGCCAGGGAGAATCCTGAGCTAAAAAGCTTTTTTGATATCCTCGATACCAATTTTGAGTTTGTGGCTGAAACGCCCAGAAAAACAACTGCCCTTTACAAGCGCATCAGCAAATAATTCAACATTTTTTCCTATCTTGGCTGGGATTTATTGTCTTATTTACAAATCCCCTAAATACTACTGTATGATTGGCTTTGAACTGGAAAAAAAACACCTCGAGATCATTGAAAAATATAAAGACTTCTCTGAAAAGTGGATCGTTCCACAGCGAATGAAGTGGGATGAGTTGTCAGAGTTCCCATGGGAGATCGTGAAAGCATCCTATGATGAGAAGATCATCAATGGTTCACTGCCCGTTGAGTATGGCGGAAACGGATTCTCCATCTTTGAAAGTGCTCTTGCTTCAGAACAACTGGGATATGGTTGTACCGGAATCGGGATATGTATCGATGCCAGCACCCTGGCCCTTACGCCAACTTTTCTTGCTGCCTCTGATGAACAGAAGAAAAAGATATATGGGGAAATGTATGAGAAAAAGGCGGTTGCAGCATATGCACTTACCGAACCTAATGCAGGGTCCGATGTTCAGGGTATCCAATCCACTGCCATCAAAAAAGGTGATAAATATATACTGAATGGCCACAAAAGATTTATTACCAATGCAGAAGTGGCAGAGTTTATCACTGTTTTTGCCATGACCGACCCGGCCAGGGGATCCAGAAGTTTGTCCGCATTTATCATCAGGGCTGATCTTCCCGGTATTGAGATCTTACCCCGCCTACAAAAGATGGGACAAAGGGCTTCTGTTCAGAATGAGATTAAGTTTACAGATGTTGAGATTCCTGCTGATTCCCTCCTGGGAGGTGAAGGCCATGGGTTCCTCATTGCCATGAAAACCTTCGACAGGACGCGTACAGGTGTTGCTGCTGCAGCTCTCGGAAATGCAAAAGCTGCTTTCGACCATAGCAGGGAGTGGGCTAAAAAACGGATACAGTTTGGTAAACCCATTTCTGCACAACAGATTATCGCCTTCATGCTGGCCGATATGGCTACAGAGATAGAAGCATGCGAAACACTCGTTTGGAAAGCTGCCTGGGCCTACGATACCAAAGAAAAGAATTATTCCAAACTTTCAGCCATGTCGAAATACCTTACGACTGATATGGCCATGAAGGTGACTGCCGATGCCGTTCAGGTGATGGGAGGGGAGGGATATTCACGTGAACATCCTGTAGAAAAGATGATGCGTGATGCCAAGCTTTCGATGATCTATGAAGGCACCAACCAGGTTAACAGGCTGGTTGTGTCCAAAAGCATTCTGAAATAGGTTTTTGAAAAATTTATGTCTTGCCCGGACATCTTATTGTAATACAAGAAGTCTGTTTTATACTTACTTAATTCAAGAGTACTATGAGGAAAACAATCTTGCCGATTGTTGTATTTCTGCTTTTCTTCAGCGGGAGTACAAACTATACCGTTGAGGGTTTTAAACCTGTCTATGCGCCTAACGCTGAGGCGAAGCTCATAAAGGCTACTGACCCGAAGGATGTTCAAACACAAGGAAAAATATACCTAAAAGACCAGTATATTTTTATTGGCGATGTGAACCTGGGCGTGCATGTGATAGATAACTCTGATCCCAGAAACCCGGTGAAATTGTTATTTATCCAAATCTATGGTAATCACGACATTGCAATAAAGGGAAATGTCATGTACGCTGATAATATGGAAGACCTTGTCGCTATTGATATCTCCGATATCCTCAATCCCACTGAAGTAAATCGGATTGAAGATGTGTATAATCCTCCCAATCAGCACTATCCCGATAATGTACCCTATGGTACTGCATTTGAGTGTGCTGATCCCGAAAAGGGATTTGTGTCGGGATGGATCCCGGCCCTGATTACTGATCCTGATTGTTTAACTACATATTAAAGAGAAGCCATGAAAAGATATATTTATATTGCCTTTGTTGTATTGGCCGGTTTCCTTTATTCTTGTAATAAGAGTTCAGATAGTAGTGAGATGTCTCCATCAATAGGAGGGGGTGACGGACCTGGTGTTGGTGGCTCCATGGCCAAATTTACCATTGCCAATGATCATCTTTTTCTAATCAATGAAACTGAATTGTTGATCTACAATATCATCAATGAAGCTTCTCCTGTGGAAGTAGGAAATCTGGAAGTTGAATTTGGAATAGAAACAGTATTTTCCATGGGTTCCAAACTATTTATTGGTTCCGATGACGGAGTTTACATCTATGATATTAGCAATCCTGCCTCCATACTGTATCTGTCACATTATGAGCATATCCGGAGTTGTGATCCGGTAGTTGCAAATGATTCAATTGCATTTTCCACCCTCAACTCCATGAGTTCCTGCCGATGGCAAATGGGAGCCAACCAACTTGATGTGATCGACATACGCAATATTGTTGATCCACAGCTTATATCTTCATATAATATGGAGGACCCTAAAGGACTGGGACTCGATGGGATATACCTTTTTGTATGCAATGGAGCAAGCGGAATAGATATTTATGATATTTCAAATCCCTATAACCTTAATCGTGTAAGCGGTATAACAGGTATTGATGCATACGATGTTATCATCCATAATAATATTCTGGTACTGATTGGAAAAGATGGCCTTTTCCAATACAATTACGATAATATTAACAACCTTGAATTGCTTTCCAATATCCTTTTTTAATGATGAAAAAGCATATTAGTATCTTAGCGTTCCTGCTCATCTTCGTCTGGCTCAATGCCCAGGAAGAAGTGAGCCATGAAAGTCCTGCCAAGGCAAAACACAGTCATCAACTAAAAATTGGTGCATCACTGCAGTATGAATTTAATGGTGGTTACTATAGTAATTATGATTACTATTATTATGACTACTATTATCATTACTCTAGCCGCTCAAGGGCATTGGAAAATTATGACGGCCCTAATACTCAGCTTTTTATAGCATATGAACATAGGTGGAGCTTTGCCACAAGCATGGCCCTGGCCATTGAGCCTAAACTTGGTCTTTCTTTCAGGGAATACCAAACATGTGGCTTTCTGGGGGCAAACTGGAAGTTTTATTGGGTCGACAAGGAAAATTGGAGAATGGGTATTTACCTTTATACAGGATATGAATATGACCAAAGAACCAAGACAGTTTATGTTCCTATGGATGAGGGGATGTATTCCCAGCGCATGGATATTAATTTGAATCAACACGTATTCTCCACCGAATTGGGTTTCATTCCTTTCCAGTTTAATCTACGGAGTGCTCCCCTTGTGATTGAGATGAACCTGAACATCATAGGCTTGCATGTTTTTCGTACAAAAAGCAGCAAGTATGAAACCGGTAATGGTCAGACTGAACGCCTGAAATACTCTGAGGTTGGCGGATATGGCCCTAAGATAGAATTAAAATTTGGCTGGCAGATCAAATAATTATTTACTGAATCAGCATGTATTAAAAAAGCGAAGTGAGACATCACTTCGCTTTTTTATATTATATATGAAACTGTATTAGAAACAATACTTGTTTGCATCGATAAGCCTGTCAGCGATCCTGCGACGTGCATCTTTGACATTCACCGGCTTCACATTCGTTGTAAAAAGATCGATACGTTCAATCATGATTTCTTTCCCTTTAACGCTGTCGGGAAGGGAATTGATGGCATCATGGCCCGCTTTTCTGATTATGGATGCTGCATCATAGATGGTCACATCGAGAATATCACGGTGTTCTTCAGTGTACTTCTCATTAGCGGTTTCATCCAGTTTTTTCACCCTCAACAAGGTTGATTCGGCAGTATAGGTTTGCATGATGGTGTCAGAAATGTTGCAAAGCACTTCCTGCTCGTTGAAAAGATCTTTCTGGAATGCATCGGTAGCAACACCAAGAAGGAATAAAACAGCTTTTTTGTAATTATTAATGCAATGCTGCTTCTCTTCATAACAATACATCTTTGATACTGCTATTTCGGCTTCTTTGTCTGACTCCCTTACTACGTGCCTTGCATATCTGACTACGTCAAATCCGACGCGCAGGGCTTTTTTAATGGTAGTATCAGCCACCAGCAGCCTGTTGATCTCATTGGTCCCTTCAAAGATACGGTTGATCCTTGAATCACGGTAGGCGCGATCCACATCGGTTTCTGACGAGAATCCCATTCCACCAAATATCTGTACAGCTTCATCAACTACATAGTTCAAGGCTTCTGAACCAAAAACTTTCAGTAGCGCAGCTTCGATTGCAAAAGTGCCTATGGCTTCAATGGTAGCCTGGGGTTTCTCTTTACCTTCAGCCATCAGTATGGCAGTAGCATCGTCGATATTCTTACTGACGCGATATACAGCTGATTCAGTAGCGAAAGTGCGAATGACCTGCTCTCCTAACTTGTGCTTGATGGCTCCGAAGTTAGAGATAGGTTGTCCGAATTGCTTTCTTTCATTTCCATATTGTACCGACTGTGTGATAGCCCTTCTGGCTGCGCCAAGTACGGTACCACCCAGTTTTACCCTACCCATGTGAAGGATGTTCAGAGCGATCCTGAATCCACCGCCACGTTTTCCAAGCAGGTTCTCTACCGGAACTTTTACATCGTTGTAGAAGATCTGTACTGTGGATGAGCCTTTGATCCCCATTTTTCTCTCTTCAGCGTTAATCACCACGCCTGGCCAGTTCTTCTCTACGATGAATGCACTGTAAACCCTGTCGTTATCGATCTTGGCAAAAACAGTCTGTATATCTGCAAAACCACCGTTGGTGATCCACATCTTTTGTCCGTTCAGGATGTAATGTTTTCCATCTTCTGAAAGCACTGCCTTGGTTTTTCCGGAGTTGGCGTCGGAACCGGCGTTCGGTTCTGTCAAACAGTATGCTGCAGCCCATTCTCCTGATGCCAGTTTAGGCAAGTAGTGTTCTTTCTGCTCTTTAGTACCGTAATACAGGATTGGAAGTGTACCGATCCCGGTATGCGCTGAATAGGCTACAGAAAAGGAATATCCGGCTCCCATAGCATCGCTGGCAAGCATAGAGGTTACAAAATCCTGATTAAATCCTTCATATTCTTCAGGAAGGGAAATCCCAAGCAGCCCGAGTTCACCCGCTTTATAGATGAGATTGCGCATCAGGCCTTCTTCCTGTCTGTCGATACGGTCCAGGTTTGGGAAGACCTCAGCCTCGAGAAAGCCTTCACAAGTCTCAATGATCATTTGTTGTTCTTCATTCAATTCTTCCGGAATGAAAACATCTTCGGCAGCTGTTTCCTTGATCAGAAATTCACCGCCACTTTCAATTTTTTCTTTGTCCATACTTATCTCAATTTAGCGCTGCAAAGATATGAATAGCAGCAAACAATTAAAAGAAAGATGGCCAATATCCAGTATTCGCCATCTTTAAAGCATTAGGGTGTAATGCTTTATACTATTTTCCTTTAGCAGATGCCGGTGGCTTGCTGATCTTCACCTTCATCTCGTCTTTCTTCTCGTCATAGTCGAGGTAGACGGTATCATTTTCTTTCAACTTATGTTTGATGAACTCTTCAGCAAGCACATCTTCGACATACTTCTGTATGGCTCTTTTCAGCGGCCTGGCACCAAACTGCGGATCCCAGCCTTTCTCTACGATATGATCCTTGGCTTTCTTGCTAATTTTGATCTTATATCCCAGTCCGTGGATGCGTTCATACAGTAGCTTAAGCTCAATATCAATGATCTTATGGATATCTTCTTTCTCGAGGTTCTCGAAGATGACCACATCATCGATCCTGTTCAGGAATTCCGGTGCAAAGGATTTCTTGAGGGCATTTTCTATGACGCCCTTCGCAAAAGATGATTTGCTTGATTTCTTTGAATCAGTAGAGAAACCAACACCCTGTCCGAAATCTTTCAACTGCCTTGATCCAATATTGGAGGTCATGATGATAATGGTATTCTTAAAGTCGACCTTGCGTCCCAGGCTGTCGGTGAGCACGCCGTCATCCAGTACCTGCAGCAGCAGGTGGAAAACATCGGGGTGTGCTTTTTCTATCTCATCGAGCAGAATGATGGAGTAGGGCTTCCTTCTGACTTTTTCTGTCAGCTGTCCGCCTTCTTCATATCCAACATATCCCGGAGGGGCACCTACAAGCCTGGAAACGGCAAATTTTTCCATATATTCGCTCATGTCGATCCTTACCAGTGCCTCTTCTGTATCAAAAAGATATTTTGCCAGTACTTTGGCCAGATGTGTTTTACCAACACCTGTCGGACCCAGGAAAATAAAGGTTCCGATAGGCTTGTCCGGATCCTTCAGGCCGGCCCTGTTCCTTCGGATGGCTTTTACAACCTTGGTAATAGCCTCCGGCTGGCCGATTACAGAGCCTCCCATATCATTTTCCATGTTCAGTAAGCGGTCGCTCTCGTTGGTAGCAATTCGCTGTACCGGAATGCCGGTCATCATGGCAATAACCTCAGCAACGTTCTCTTCATCTACCGTTTCGCGATGGATCTGGGATTCTTCCTCCCAGGTCTTCTTGGCCTTATCGAGCTCAATATTGAGGCTGCGTTCAGAATCACGGTATTCGGCTGCTTCTTCAAACTTCTGACTGTTGATGGCCAGGGTTTTCTTGGCTTTAACTTCTTCTATGCGGTTCTCAATGTCGATGATCTCTGCAGGTACATGGATATTGGTAATATGCACGCGTGAACCTGCTTCATCCATGGCATCGATCGCCTTATCCGGCAGATATCGATCACTCATATACCTGTTTGTAAGGTGGACACAGGCTTTGAGGGCATCATCGGTATATTTTACCAGGTGATGGTCTTCGTATTTTTCTTTAATGTTGTTGAGTATCTCGATGGTCTGCTCAGGAGTAGTAGGATCTACCAGCACCTTTTGGAATCTGCGCTCCAGGGCACCGTCTTTTTCGATGTATTGCCTGTATTCGTCGAGGGTGGTGGCACCGATACATTGCAGATCACCCCTTGACAGAGCAGGTTTGAACATATTGGATGCATCCAGGGAACCGGATGCATTACCGGCACCTACGATCGTATGTATTTCATCAATAAACAGGATGATATCAGGGTTCTTTTCCAGTTCGTTCAGCACGGCTTTCATCCTTTCTTCGAACTGACCACGGTATTTGGTCCCTGCCACCAGTGATGCCAGGTCAAGGGTAATGATACGTTTCCCGAAAAGGGCACGCGACACCTTTCTTTCCACGATACGGCTTGCCAGCCCCTCAGCGATGGCTGACTTACCCACTCCGGGTTCACCGATCAGGATGGGGTTATTCTTTTTTCTCCGGCTCAGTATCTGGGCAATACGCTCCAGTTCATTCTTTCTGCCTACAAGGGGGTCCAGCCTGCCTTCTTCGGCAGCATGTGTAACATCGCGGCCGAAATTATCCAGTACAGGTGTTTTTGACTTGGAATCAGAGATCTTCTTGACATTTCCGCCAAATCCGCGGCCACCTTCATCCATCTCGTCATCAGGAGCATCCTCGGAAAGCTCATCTACAGGCTCCACACGAGGTGAATCCTTGTCGCGGGTGGTGATGGTCTTAAGTTCATCCTTTACCATGCCATATTCAACACCATATTTCTTGAAGGTGCGGCTCACAAGGTTATCCTCGTCCTTTAATATGGACAGCAGCAAGTGTTCGGTGCCTATAAGCTCGCTTTTAAACAGCTTGGCTTCCAGGTATGTGATCTTCAATGCACGCTCCGCCTGCTTTACCAGGGGTATATTGTCAGGTTTATTTTCCTTATTTTCAGGATTGGCAATAGATTTTTCAATGGTTTTTCGCATCAGCGGGAGGTCCAGGCCAAAGTAAAGCATGATCTGCACAGCCATCCCTTCTCCTTCACGCAGAATCCCGAGCAACAAATGCTCAAGCCCAATATAATCATTACCCAGCCTCATTGCTTCTTCCCGGCTGTAAGTCAGCACGTCTTTTACTCTTTGAGAAAACTTCGCTTCCATTTTGATAATTAGCTGTTATTACTGTATTTCCTGAGCTTTTAACAATTAACACCATGCTGTGGTTCACTGCTAAAAGCAAATAATGACCGAACTTAAATAAAATAATCGAAATGCGGCCTAATTACGGAATCAAAGATACTCACAGCAGTACTGAAATGAGGCTTTGAAACACATATACTTATCAACAGGAATCTGTTAAAAATAATGCCTCCCAAAACCATCACTAATTCCCGAATTTTCACTACTTTCGTGGCTCTTAGAGTGAATTGAATTTTTGGAGAAGAAAAATAAATTTTGAGGACAATGCGTGAAGGAGAAAAAATAGTAAAAGTTAACATAGAACAGCAAATGAAAGCGGCCTACATCGACTATTCGATGTCGGTGATTGTTTCAAGGGCCCTGCCGGATGTAAGGGACGGCCTTAAGCCTGTTCACAGAAGGGTTCTGTACGGTATGCTCGACCTGGGTGTGCTTTCCAACAGGGCTTATAAAAAGTCTGCCAGGATCGTAGGAGAGGTGCTTGGAAAGTACCATCCACATGGCGACAGCTCCGTATACGATGCCATGGTAAGGATGGCCCAGGACTGGTCATTGCGCTATCCATTGGTCGACGGACAGGGTAACTTTGGTTCTATCGATGGCGACAGCCCGGCGGCCATGCGTTATACAGAAGCAAGAATGAAGAAGATCGCCGAAGAAATGGTGGGCGATCTGGATAAAAATACTGTTGATTTTCAGTTGAACTTCGACGACTCCCTGGAAGAACCTACCGTTATGCCGGCAGCGATACCAAACCTCCTGCTAAACGGAGCATCAGGTATAGCCGTGGGGATGGCCACTAATATGGCTCCTCACAACCTGACACAATGCATAAATGGTATTATCGAATACATTGATAATAACGATATTACCATACCTGAGTTAATGGAACACATTCAGGCTCCCGATTTCCCGACAGGAGGTATTATTTATGGGTATGAAGGTGTAAAAGATGCCTTTGAGACCGGCAGGGGAAGGATCGTGATAAGGGGAGAGGCTACCATCGAAGATATGCCCAATGGGAGGGAGAGGATCCTGGTAACTTCCATCCCTTACCAGGTGAATAAGTCGGATATGATCAAAAAGACTGCCGACCTGGTCAATGACAAGAAGATTGAAGGGATCAGCGATATACGTGATGAATCTGACAGGAACGGGATGCGCATCGTATATGAACTCAAAAAAGGAGTGATCACCAATGTTGTATTGAACAAGCTCTATCAATACACTGCTCTTCAGACTTCCTTCAGCGTAAACAACATTGCCCTCGTGAAGGGACGTCCTATGTTGCTGAACCTGAAAGACATGATCAAGTATTATGTCGAGCACAGGCACGAAGTGCTGATCAGGAAAACAAAATATGAGCTGGAACAGGCTGAAAAGAGGGCCCACATTCTCGAAGGCTTGCTTATTGCACTGGATAACCTGGATGAGGTGATCTCACTTATCAGGGCCTCCAGAACGCCTGAGGACGCCCGTGAAGGACTGATAAAGAAATTTAATTTGAGTGATGTACAGGCCAGGGCCATTCTTGATATGCGCCTGCAGAAGCTGACCGGCCTGGAAAGAAATAAGATCAAGGATGAACATGCCGAGCTCATGAAAACCATTGCTCAATTGAACGAAGTTCTTGACAGTGAAGACATGAGGATGATTATCCTAAAGGAGAATCTGGTCGAGGTAAGGGAGAAATACGGCGATGAGAGGAAAACGCAGATCGAATATTCTGCCGATGACTTCCGCATCGAAGATACCATCCCTGATGAAGAGGTCGTGATCACCATTTCACACATGGGTTATATCAAGCGTACCAAGTTGACTGAATACAGGCGGCAGAACAGGGGAGGGCGCGGTGCCAAAGGAAGCACCATCCGTAATGAGGACTTCCTGGAATACCTCTTTGTGGCTACCAACCATAACTATATGCTCTTCTTTACAGAAAGGGGTAAGGTGTTCTGGCTGAGGGTGTTTGAAATACCTGAAGGGACACGTACCTCTAAGGGAAGGGCCATTCAGAATATGATCAATATTGATCCTGCAGACAAGGTCAGGGCCTTTATTAATGTAAAAGACCTGAAGGATACTGAATACATCAATAATAATTTTATTATCCTGTGCACCCGCAAGGGAACTATAAAGAAAACTTCACTTGAATTATACAGCCGTCCAAGGCAGAACGGGATCAATGCCATTACCATCAATGAAGGTGATCAGTTGCTGGAAGCACGCATGACAACGGGTCATAGTGAGGTGATGATGGCCTTACGTTCAGGAAGAGCTATCCGCTTCAATGAGAGCAATGTACGCCCTATGGGCCGTAATGCTGCAGGAGTAAGGGGTATCAAGCTCACCGATCAGAAAAAAGACGAAGTCATCGGAATGATCTGCATCTCAGAAGAAGGCTACGATGTGCTTGTAGTTTCTGAAAATGGATACGGCAAACGATCCAGTGTGGATGATTACAGGATCACCAACCGTGGCGGAAAAGGGGTGAAGACCATTAATATTACCGATAAGACAGGTCAACTCATTGCCATTAAAGATGTTACGGATAATGACGACCTGATGATCATTAACAAATCGGGATTGATCATCCGTATGGCAGTAGAAAGCCTGCGCGTGATGGGCCGGGCAACACAAGGAGTCAGGCTAATCAATCTCAGGGATGACGATTCCATTGCTGCCGTAGCAAAAGTTGAGGTGCTGGAAGGTGAGGAGGATGATGAGCTGCTCGAAAATGGAGAAATGGAAGGGGAGACTTTAGAAAATGATTCTCCTGAAGCAGAGGAAGATAAGCCATCCGATAAGACAGATGAATAAAACTTGGCAAGAAATTTGTTTTTGTACAGGTGTAATTTATAATTTTGTCGCATTGACTAAAACCAAAAAATGATATTATGAAGAAATTGATCATGCTGCTCCTTGCAGCTTTCATCGTAACGGGTATTCATGCACAGAATGCAAAACGTACCAGTGCATTTAACTACTTTAAAAACGGTAAACTTGACAAAGCCAAGGAATACATCGATCCTTGTATTACCAATGAAAAGACCATGGGTGTTGCTAAAACCTGGTACTACCGTGGTAATATTTACCTGCAGATCGCATTAACAAGCAATCCTGAGTATCAGGCGCTGGATTCAAATGCACTTGAAGTAGCTTATGAATCATATAAAAAGTGTGCTGAACTGGACACCAAGGGTGAGTATACCACTGATGTGAACCATAATTTCAGGGTGATCGCATCCAACTTTTTCAATAAAGGGGTGGCCTTATACAATGAATCCGAGTATATTAAGGCTGCGGAAAGCTTCATGAACACCTATACAATTTCTCTTAGCATGGGGGTTGTGGATACGCTGGCATTGACGAACGTAGCCCTGGCGTATGAGGTCGCTGAAGATTATGACAAGGCGGTTGTAAGCTATAACGCATTGCTGGAGATAGGATACACAGAGCCTATGGTTTATAATGCGCTTGCTTCCATTTATCTTAATGTAAAACTCGATACGCTGCAATCAGAGAAATATGTGGATGAAGGCCGTGCCATACATCCTGATGATTACCAGCTTCTTATTGCCGAAACAAACCTGAACCTTGCCAGGGGAGAGAATGAGAAGGCACTTGCCAACCTTAGTAAAGCGCTGGAAACCGATCCTGAGAATAAAACCATATGGTTTGCGCTCGGCACCAACTACGAGAATGTAGGTAAGCTGGAAGAAGCTGAGAAGGCATATATGAAATGTATTGAGATTGATCCGGCTTATGCTGATGCTTATTATAACCTGGGAGCCATGTTCAATAACCAGGCTGCCGAGATCATCGAGATAGCCAATGAGCTTCCGCTGGACGCTGTAGAAGAATATGATACTGAGAAAGCGAAAGCTGATGCATTACTGGAAAAGGCACTGCCTTATCTGGAAAAATCAGACAAACTCAATCCTGACAACATACCAACACTTCAAACGCTGAAGCAGATCTATACCATCCTGAACCAGATGGATAAGCTGAAAGAAGTGAATGACAGGATCAAGAATTTATAATACCCCTCTGTCCCGCAAAAGCGGTACATCTCCCCTGAAAATCAGGGG
>JAOZTN010000008.1:25808-47125 GCA_029942245.1 Bacteroidales bacterium | reverse complement strand
AAATCCAGGGACCGGGGACCTATACTGTTACATTTGACACTCAGGATTTGCCTGCGGGAATTTATTTCTACCGTTTGGCCATTGGTGATGATGTGATTGGGGGGAAGATGGTGGTTCAGTAATTAGTTGACAGTCAGAGTAGGTGTAACCTTCCCTAACCACCGATATCGATCACGGAGAACTCCACACCGTTCCAGTCAGCTTGTCCGTAATGCCGATCGCGTGTCACACCACTGGTTTTTTCAACGATGGCCTGCCGGGTTTGTATTAAACGGTTAAAAAATGTGGATTTGCCCACGTTGGGGCTCCCTACAATGGAGAGAATGTTTCCCATGATTTTAAATTATGCTACAAAGATAAGGAACCCATAGCATTGTCAATTCTATACTTTTTGTAATTCAATCATTCGAATTATTTATGATCCAGGATACATTTTGCCATTTCTTTAAATTTTTCAGTATGCTTACCTTGCTCAACTGGAAGCCAATAATAGTAGGTGCCATCATCATTCGTAAGGCAGCCGTCATATTTCTCTTCAGATATAAAATTCAGCTTTACATTAACTACTGAATGATTTGCAAGTTGCTCAACTTGTTCTTGATTAATTTTATAGAAAACAGCGATTAAATTCTTTCCTATTCCTGGTGTTTTACCAGTATAATCCCCGGTAGGATAGAGTGTCATCTCAGAACCGCCTGCTATTTTTAAAATAGCTGGATTAGATTCTAATATATTAAAAGGTCGAGATTTAATCTCCAAATAGTGTAGATACAAATAAAGCTCTCCTTTAGATTTAATAAAAGAATAACTTGCGAACTTATGTTTATCTACTTTCCTAAATAACCACCAAACAGGAGTAGCGACTTCAACCTCCGGTTTAGAATCAGATATTGAATGCTTTGTATAGGTATTGATTGAACTTTTATACTTGCATTGAGCATTTCCCACAAAAAATAATAATAATGATGCAATTGATAATAGTATGGCTTTTTTCATGTCCAATTTTAATTTATGATATTATGTGCTTATGAAACCTAAAATCGAAACCGTAACCCCATTGTACAATATTTCTGATTTGGCTTTAAAGTAAGCGGACTTATTTTAAATTCAAAAGTAAAATCTGGATTTCGAAATACTTCCTTGTGTTTTTTTATGAATAGCCCAATAACACCCCCAAGAGCAGCAAAACCCACGGTCATCCCCACTATATAAGCACCTTTATTATCCTCTAGGCTCGTTCCGTTCCAATCCTTGGTTCCTATAAGTGTACCTACTAACGCTCCAATTCCCAGGCTTCCCCCCAAAATTAAGGCGTAGTTGCCGGTTTTCTCAACTTTGAATGTATTTGCAACTGCCAACTTTTGAGGTTCACCAATCATATTAGTATAGTATACTGTATCATTTCGACAGCTCAGGTGCTTGAAATTGATAAGTATACCATCACCAGTCATTAGTTTCCCTTTCTTTACATCTGGAACCTGGCATGGGGAAGTTTGCTGGCCTAACCCTATATTAGCAATCCCCAGAAGGAAAACTATTATTATCAAAATGGGTTTTAAGTTTTTCATTTGTTGGTTTCAAAGATTAAATAGATTACTAAATTATTGTAGATCTTCAACCAGCTTGTTGTTAAGTGACTACATACTGTTCACCAGTAAATTTATAGATTTTTTATGAGGTTTGCAAACAAGGTACATTGCCAAATAACCGACCGGTTTTTGGGGTATCCCAATACAAGGGAGAATTACGGGTTTTTCATTGAAAAATTCGACGAATAATTGTTTGAGAGGGAGCATGGATTGCCGATTCTACATTCTACATTTTACATATTCCCTATGCCTTCTGCCCTCTGCCTTTCCCAGATTAACTCCCTTTGGTCGTTGATCCTGAGTAGGGGTGGCCCAAAGCCAAAACCTCAGCCCTGTGGGCTTCCGGGATTTTTTATTTTGCATTTCGGTTAGAAAGCAAGCTTTCACCTCATACAAAATAAAAAAACCCCACACTGTCGTGTGAGGTTTTGGCTTTGTAGCGGGGACCGGATTCGAACCGATGACCTTCGGGTTATGAGCCCGACGAGCTACCACTGCTCCACCCCGCAATATATCCCTCAAAAGGGACTGCAAAGGTAAATTTTTGTAACTTCCCCACCAAATCTTTTTTCACTATTCTTTTAAAATGAGTCATAGAGCGGGTTTCGTGAATATTATTGGTAAGCCAAATGTTGGCAAATCAACATTGATGAATGAACTTGTCGGTGCGAAATTGTCAATAATAACAGCGAAAAAGCAAACTACGCGCCATCGTATCCTCGGAATAGTGAATGAAGATGACTATCAAATCATCTTTTCCGACACCCCCGGATACCTGAAGCCCAATTATAAGCTTCAGGAGTCGATGATGAAGTTTGTGGAAGATGCCCTGCTGGATGCCGACGTGTTCCTTTATATCACTGCTGCTGATGAAAAGGATGAAGATGATGATATCGTCGAGAAGCTTAAAAAAACAGAGGTTCCGGTGATCGTTGTCATCAACAAGATCGACCTCTCGGATCAGAAGAAAATAGAAAAATTGTACGATGCCTGGCAAGAGAAAATCCCAAATGCTAAGATTCTGCCCTTATCTGCCTTACATAAGTTCAATATCGATACCCTGTTCAAGCTGATCCTTGAATTGATTCCCGAATATCCGCCTTATTATCCGAAGGATGAAATGACGAATAAGACTATGCGATTTTTTGTTTCGGAGATCATCAGGGAGAAGATTTTTCTGAATTATCATGAGGAGGTTCCTTACTCTACCGAAGTGATCGTTGATGCCTACAAAGAGGAAAAGAAGATCATAAATATCATGGCTTATATCTTCGTTATCAGGGAGTCGCAAAAGGCCATCATCCTGGGCCACGAGGGTAAAGCCATCAAAAAGGCAGCCACTGCCGCCCGCCTGGATATAGAGGAATTTGTAGGTAAAAAGGTCTTTTTAGAAATCCGCGTAAAAGTCAACAAAGACTGGCGGAATGATCCGAAAAAGCTGAAACAGCTGGGCTATGAGTAAAAAGCACGCAGTGCGTAGTATGCAGTAGGCAGTTTGCAGTATCGTATTCTTAGATAAGACTAATCAAACAAATACTTTTCCTTAAACTTTACCTGGTGCTTTAGAAGGAGTTCTTCATACTCTTCAGGATATGTTTTAATCATATGGTGCCTTTCCTGGTTTCGGATATATCCTGTCAAAGCCTCTTTCTCTTTTATGGTATAGGTAAAGGCTCCATAGCCTACTGTCCAGCCGATGAAGCCTGGGAACAGGCCTTTTTGCTTGATCCATAGAGAAGACGATACTTTCATATCCTTCACAAGAGATGATAATGATACCATTGGGTGGATATGGGTTGCTATGTGGATATGGTCCTCAACGCCGTTGATTTCATATACTACACATTTGTTTTTTCTCAGGGTGCCCCAGATGTACTTATATAGAAGGTGGCGTTTTCTGGCGTCGACGAGTACTTTACTCCTGTATTTTGTGGCAAAGACGATCTGGTAGATGATTTGGGTGTATGTTGACATAGGTTTGGTGATTAGTTGAACCCCTCCGGGGTTCTTATTGCTCATGACGTGCCGTCTGCCATGGGCTCTACCCATGGTTAATATAGTTCAATCCCTCCGGGATTGGTTGTTTATAGCCCCTCCGGGGTTCTTATTGCTCATGACGTGCCGTCTGCCATGGGCTCTACCCATGGTTAATATAGTTCAATCCCTTCGGGATTGATCGTTTGTAGTCCCTCCGGGATTGATAGTTCATGCTCCCTTCGGAGTATCATTCGGGCGAACCGCGGAGCGGTTCAACAGCAATAACCGCAGGAGCATCCTGCGGTTATTGCATCAAAAGTCCTGACAACCCCGGAGGGGTTGAACATTATCATGTATACCTATTAATACCGAAAAAAGGAAAATGTCACACCCCGAAATGGATTTATTTTGTGATGGAATCCAAATGATTAATTCTTAATAAAGATTGGTAATGTAGAACTCTGAATGTTGACTGACTCGAATTTCCGCAATAACATCTTCAATAATCATAAGATATAATCATTATTCATCACCTACAACTGACAATGCAATTTCGGTTACATAAACACTGATTTGCTTGAGATGATCCATAATTTCCATATGGATTTCGTGAGTCGCAATTGTTTCTTCTCTTTGCCGCTGCAGTCTTAGCAGGTGATTAACTTTGAACTCCGCTTCAAGGTCGGCATACTTGATTTCTTTTTTAACTATTTTCTGCGCTTTCTTTAGCTTATGTTCTGAAAATGTTTCTTCTAAACGAGCAAGTTGTTTGTAGATCTTTTCATGATACTGCATTATTTCCTTTTGTCCTTCTTCTGAAAAATCAAACTCAAGTGCCCTTTTCTTAGCTATTAGCGGGAACATATCGCGATGAATAATATCACCAATAGCCTCCATATCCCTTACAATTGAGATCATATTGAACACCTCTTTACTTTGTGAATCTGATAATTCTTCCGTACCTATCTTCAGAAGATAATGGGTGATTTTATCATGTAGAAAGTCGATCTTCTCCTCCCTCAATTCAATACCCTCAATTATTGTCAGGTGCTGGTGTATATTGTCTGTGCCATCTTCATCATTTACTAATGGGTATATAATTGCCCTGAGCATCCTTCGCAGTATCTTGGCCATCCTTCCCACCTCTGCCTGGCTTAAATCTATTGCTATGGAAGGCGTTGAAATAACTTTCTCGTCAAGATGCCATGTAACCACCTCCATGGCAGCTTCTGATTCTTTTTTAGGTAGTATCTTCAGAACAAGCGTAGCCAGAAAGGATGTAAATGGCAGAAAAACCAGGGCAACACTTACGTTGAAAAGAGTGTGTGCATTCGCGATCTGACGAGGTGTTTCGGTTGCAAGTTTCTGAATACCTTCAGTATTGGAAACAGGCGAAATCCACCTGACTAAGTCAGCAAAGTAGGGGATCCAAAATAAAAACATAATGGCACCGGCTGTATTAAATATAACATGAGCCAGGGCAACCCTTTTAGCCTCTCTTGAAGCTCCTAAACTTGCTAAGCCTGCTGTAACGCAGGTCCCAATATTTGCTCCCAGCAGCAGTGGGATACCACCTTCAAGGCTGAGTAAACCTTGTTGTGCCAATACAATAACAATGCCTGTGAATGCACTGCTGCTTTGGATTAATGCTGTGAATAATGCACCAATAACAAGTCCTAAAATAGGGATCTCCAGGTCTTTCATCAATGCGATGAAAGGTTCGTAATCACGCAGTGGAGACATTGAATCGGACATGATCTTCATCCCGAGGAATAAAATACCAAACCCAAGTAATGATTCGCCCAGATATTTATACCATTCCTTCTTTGAAAAAACTGTAAGGACAAAACCAATGATAATTATTATAAAAGCGTAATCGGTCAGTTTAAAGGCAATTAATTGTGCCGTTACAGTTGTTCCGATGTTCGCGCCCAGGATTACGCTGAGTGATTGGCCAAAAGAAATTAGTTGAGCCTGAGCAAAGCTAACCAGCATGACTGTTGTGGCACTACTGCTCTGAATTACCATCGTTACAAATGCTCCGACTGCCAGTCCTATAAAGCGGTTATTTGTGAGCGCTGAAAGGATGTTTCTCATTCCACTTCCGGCTGATTTTTTTAAGCCCTCGCTCATCTTTTCCATCCCATACAGGAATAATACCAGCCCACCAAGTAAGCCCATCAATACAAAGAACCATGGTACAGAGGTAGTATTACTAATATTAGACAGAATCAACATAAAATATTATTTCTTTTTGCTTAATTTCTTCTTGATGTATGGTAAAAAGAAGGATACAATGGCCAGTATGATAATGATCAAGCTTCCCGGACGTGTTAAAAAATCAATCCATTCTCCTTTAATGAGCGATAAGCGCAGGTTTTCTTCGATCATTTTTCCCAGGATCAAACCTAATATTACCGGTGCTGTGGGGAAACCACCTCTTTTTAACAGCCAGCCAAGTATTCCGAAAACAAGACAAATGCCAACATCAAAAATTGAGTTTTGGATGAAGTAGCTGCCAATAAATGATAGTGCCAGTATCAAGGGAAACAGCAAGGATTTTGGAGCAGCAATGATCTTTATCCATAGTTTATTACCCAGCAAGCCGACAAAAAACATAAAAATATTTGCAAAGAACAGGGCGATGAAAATCCCATAAACCAATCCGGGTTCCTTATCAAATAACTCGGGGCCGGGGTTTAGTTTATGAATCATCAAGGCGCCTATCAATACTGCTGTTGATGCACTGCCGGGAATTCCAAGTGTTAATAAAGGAACCAGGGCTCCGCCAACAGATCCATTGTTTGCGGCTTCGGGGGCTGCCACTCCTTCGAGGGAACCTTTTCCAAATTTCTCGGGTTCTTTGCTAGAGTTCTTTGCCTGGTCGTAGGCAATGAATGTGGCGATTGTACCTCCCGCTCCGGGGATGCAGCCAACCAATGTGCCTATCACTCCTGATTTCAGCATTAAATATTTTAGCTTCAATAGTTTTTTTACAGGAAGTGTTTGTGAGAGATCAACTTTTTTTGTTTTCTCCACTTTAGCATAATCTCTTTTTTCAATGTTATAGAATATCTCGCCAAGAGCAAAAAGGCCGATCAGGGCCGGAATAAACTCTATTCCGTCTGCAAGATCAGGTATTCCCAGTGAAAAACGTGAGAAGGGCAATTGTGTGTCAAAGCCAATTGTTATCAGTATCAAACCGATTGCTGAAGAAATGAATCCTTTTAAGGGGCTTTTTCCCGCCAGGGAAGAGATAATTGTAAGTCCAAAAACACCCAATGCGAAATACTCATAGGATTCAAATGAGAGTGCAAGAGTAGCTAAAGGGATTGAAAACAATATTAGAATGATCGTACCGATCAAACCCCCGACAGTGGATGCAGTCAGAGAGGTGATTAACGCATGAAGAGGTTTTCCCTGTTTGGTGAGTTCATAGCCATCAAATGTAGTGGCGACCGCTCCCGGTGTACCGGGTGTATTAATGGCAATGGCAGTGATTGATCCACCATAATTGGACGCTAAATATACTGAGACCAATAAGACCAATGCGCTGGTAGGATCCAGACCGAAAGTAACCGGCAGCATGAGAGCAACACCAATAGAAGGGGAGAGCCCGGGTAATACACCAACCATGATCCCTACGATAACGCCAATAAACATCATCATGATCGGCATTAATTGTCCGAATTCCTGCAAACCTAACCAAAGATCATTAAAAATTCCCATTAGCTTCTTTTAAATGAACCACCAGCCTAATGGCAGTTCTATATATAGCAGCTTGTTAAAAATGAAATAGCTGAACAGCACAAATCCAAAGGCGTTAATACTCATTATACTCACTTTGCGATATTCTAATAAATACATTGCAGTCAGAATAAAAACCGGAGTAGTAAAATAGTATCCAATCCATTGCATGGCCACCAGGTAAAAAATCAGCAATGCTATGATGATCAATACATTTTTAGGTGAATAGCGCAATGTTTCAGCTTTTTTATTTTTTGATTTTATAATCAGCAGTATGCTTAAAAACGATAATATAAATATCCAGATCCTCGGAATAAGCGCAGGGTCAGTAATATTCTCTGTTTGCGGTATTTGAAACAGCATTGTCAGGTAATAGAGGAATATAGAAAGGCTAATTAAACCGCCGGCAATAATCTGATCGTAGCTGATGTTTCGAATACGAAATTTATTGAAAGCATACAGCAATAAAAAGATAACGCACACAATTATTAAAAGAACCAGAAACAAGGGAAATGGGCTCTCCTTTTGATATTCGGCCAGCAAGCCTGCCTGATTCAGGTAGTGATCGGTTTCCTCTACTTCCCTGGCTATTTTCGTAGCAAATGCTTCACCTATTACGAAATCTGAAAATACATAGGTCTCATTGCAATAGTTCTTCCACTCTTCATCGTTCACAACATCCTGCAGAATACGGGTCACATAATCGATTGCTTCCTGAGGAACGCCCTTCTTAAATGCAAAACCTCTCCACATCGATTCTTCCAGCTCATATCCCTGCTCTATGAATGTGGGAACATCCGGAAGGGATATTAAGCGTTCGTTGCTGGCAATAGATATGATGTCCAGATCACTCTTCCCTTTGATATCGGCAGGATTTCCAACGTACACGGCAGCTTCATCTCTTAACAATGCAAGTATGGATTGCGGGCCGCTTTTGTAATCAATCCATTGGGCATCAATCCCAAGAACTTCCCAGCTTTTCAATGTCATCAGGTGATCACGGCTGCCTGTACCCGGACCGATCCAAACCTGTTGTTCATCCACTTGTGCATCCTGAATAATGTCAGCAAGTGAGTTAAAACCCCTGTCTTTATTTGAAATGAGTGCTTCCGGATCAGAAACCATGCTTGCGATAAAGTAGAAGTCGTCAAGACTTACCTTACTTTTATTTACCATCACGGTAGACAGGAAAGACTTGGTTACTGCCAACATAGTGTAGCCATCAGCCTTCATGTCGAGCACATGCTGCATAGCAACAAGGCCCTGTGTGCCTGAACGGTTTTCAATAAAAAAGTCTGCATCACTGTATTTTCGGGCAATCTCAGCGACCCTTCTTGCCATATAATCAATGGCAGATCCGGGCTTTGAATGCACTACGATACTTATCGGTTTGGCCGGGTATGTTTTTCCCTGGCCAAGGCCCAGATATAAATATCCCAGAAGCCCCAGATATAAAACAAATATGAAAACAGCAATGATGTTTTTCATGTTTCTTAGGTATGAATGAAACACACGCTAATTAGCTTACCAGCTTTTGAAGGGGTTCTTCATTAACATGGAATTATAATAGCGTGCATCACCGGTTACTTCCTCCCCTAACCATTCTGGTTTTTCAAAAGGATGATCCTCGGAAGGCAGCTCAATTTCGGCAACGGTAAGGCCGTCATTTTCTCCATAAAATTCATCTACTTCAAATTTCAAACCTGTTATTTCGGGTACGATGAAACGTGTTTTATCAATCACTCCGGGCTCACAAATTTGGAGCAATTCGGCAGCTTCTTCAGTTGAGATCTCTTTTTCCCATTCATACCTGCTGGCTCCTGATGCACTCCCTATTCCTTTAATGGTAAGGAAACCCTTTTCGCCTTTAATCCGAATACGTACCGTACGCTCGGGAACCGATGACAGGTATCCCTGAACAATTTTGGTTTCTTTTGTGACAGATGGTTTAAAATCACCTTTCACCAGAAATTTTCTTTCTATTTCTTGTCCCATAACTTTTTAATTGGCTAATTTTTTGTCAATCATTCCAACAATCCTTTTGGCTGCCTGTAAATAATTGATATTTTCAACACCTTCCAACCCAAGATCTTTGATGGTCTTTTTTATGTCATCAATCTCAGTCGATTCTGAATTCACGGTAACCGTCATAGCACCATTGATCCATACATTGGCATACTCACAAATGGTATCATTTACCATATAGCCAAAACGCTCTTTCTCAACAGATACTGCTAACAGATCCGGATGATCTTTTACAATCTGGAGGAATTCTTCCAATTCGTATTCTCTGTCTTCCAGATCAGGCATTTCCACCTTGAATGCCGGAAACACTTCTTTGGAAAGGATTTTTGCTTTCATCGGAAACTTACCCTTCATTAATGGGTTCCATTGTTCAAGGCCATCAACTTCCTGAACAAAGGTTTTGATATCCATTTTCCCATCTCTGATCTTGGTGTTGTTAACATCATTTGTTCTGGAGATGATATATGTTTCTTCAGAAGTCCTTTCCCACACCTTCTTAGGTACAGGAACAGACAGCCGGGTCATCAAATATGCAGCATCAGAAAAATCTCTGCCAAATGTTCTGAATTCAAAACGCGGTTTAGAGACCTCGCCGATCTTCATTTTATCTTTTGTCATTATACTATGTGTTAAGTATTAAAATTTAATATTGTTCCAGTCTTCAGGCAACTCAACCAGGCCCATAATCCTTTTAAGGGCTTTAGGATAGTTTACATTTTCGACCTTTTCATCTATCCCGATCAACTTTTTAGCTTTTAGAACCTTATCGGGCTTGGCATGCTCAATACAAATGGTCTTGATATAAGCACCGTTTACTTTTATTTCCGCTATTTCTGTTATGCATTCACCTATTGTGTATGCGTGTCTAGTTTTCCATACATAGGCAACGGCCAGATCAGGATCGACAGACACCACTTCAGAAATAAACTGACTTAGTGAGTATTTCTTGCGCCCAAATACGGGGCTTTCAATCCCCAGGGCCGGGAAAACAACAGTTTTGATCACATCTGCATTCAACGGAAACTTACCTACTAAAAACGGACTCCATTGCTCCAGGCCGGACTCTTGCTGTTCAAGTATCTTGACATCCATTACCCCTTCCCGGATCTTAACATTGTTTTTTCTTTTCCAGGGGGTAAGCAGGTATACTGATTCCATTTGCCTGCTTTGTTCCTTGTCCGAAATTTCTTTGATCTTATTTTCGTAGAGATCAAGATTGCTTCCAAAGATCCTGAATTCATACCTGGGAACAATTGAACCTTCCATAACTATTAATTTTTGATTTGATAGTGATATAATTTCGCTGTAGCGTCATTAATAAGATATACCGTTTCTCCCTCAACTACTACACCTTCATATTTTAGTATATCTAAATCGAATGTTTTTAATACGTTGGCATTGTAATCACATTGATAAAGCTTTTTCGACTGGTCACTCACAATCCATAAATGTGATTTTTCGACTTCAACATATATGCCGGAATAATCTGTAGCAAAATCAAGCTTATCTTCACTGATAATTCCTGTGTTTGCATCCCAGAGAATCAATAATTCAGGGTTTACCTCATTTATGACATAATACAACTTGTTGTTGGAATTGTAGGAAATGCCCTCCAGTCCGCTATTACTCGAATTTGAGGGGATATTAATCTTGTATGTCTGAATTAAATCACCCGAATTATAATCGATCAGGCTAAGTTCCCTGTCAGCTTCTTCGGCCACCACTACGATGTTTTCATGAGGGTTGTAAGTAACGCCCTCAAGGTCCTTACCCTCATAATTAAGGGTCCGGAGGATGTTGCCCTGCATATCCATCTCATACACCTTATTGGTGTGATCGCTTACAGTGAGTAAACTCAGTTTGTCAGGACCGAATGATAAACCTGAAGGCTCAGGGACATCAATATTATATACGTTTAGCAGTTCAAGTTCCCCAACAGCGACCTCAACCACCGGAATGGATGTGTTGTCCTTTTTGCATGAAGATGCTAAAAGGAATAACATTACGATGATTGAGATTCTTGCCATTAGGTTTAGCTTAATTGATTAATTTACTTTTGAACTCCGTTTGCAGCGTAGGGCGTTGGTGGTGTAGCTGTTGCCGGATCAAAGATTACCCAGCTTGCAGCTCCGTCGCCATTACGGCCGCATGAAAAATCAGTTGGCGGATTTGGCAGGTCACAGGTAACATCACAGTAGGAGTAAGCTTCATTGAAGCTAACACCATCTTCTGAGATACCAATGTCCTCACCACCACTGCTTAACTTAAAATTAGTGTGTAATCCTTCACCCGTACCATCGCAATAAAGAATAATATATCCTTTTGGCGGGACAGTTGTTAGACCAGGATCATCAGTCGGCAATTGATATTTAACCATGTCGTCTATGGCATCGGTTGCGTACCATCCACCCATATCGATAGGAGTATCGCCGGTATTATATATCTCGATCCAATCCGGGAAGTCTCCATTATCACCCGGAACAGGTGTAACGTCATTGCTACACATGAACTCATTAATGATCAGCATACCTGCTGCAGGAGGGTTGCTATCATTAGTTGCCCCCGGAGTTTTGGCTCCTAAGGTTTCCCATACATCTCCGCCATCTATAGTCAAACCAGCTGATTTATCATCTTCCAGACCATTAAAATCTCCTGATTTGTCTATCTCGGATTTGTTTGGATCATAGATGGCAGCGAAGTTTTCTTTTGATGAGCTCAAACCCATTGCGATAAATATTTTGCCATCGCTAATGCTTGTAGGGACATCATTTCCTTGCGCATCAGCTGCTCCGCAAATTAATACTAAGAAGCCTTTCGGTGGTATGGTTGTAATTGCACCATCAGTAGACGGAATTTGAATATAATCCTCTTGAACACCTGGATTGTCTGTGACCCATAAGCCTGCAACATTGATGGCTTTTATCCCTGAATTGTATAGTTCTATCCAATCGGCGCCCTCATCCATACCATCTACAAAATATGGATCAGTAAGGTCTTTGGTGCAAAGTTCATTTATCTTGAGGACTGAATATTCCACAGGTGCAGGACCCATAGGTTCAGGTTGTTCATCTTTTACGCATCCGGCAAATAGCAGGGCGGTAATAATCGTTAAAAATATGTACTTTTTCATTTCTCTAAATTTTAGTATTAAACACTTTTAGAAAGCAATCAGGATCCTGGCCTGAATGGTACTGAAATCGATTCCACCTTTACCAGTGGCTGTAATATCATTTCCTTCAGCATCCATATCGTAGGTTTTGTATTTTCCTTTGCCATCTGCCCAGCGGTCATGATTGGCGTATGCATAATTCAGCATGAACTTAACATTATAGTTGAAATAATAGCTTACTCCTGCTGTATATACTTCGCCTGATCCACCGGCAATAAATGGAATATCTGAACCGTCTTTATAGCTGTTGGCATCCATATAGGAATATCTTAATGCAAGCTCCCAGGCACCTTTTTTGTTTTCTTTGAAATCAATTTGTGAGAATTCAGCATCTCCCATATTATAATAATAATCAGCATTGTTGATCAGCCATGACCCCATAACGTAGAAGCCACCCATCTTCATTTTGTCTTCTCCCTCAGGAACTAAATCCACGTCTCTCTGGATCCTTGTTATGATGTACTCACCCTGAATACGGAAATTATTATATGCATAAGCAAGTTCGGTGCCGAACAAAATTTTGTGCTGGCAATGTTCTACCCAGTCTGTATCGATATATTTTTTACGGTTAATTTCAGTTTCTGCATTTTCGCCATACCTGAAACTGTGTGTAGGATCTCCGATCTCCTGTATCTTAGGTGTTCTGTATGACCCTGCTACTCCAATGTGTAGTACCTGCTTATCTTTTTTAATGGGTGCCCATGCGAGGCGGGCTGTTACAGACCATCCGGCATCGGTACCATTTGATTTGTTCTGGTCCCTGATCAGGTCATTCGCTATATTGCTGGAGAAGACACCCCCTTCGAAGAAAAGGTGATTGGTAAATGTCTTATAAGCAATTCCCAAATGACGGGAAGGAGCCTGTTCTGTCGGGTACGGACGCTCCATTAAAGTAATGTAGCGTGAAGTTGTCATAGTTTCGAGTGAGAAAGGTTCTCTGAAGTTACCAGCCTTGATTTGCCAGGTATTTCCAATATAACGGATGTAAGCATCTTTAATGTCTACTGCATTGTTGCCAAAATCAAAGTCAATCTCAGCACCCCAGTGGCCCCAGAGGATTGCCTTCATGGCAAAACGCATACGACGAATGTTAACACCGTTACCTATTTCATGGGTTTCTCCCTGATAAGTGTTCTCTCCCATATAATACGCCCCATCAAAATACACACGGTTGTCAAACCAGTATTTAAACCTTTTGTCGGTTGATGACAGCATCAGGATTCCATCTCTTGATTCAGGATTAAGACTGACACGCACACCAATTTCCTGACCGTAGTCATTCACTTCGATCCCTCCGGCGGACAGATATACTGTAATGTCGCCAGCTTTATTGACCTTGACTACATGAGTCTGATAATTTTCCTTGATAAACTCAAGTTGTACAGGAAAGGATTCAACCTGAATGCTGAATACCCCGTTACCATCAGTAAGTACACGTGATGCTTCGTTACCCTCGATTTGTACTGCAACATCCCTCATGGGAGTTTGCATCCCCGCAGGGAAGACCTTACCGGTAACAGTATTGTCTTCTTGTGCGTAAGTGTTCCCGCATAAAAGGCTTAAGACTATAAACCCAAGGAACGCAAGTTTTTTGAAATTACTTTTTTTCATTGGTTAGATTTTTGGTTAGCTAATAATTGTCTTGCTGAGAACAAATTAAACGCATAAATAAATAAGTAGAAAGAAAACAGCCTCTACACAAACCCTACAGGAGGGCATAAAGTACCTTCAGGGTGGTATAACCGATAGATTAATAAAGGGTTAGGGGAATAATGAATTGGGCTGTTTGTGAAGGATACTTAAAATTCCCTGATAAAATCATTTAGATTCATTTTAGGATCAACCTTTAGCTTTTTGCGAAGACGATACCTGTTCATTTCAACACTCTTGGGAGAGATATTTAAAATTGAAGCAATCTCTTTTGAGGACAGATTGAGTCTCAATAGCACGGCAAGCCTCTTTTCGTTTTCAGTCATCGAAGGAAAAGCCTCAGAAATGCGATGAATGAAATTGCTGTTTTGCTCGTTGATATGCATCTGAAATTTTTCCCTGTCCCTGTCGATGGATAAATCCTGTGTGATCATGAGTGACAGTTTACTTAAATCTTGTCTGGTTTCATGATCTCCTACACTTGATTTTATCTTAGCAACTTCTTCTTTCAGATCATTCAGGAATTGATTCTTATGAATGATACTCATAGCCATTGTGACCATCTCATTCTGCCTGAACTTAAGCTCTTTTCCCAAATAATCCTGATGATGTATCTTGTCCTTGACACTCTTTTCCAGATAATCAATCTTTAATAAGTACCTGTTTTCAATGGATTTAATTTGTTGCTTATGCAAGCGTGTTGTTTTGTTCTTATTCCATAGCAGGTACAATAAGTATAACGTGGCAAGTAATATTACTGCCAGGAGTATCCAGAGAAATTTATATGATTGTCCGCCGGAAGAAGGATGGGATTCTTGCATATTCGACGGGACTATAATGGGCTGAATGCTATCTTTTTGATGGAAGATAGAAGCCTCTTGAAGTTCCTGCATTGATATCACCTCAGCAGATTCGGTTGAATCATTAAGCCCTATATCTTCTACCCCAATCAGAATTCTGTCGCCACCAACATCACCTTTAAAAACATTGTTCACGAAGAATAACATGAAGAAAGTCAGAACTCCGGCAAGCAGTGGTGTTGCGATCCAACCCAGGCTAATCCCTCCAAGGATTTTATACTTTATTTGTTTCCCGCCTTTAAATAAACCAATACCAATAATAGATCCAATCACTACCTGTGAACTGGATACGGGAACCAGCGGGATGGCGGGTAAACCAATAGATTGGAATGCGTCAGACAGCCCTTGTGATGAAAATATAAATAGTACTACTGCCTGAGAAAGTACAACAACCATGGCAGCTTCAGGGGTTAAGGGCATCAATGAATTGCCAACGGTTTCCATTACATGCCTCGAATACGTAAAAATACCAACAGAAATGGCAATACCACCAATGAGAAATAATTGCTGTGTACTGTCAATTACCACGAATCCAAGATTGATAGGAGGCAAATCAACGGCATTTGTAAAAACTCCCATAACATTGGCGATGTTATTGGCGCCAAGGCTATATGCTCCAAATGCACCAACTATGAGCAGGCCATAGCGTATATAACTATCTCTGTATAGTAAATGAATTCTCGATCGTTTTGTTAGCTGTTTTACCAGCATGAATAACAGGATGGCAACGACCCCTCCCAGTATTGGCCCCGATATCCACGTCGTTACAATTTTTGTTAATATGTTGAGATCTGTTGGGTTATTGGTATAAAAGTTCCATCCAATAATGGCCCCTACAATCGACTGAGAAGTAGATACTGGTAACTTCATCCGTGTCATCCAAAATACTGTGAGTGCAGCAGAAAGGGCCACAGTAAATGCTGCCGCCAGGGTTGATACACTTCCAAGTTTACCAAGCGTATGGTTTGCTCCTGCACCCTGTATCACTGCACCAAGTATTACGAAAATACTGGCAGTAATAGCAGCAGTCTTGAACCTGATCATCTTGGTGCCGACTGCTGTTCCAAATATATTGGCAGCATCGTTGGCGCCTAGAGACCAGCCCAGAAATAAACCACTTGATAGATAAAAAAGGATGATCATAAGTTCATTTTCAATGCCAGGATGGATAGCATATCAGCTAATTCTTCTGCTCTGTCTGATACTGTTTCTATATGTAAGGCAAAATACCTGAGGTGAATTTTTTGACTCAACTCAAGATCTTTCATTTCATGGAATAATTTTCGTTTAATACTTCTGGAGATCTTATCAGCTTCCTTTTCATAAAAATAAACTTTCGAGAGCATCTCCTTCACTTTATTTGGCTCCCTGAAGAATGTACGGGCAGCCGGAAATAATGAAAGAGCTGATTCTGATGAGGTGTCAGCCAATCTGATAAAATCAAGTCTTACTTCCTTAGGAATAAAAGGTAACTCATCATCGAATTGATAAAGGTTGTCCTTTGCAATATCAATAATCTCATCGAGATTGTCCACTAAAGTCTCTATGTCACTTGCATTTTGTGGCAAAAGCGAATGCCTGTAGAATTCATCATCTATCTTACGCTGCAGCCTGTCAGCTGTTGCTTCCAAATTGTCGATGCGCTCTATTTTATCTGCAAAACTTGCCTTCTCCCCCTTAACATAGTTTGTTACACCTTCCTTGAAAACTAGCACGCCTTGTTCAACGGTATCGATAAATTCATCGATGTCGAATACCAACTGTTTTACATTTTTATAAAGCAATGACATGATTTTGTGTATTTAAATTCTATCGCAACAAAGATAGAAAAAAGCTGCTCTGTGAATTTTTATACATAGCCTATGTATGGGTTGACTTGAGGCCTGTAAAGGATGTGAGTTGTCGTAAGTAGTACAATATTAGGAAATTACATTTGCGGGTGTAGAGGTGTGATTTGTAAATAAATAGGTGATTGAATAGTATTCTATACGCTTGTATAGTATGAATAGAGGAAATTTGGAGCAATTTGAAGATGAGATTCATATATTTGTATAATATTTGTTGATTGAAATGAAAATTAACCTTTAAAAAATTCAATATGAAGAAAAATTACTTTTTAGTGAGTATGATGATGATGTTGTCATTCTTTGTCTTAACCAATGCCGTTCAGGCCCAGCTCTACATCAATGAGTTTATGGCCAGCAACGATGTTTCATTCCCGGGTCCTCAGGGTGATTACCCCGATTGGATAGAAATTTATAATGCCGGTACCGAGGCTGTTATGCTGGGCGGATACTATATGTCAGACAAACTTGACGACCCTGCAGCTATGTACATGATTCCAAGTACCTTTCCTGATTCTGTGACAGTACCCGCCGGTGGATTCATTGTCTTTTATGCCAATAAAGGCGATGCCAGCAGTGTGATGAACCTGAACTTCAAATTGAGTGGTGGCGGTGAAGCCATTGGTTTATGGGATCCATCTCAGGTAGATGTGGACCACTTTACTTATTTTGCACAAATAACCGATACTTCTTACGGACGTTTCCCGGATGGATCAAATGTATGGGGTTTTATGAGCAATATTACACCTGGTGCTACTAACGCCACTCCTGATCCCCTGACCATTGAACTTTTCATCAATGAATTTATGGCCAGCAATGATTTTTCCTTTCCAGGACCTCAGGGAGATTACCCTGACTGGATAGAGATTTATAATCCTGGTGTTGAAGCCGTGAACCTGGCAGGATATTTTATGTCAGATGATCTTGTCGATCCTGAGGCAAGGTTCCAGATATCTGATGCTTATCCCGACTCTGTTACGGTTGATGCCGGAGGCTATATTGTCTTTTATGCCAATAAAGAAGATTCAAGCAGTGTAATGAACCTGAATTTTAAACTGAGCGGTGGCGGTGAACAGATCGGATTATGGACACCTGGACAAATTTTCCTGGATAGTCTTACCTATGGTGATCAAATCACGGATACTTCTTATGGAAGGTATCAGGATGGAACTGATAATTGGTACTTCATGCCTGAAATTACCCCCGGAGCAAGCAACGTAAATCCTAACCCCCCATCGGAAATTACGCTTTACATCAATGAATTTATGGCCAGCAATGATTCTTCTTTTCCAGGCCCTCAGGGAGATTACCCTGACTGGATAGAAATATATAATCCCGGTACCGAGGCTGTAAACCTGGCGGGATATTATATGTCTGATGATCTTGTAGATCCTGAAGCAATGTTTCCGATCTCTGATGCTCATCCTGATTCAGTAACTGTTGCAGCAGGAGGTTTTATCGTATTTTATGCCAATAAAGAGGATGCCAGCAGTGTTATGAACCTTAACTTCAAACTGAGTGGTGGTGGTGAAGCAATTGGATTGTGGAACCCCGATCAGATCTTTATGGATAGCCTTACCTACGGAGAGCAAATTACAGATACTTCTTATGGACGATTTGTAGATGGAACCGACAACTGGTTCTTTATGCCTGAAATTACTCCGGGAGCTGCAAACCTGAATACCATGTCAATCAGTGAAGTAGGCGAGAATGCTTCAATCTCACAGAACTATCCCAACCCATTCAGTGGTGAAACAAACATTGAATTTAATCTGGAATCCCCTGACAGGGTGACTATCGAAATATTTAATGTTAGTGGTGCAAGAGTTTCTACACTTGTAAATGATAACTTTACACAAGGTAGTCATACGGTTAAATGGGATGCTTCAGCCATGCCTGCAGGGTTTTATTTCTATACCTTGCAAACCAGCCAGACTATGATAACAAAGAAAGCCTTGATTGTGAGGTAAGTAAAATTTTCTTTTAAGAAATTAACCGGGTAGACTTTTTTGTATGCCCGGTTTTTTTTATTTACAGGGAATGATGATATCCTAATCATTAATAATTCCTGTTGGCTACAGGCCAAACTCCTCTTCGATCAGCTTCACCAGTTTCTCGCTGCCTGCCATATGGCTACCCAGAAACTGTTTATGCAATGCTTCCATTGGAATGGCCTCCGATTGGCGGATGTATTCATAAAGGCCTACCAGGATAGCATATCTCCCACCAAAATGCTCACGGAAATGGTGAACGATAAGCCTGGCATTGGTTGTAGGGGTTTCAAGGCTGCTGTCGATGATCAGAAGGGTATCTTCCGTAGCATTGTCGATCAGCTTTTGAGCAAACTTCAGTCCTTCAACAGAGGTAACGATGATCACATCAGGCCTGGGAGCACCGGTATACAGTATGGGCTCAGGCGAAAGGATGATGTTAGATGCCGAAAAACCAACACCTACGGTAACCGGATAACTGCCTTTCTTGGTCACGTTAAGGCCGCAACGCATCCCTGCTTTAACAAACAGGGACGCACCTGATTGCACGCCCTCACCTGCTGTTCCACTCAGGAAGATCCTGACAGCTTGTACTAATTGGGAGGTAAATTCTTTATCAATACCAAGTTTGGGGCTGAAAAGAGTGGGCTGGTCTTCTTTTTTATTCGTTTCATATGCCTTTGTCTGATCATCGGCATACACCTTGATCTCGATGCCTGCTTCCTGGATAAGGCTCTTCAGCTTCATCCCGGGATTACTCTTCACACCATAGGAAGTGCATATCTCCATTACTTCTATCAGTGAAAAGCCATCCCTGGAGAATGCTTCTGCCAGCTGGTCAGAAATGTCACCAATACCGGCGATACGGCTAACGTAGCTGGCACCGGCAGTGGCCACCAGGTCACAGATGTCATAACCCTTGTGCGGTGCCCCATCCGGCAGGGTAGGGGTTCTGAAACCTTCGGGAGTTAGCTCACTGGGCTGCCCGCCGGTCATGCCGTAAAGCATATTATTATGAACAACAACAGTCATATTATAACCATTGTGGGCGGCATCCAGAAGATGTTGCATACCAATGGTTGCACCTCCATCACCTATGAATACAATGACTTTCTTGTCGGGATTATTAATTCCTGCAGAAACCCCTGATGCCAGGGCCACCGATCTCCCATGCAATCCGTGAACGGTATGGGTGTCGAAAGCCTTGTCGATAATGCCCAGGCAGCCGATGTCGGTTACCAGGATAACATCCAGCAGGTCTTTTCCCAGTTTCTGGAGAGCTTTCTCTGTATTCTGGCTGATGGTAGTATGGGTACATCCCTTGCAAAAAGGAAGAGTATTGGTGTTAATGAATTTAGTTTCCATGACGCTTCACCTCCTCTATAATTTCATCAGGGCTGATCATGCGCCCAATAGTGTTTACTCTATGGATATTGGCAGGGGCCTTGGCACCAAACAGGAGTTTGCTGTATAGCCCGTGATGATTTTCTTCGGCAATGATAACCTTTTGATAACCCGATATTATGTTCAAATAAGCATCAGGTATCGGAAGCATTGTTTTTGCAATTAGAACAGAAACTGCCCGGCCTTCATCTTTCAGCCGCTGGGCAGCTTCTCTGGCAGCATTGGCTGTGATACCATAGGATACGAGCAAAGTATCTGATGTATCTGCTTTGTCCAACTCGTAGTAGAGGTAGGAGTCAAGGTTACTTTCGATCTTCTCATGGATCGCAATGGTATTGCCCAGCGCACCCGGAGTGATCCCCTCCAGGATGCCGTTCTCATTGTGTGTTGAGGCCGTATACCTCACCTGGTGCTTGCTGTTGCTCACAGGAAGGAAGTCCGGAACACCCTTCCCATCTCTTTTATAGGGGACGAAGGTTTCATCCGACGAATAATACTTTCTTTCTACCGCTTTGATCTCCTTCAGGCTGTCCATATCGAAGCTGAACTGTGTCATGACCTCTTCTTTTGAGGTGAGCAGGATGACGGGTGTGCGCAGTTCTGCAGCAGTTTTAACCGCATTAGCTGCCATCTCCCAGCAGTCGTTAGCTTCTGAAGTGCTTAGTACGGGTATGGAATATCCTCCCGACAGCATTCCATTCAGGAGGGTGATGTCGCCCTGGGCACCACATGTGGCTGTACCGGTGGCCGGTCCCAGCCTTTGCACAAGTACGATTACCATAGGGAGTTCCATCATGTATGCCATGTTAATGGATTCTAACATGAGGGCAAAGCCCGGAAAGGAGGTTGCCGTCACCGGTAATTTTCCGGCAGTAGAAAACCCGCTCATCCATTGCAAGGTAGTGATTTCATCCGGAGCGGCGAAAAAGGTTTTGAATCTCTGCCCTGAAAACAGGTAGAGGTTATTTGCCGGGGTGATGGGGTAGCCGATAAACACATCAGCACCTGCCCTTACAAGGGCTTCCGTCATCAAGCGCGAACCGTCTATTAATGCTTGCATA
>JAOZTN010000008.1:0-25708 GCA_029942245.1 Bacteroidales bacterium | reverse complement strand
AAGAATAATACAGCGTATATAAATATTTATTTTAAGTGAAAATAAATAGTAGAATTAATTGTGAAATTAATAACAATATATATAATTTTGTCAGTCTTCATATTCAATTAAAACCTATTTAATATGTCAGCAACAGTTCAATTCGAAGCCCCCGACCATTATGTGGTAGACGAGCTTTACACTGACGAACAAAAAATCGTCCGTGATGCAGCAAGAGATTGGGTCAACCGTTCGGTAAAACCCATCATCGAAGATTATTTTGAGAGGGCAGAATTTCCACGCCACCTTGTAAAGGAAATGGGCGACTATGGCATGTTCGGTCCCTTTATTCCTGAGGAATATGGTGGCCCCGGGTTGGATTATACATCCTATGGCCTGATCATGCAGGAACTTGAAAGGGGTGATTCCGGGATCCGTTCTATGGCTTCCGTACAGACATCACTCGTTTGTTTTCCTATATGGAAATATGCCACGGAGGAACAAAAGCAGAAATGGCTCCCACGACTGGTGAGTGGAGATATCATTGGTTGCTTCGGACTCACCGAACCTAACCATGGATCTGATCCAGGCAGTATGGTTACCCATTTTGAAGACAAAGGCGACCATGTTATCCTGAATGGGGCCAAGATGTGGATCACCAACTCTACCGTTGCCGACATTTCTGTTGTATGGGCTAAGGATGAACAGGGTGTGATCAGGGGTATGGTTGTTGAAGCCGGTGGCGAAGGCTATTCTGCGCCTGAAACACATGGTAAATACTCACTGCGTGCATCAGTCACAGGTGAACTGGTATTTGATAATGTGAAGGTTCCAAAAGAAAACCTTTTCCCGGAAGTTAAAGGCCTTCGCGGACCGCTGAGCTGCCTGAACTCTGCACGCTACGGCATCGCCTGGGGAGCCATTGGTGCTGCCATGGATTGCTATGATGCAGCCCTGAGGTATTCTCTCGAGCGCAAACAGTTTGGAAGACCAATTGCGGGCTTCCAACTGCAACAAAAGAAAATTGCTGAAGCCCTCACCGAAATCACCAAAGCACAGATGCTGATCTGGCGACTGGGTGTTCTTCGTGATCAGGGTAAAGCTACAGCAGCACAGATATCTATGGCTAAACGTAACAATGTAAATATGGCACTGGTGATTGCACGTGAAACACGTCAGATCCTCGGTGCTATGGGTATCACCAGCGATTTCCCCATGATGCGCCATATGATGAACCTCGAATCAGTGATCACCTATGAAGGTACACATGATGTACATTTGCTGATCACCGGCCATGCAGCCACAGGGATACCTGCCTATAAATAGGTATGTGGTGTGTGGTATGAGGAATACTTCTTCTATCCTTGTACTCCGAAGCCGTGGCGAAGGAGTATTCTATCCCATTCGAATATCGAATATCCAGTATCGAATATAAAATACATTTGAGTAAGATAAGCTCTGCAGCAATGTGGGGCTTTTTGTTTACTCATATTGCCTGAGTGTCCGTTGTATTAAGGATTAGAATCATTATCTTTATTGTAAAATCCGGCATTTATGAGAAAAATCGCTTTCCCTCTCCTCGTAATCATTCTGATTGCTGCAGGAACATTTATCCAATTTTCGTGCAAGAAAAAGCCTGATACTTCAGTTGATCCAATATACATGAAGGCCGACCTGTCTCGGCATGAATTAAAACATGATCTGTATTATCAGCTAAACTTACGTGACAGATCGATTGAATTAGTTTTCTCTGAAGACCTGGAGGACGCGACAGTTTTTGGGAATATTGGATTTCGGGATCTATCGGGCGACCTGACGAAATATATCGACCTGTACCAGTCAGGAAATAAGGTGGTGATGATGTTTTGGCCCGAATTTGAGCTCAAAAGGGGATGGGTCTATGAGATCATCTTGCTTCCCGGACTCAGGTCGCATTCGGGCTTGAGCATGAAAGCTGAAACGATAATTGAATGTCGCACCGGAACCGCACATGGGGTTCCATCTGCTCCCACCATACTCAACAGTGGTGTGTCAAGGGATGCCATTGCCATCATTTCCGATATACATATGGGTGATCAAAGGGCATACAATAATGATTACTGCTGGTTTGGCAAAAACCAGGCGGCCCTGGAGTCTTTTCTTGATTATGTAGTTTCCGATACCAGCGAGATCAGGCAAGTGGTGATCCTGGGCGACCTTTTTGACGAATGGCTGGTTCCATACACTATTTCCCCCTTTGATCCTGCTGTCAACATCGCAAGCACCAGGGATTTCTTCAATGCTGTTGCCGGTGCCACTGTGAATGAAAATATCTTCGACAGGCTGAAAGCTGTTGTCAATCACGACAGTGTTGAGCTTATATATGTTCCCGGAAATCATGATATGCTTGGGACAGAGGATATATTGCATGAGGTCATCCCTGATGCCTCCTGGAAAGGCGGGCCTGATGGCCTGGGTGAATACTCACCTTTCCCGGGGATGCTCTTTGAACATGGCCACCGCTATGACTTTTTCAATTGCCCGCAACCGCTTGTAAATGCCGGACATAAACTACCCCCGGGCTATTTTGTTTCCCGTTTATATGCCAAAGGCATGATGGACGCGGCCTCCAATGATAAATCCATAGCGGAACCTGCGGGCTCCGCTGAGTTCATAGCCGCATGGGACATTGCTTTTTTATACACCCTTTATCACTTCGGGATGGATATACCCGATGTATTTGAAAAGAATATATTGATGGGTGGCATCGACGGCTATACTAAAGCCCGGTCTTTTCATGAAACCAAAAGTATGTATGCGGCATCAATTGAAGACTACTGGCCGGCTACCCAGGAACAAAACGAGGTACCCGTTCCAATGTCCTGCTGTCTGAATGCTATCTGGAATGGTCATAGCGACCTGTTTTCTGCTGCAGAAACACAATACATGAAGCAACCTCCGGCCCCCGAAGCATACAAGATCATAGCTTTCGGACATACCCATGAGGCCATGCTGGAGGTGTACCCCAAAGGGAAATCCTATAGCAGCATTTATGCTAATTCAGGCACATGGATCGACGCCGATCAATGCAGTTATCCCGTCAGGACTTATCTCTTGATCACACCAAAAGCATGGACCGGGTCCAAAATAGATGTTGTCGGATTGTATCAGTTTAATTCGGATGGGCAGAACGCCTATAAGCCACATAAACTGGCAGAAGAGTCGATAGATTAATGCAATTGTGTTATTTTTATCCGTGAATGCTTAATTGAAGCTGAATGCTGTTTAATTCCCTTGAATTTGCCATCTTTCTACCAATAGTTTTTTTGCTCTACTGGTTTGTATTTAATGCAAGGCTGAAGATGCAGAACGCTTTTCTGGTGCTTGCAAGTTATTTCTTCTATGGATGGTGGGATTGGCGCTTTCTCTCCCTGATATTTTTTAGTTCCCTGGTTGATTATACCGTTGGTCTGGGTTTGAAGCATAAAGAGGGGAAGGCAGCAAGGAAACTGCTGCTATTCGTGAGTATATGTGTGAACATAGGCTTCCTGGGCTTTTTCAAGTATTATAATTTCTTTGTTGATAGCTTCGTGGATGCATTCACATTCCTCGGGCAGCCAATAAATCCCGGGATGTTGAGCATCCTTCTCCCTGTCGGGATTAGCTTTTATACATTCCAGACCCTGAGTTATACCATAGATATTTATCGAAGGAAGCTGCAACCTACGGAGGATGTGATCGCCTTTTTTGCTTTTGTAAGTTTCTTCCCACAGCTGGTTGCAGGACCCATAGAGCGGGCTACGAACCTGCTTCCGCAGTTCCTTCAGAAACGTGCTTTTGATCAGGCAAATGCCATTGACGGGATGCGGCAGATCCTCTGGGGATTGTTTAAAAAGATCGTCATCGCAGATAATTGTGCCGGATATGTAAACGAAATATTTACCAATTACCAGGATCAATCGGGAAGTACCTTATTTATCGGGGCATTCTTTTTTGCTTTGCAGATATATGGAGACTTTTCAGGATATTCAGATATAGCCATAGGCACAGCCAGGCTGTTTGGGTTTAAGCTGATGCAAAATTTCGCCTTTCCTTATTTTTCAAGGGATATAGCCGAATTCTGGAGGCGATGGCACATCTCTCTTACGTCGTGGTTCAGAGACTACCTCTACATCCCGATGGGAGGAAGCAGGGTGGCAAAACCAAAAGTGGTCAGAAACATCTTTATCGTTTTTATCGTGAGTGGATTCTGGCATGGTGCCAACTGGACCTTCATCTTCTGGGGACTGCTGCATGCCTGTTATTTCCTGCCGCTACTGTTCCTGCATCGCAATCGAAAGAACCTGGATGTTATTGCTAAAGGCCGTTACTTCCCGAATTTCAGGGAACTTGCTTCCATGATCATAACATTTCTTCTGGTGGTATTTGCCTGGATATTTTTCAGAGCGGAGAACCTGAGCCAGGCTTTCGAATATGTAGGTGGGCTTTTTAGCATGTCTTTCTTTAGCCTGCCGGAAGTACTTCCTGTAGAATTATTGATCCTGATCCTGATCATGTTTGTTGCTGAATGGCTGCAAAGAGATAAGAAACATGCATTGCAGCTAGATGGTGCCGGTATCCCGGGCTGGGGAAGGTGGCTGATATATTATGCTGTAGTGTTCTGCATTATCTGGTTCAGAGGGGAACAGCAGGAATTTATATACTTTCAATTTTAGCTGCATGAAAGGATTCTTATATAAGATATTCAAGTTTTTCCTGATCCTGCTGATAACGGTTTCAGCTGCTTTCGGGATTACCTACATGCTGAGCTACCGCAATGTTAGTAATATCAAACTGGATAAGGACACCCATATCCTGATTTGTGGAGATTCACATACCAAAACAGCCCTCAACGACAGCATCATACCGAATTCCCTGAATATTGCTCATTCTTCTGAACATTACCTGTATTCATACAATGTGTTGAGAGTATTGTTAGCGAATAACCCACAGATCACAACTGTATTACTTGGAATGTCATATCATAACCTTTCCACTTTTTATGATGATTATATTTTTGATCAGGCCATGACCCAATATATGTATCCACGCTATGCAGCGGTGCTTGATATTAACTCTATACCATTAATATTAAATCACAACTTCGAAGGGTTCACGACTGATTTTAAAGACATTTATCATGGAGCGTACCGTCATATCAATTCCAGGAAACTTGATGATTATAGTTTCATCGGATGGTTTTACAAAAGCAAGAGGAATAATAAGAATGACAGCACGATAAATGATGCTTTAGAGAAGCACTATTACAGAAGCGGGCAGGACCTATATAGTATTTCTGAATTTCAACTGATCTATCTTCGGAAGATCATGAAATTGTGTATTTATCAGGATGTCAAACTTAAGCTGATTAATTGCCCGCTAAGTACTGAATACCATTCTCAGGTTCCAACAGAATTTCTGGAATATTATGACAACCTGAATAGTGAATTTGGACAATTCATCCTTGACTATCATGATTTCACTGTGCCTGAAAATTGCTGGGGGGACGGCGACCACCTGAACCTCTCGGGCTCTATGATCTTTTCGGAATTTGTTGTAAGGGAGATGGCTTCCCAATCCAGGTAAATTAGCTATTGCCTTAGCCCGGCCAGGCTGATTGCAGACAAAATAATGAAGACTATTGCATTTTAAAAGATACATCTCATGCGTTTCACAAATTATGATGTGAAAATAATGATAAGTATCAAGGAATGGCTACTTAACGAAGTTTATTGCTCAGCCCATCTTTTTTGCAGATGGGGCACTCAGTGTTCTTCTGGGTAGAAATGTAACCACAACGGTCACATTTAAAGTACCGGAAGTACTGGGTCCTCCTTGAGGTTTGAGGTATTTTAAGCCCGAGTTTCATTTTTCCGTGTTTTTGGGTTTGGTACTATCTTATATGCAATCCTTGTGCCATATTTTGCAATACGCAGAAAGTCAGGCAGATATACAGGAATTTAATGTTTCTTGGCAATGTGGGAATTTCCATATTCGGAGAAAATCAGATCAATGATTCCCGAATTCGGAGAACGATGGGATAAAATGGAACCTTTATTTAGATGCTTTGATCAGAACCGATTTCGAGCGTGTATTGTTTTCGCCGGTATTCGTATCTGTGGCTTTCAGGATTACCAGGTAGGTTTCATCTTCAGCTGTTCTGGCATAGGTAAAGCTGGGGCTAAAGGCAGTGCTGGTCGAGCCATTATGGAAAGTCCACAGAAACTGATCGCTGTATTCCGATGAATTAATAAAGGTGACTTCCACTACAGAAGGTCCTTCATTGGCGGAATAAGAAAAACTTGCGATTGGCATGGTCAGGGTACCAACATTCTTCTGGTCTGATTCATCGGCCTTGGTGCAGGCACTGAATATGATCAGCGCTAAAATACTGATGTAAAAAATACTGTTCTTCATGATAATCAAGGGTTTCGATTACAAAAATAAACAAAAAAAGCAGCTTTTTGCCGGAACAAAGTTAAAGGCATGATTTTTTCAGTTAACGGTGACATATTTTCGAGGAAAATTGTTTCTTTGTTTTTAAGAATGTTATTCATACTATTTCTTGATTAATGGCGTTTATGGATAAACCTTTTCTGATTGCATGAAACGAGGCTTGCTGTTTATTTCGATCCTTTCTTTTGCGCTGGGTGCTTATCCTCAGGCGCCCAAGTACAGCAATGAGTTTCTTGCCGTCGGTGTGGGGGCACGCTCACTGGGAATGGCAAATTCCCAAACAGCTATCAGTGATGATGTAACCTCCGCCTACTGGAACCCTGCCGGCCTGGCCAATCAATCATCCGACATGCAGATCGGACTGATGCATAACGAATACTTTGGGGGTATTGCGAAATATGATTATGCCGGATTTTCAATGAGACTCGACACGGCTGCCACTATTGGCATATCCGTTATCCGTATGGGCATCGATGATATCCCCAATACCATCAACCTTTACGACAACCAGGGAAACATCAATTATAACAGGATCACAAAATTTTCAGCGGCCGATTATGCCATGATGTTCTCCTATGCCAGGAAGAGTAAGATAAAAGGCTTATCGTATGGCGCGAATGTTAAGATCATTTTCAGGCAGATTGGGAGCTTTGCAAAGGCTTATGGCTTCGGGCTGGATGTCGGGGTTCAATATCGAACAGGCAAGTGGCTCTTTGGTGCTATGGGCCGTGATATCACAAGCACTTTTAATGCCTGGACCTTCGAGGTTTCGGATGAGATGAAAGATGTGTTTGAGGCTACAGGAAATGAAATTCCCGAAAACTCCCTGGAGATCACCTTACCCAGGCTGAACCTTGGTGCCGGACGCTCTTTCAGGATATCAGATAATTTTTCATCTCTTGTTGCGCTTGATCTCGATATGACCTTCGACGGAAAACGAAATACCCTCATCAAGTCTGAATTCGTCAGTATTGATCCAAAACTGGGCGTTGAGTTCGGTTTTAAAGACATTGTTTATGTCAGGGGCGGGATCAGGAACATACAGCAGAAAACCGATTTTGGCGATAAGAAGAGCATCACTGTCGAGCCTAACTTTGGGGTAGGTGTAAGGATCATTAAGATGATCTCCATAGATTATGCTATGACCAATATCGGCGACTCCTATTTTTATTCCAACGTTTTCTCCCTTCGCATCGATCTCAACAAAAAATAGGCTTTGTTTCTTATCTTTACTGCGTAAAACAATGTAGTCATATGAATGATTTCAAGCCATATCCTTATTCGGCTTCTGATAATGCTGAAAGGATCAACAAAATAATTTCCGCTTCAATTGACGCAAATCAGCGGATAAGCGCATTGAAAATGATCCTTGGAGCGATAGACCTGACCACCCTGGAAGCTACCGACACTGATGCCAGGGTAAGGGCACTTTGTGATCAGGCGGGTAGCTTTTCCGACAGGAAATCAAATGCACCCAATGTTGCGGCGGTATGTGTTTACCCGCCATTCGCCGGATTGGTGAAAGAAAGTCTGCGGGGTACCGGCATCAAAACCGCCTGTGTAGCCACAGGATTCCCGTCAGGACAGGCTACACTCCCCATTAAACTCATGGAGGTTTCTTCGGTAGTACTCGATGGTGCAGAGGAGGTAGATATGGTCATCAGCAGGGGGAAATTCCTGGAAGGGAAATATGATGAGGTGACCAATGAAATAAGATCTGTAAAAGCCACATGCGGTGATGCACACCTGAAAGTGATCCTGGAAACGGGTGAGTTGGAAAGTATTGAAAATATCAGGAAGGCCAGCGTGATCGCACTCCTTGCCGGTGCCGACTTCCTCAAAACCTCTACAGGGAAGGTTCAGCCTGCAGCAACGCTGGAAGCTTTTCTTATTATGATCGATACCATCAGAGAATACCATGTAATGACCGGCAAGATGGTTGGGATTAAAGCAGCAGGAGGCATTGCTGATCCTGAAACTGCATTGAAATATCATGCTTTGACAGCCTCCATACTAGGTGATGAATGGTTGAACAAGCATTACTTTCGCATTGGGGCCAGCCGCCTGGCAGAAAAGATATTTAGTGAACTTTAAGGGCCTCTTTTTGTTATATGTAAATATATGGTTGCGCACTAAATCCCAGACATGAAAAAATTTACTTATCTCATTCTCCTCTTATTTGCTTTTCAAACGGCTGTTAGCCAGTCACAACTCGATACTGCGCTTAATTTCTCAGTGAAGGATATCTATGGAAATAATATCGAACTCTTTCCCATTCTGGATGAAGGGAAACTGGTTGTCATAGATTTCTTTAATACATCCTGCGGCCCATGTGGGCTTTATGCCCCTGATATCCAGGCTTCTTATGAAGATTTTGGGGAGAATGCAGGTAATGTGCACTTTCTGAAGATCGCCTGGGGTGATGATAATAATGGCGTTGCATACTTTGATTCCATACATGGCATTACGATCCCATCTGTTAGTGGAAGCCAGGGTGGAGGAAACCAGGTTTACACGAATTATATGGTTCTGTCTACCCCGACAGTCATTCTGATTGCCCCCGACAGGCTCATCCTTGAACATTATATCTGGGAGCCTACACAGGAAAATATTAATGCCGCCATTATCGCTGCAGGAGGGTCAATGGTTGGTATCGATGATGAAATATCCCTTTCAGAGAACAATTTACTTGTTTATCCTAACCCATCCAAAGGCATGGTCAATGTGCGCGTGGAAGCGGAAGGAGCGGCCTTATACCGCCTTGAAACATATAACCTTGTTGGCAGCAAAGTATCACAGACTGCACCGACACAATTGTCTGCAGGAAGCCATGTCCTGACAACTGACCTGGGGCACCTGCCCGAAGGAACATATTTTGTGCGACTCATCAGAAATGAGGAGCATGAAAACATGAGTAGGGTCATTTTACTTGATTAGCATTTGTGAATTTGTTTTTTGCCGTAACTTTACGGTATGAAAACAAAACTTATTATCAATATCTCATCTACTTTACTGCTGGATGCCATAGCTGTTTTATTTATTATCTATATGGGAGATATCTCAAGACTTTTCGGATATCCTGTATACATTCTTGATCCCATGCGCATGACGCTGATCCTTGCTTTTGCCTATACTCCAAGGTGGAATGGCTGGATACTTGCATTGCTGTTGCCTTTTGTGTCTTATTTTCTTGGAGCACATCCATCGATCACTAAAGCAACGCTTATGGCAGCAGAGCTGCTGCTGAATGTCTGGTTGTTCTGGTTCCTCATTGACAAAACAAAAATGGCACTGCTCTCCATACTCATCTCAATTGTGTTTAGTAAAGTGGTATACTATTTGCTTAAGTTTATCTGTATACAAATAGGATGGCTCAGTGGTGAACTTATAACTACACCTCTCGATATACAGGTAATCACCACCCTGTCATTCAGCGCATTCATATTCATTGTGTTCCTGTTTAACGGGAAACCAAAAAGAAAATAGATATGTTCAGAAACAGTAAAATATCAGTATTTAGCCTCATCATGGCCGTACTAATTCTTGGTGCTTGCGATACCAGCGATGATAACAATCCTTCGCCGGTGCCCGATGCCAGGGATAAATTCGTAGGTGAATGGAGCGTGAATAATGAAGTTTGCGGAAAAAGCAAATACCTGGTCAACATTAGTAAGGATCCCTCAAATTCATCCCAGGTGCTGATTCATAATTTTGCTTTTTCCAATGCAGGGGAGGCCGATACGGCTATCGTCGCCGGCAGCTCCGTTGTTGTTTATCAGCAGATCAATAGCGAGGGCTGGCAGATTCAGGGCAGTGGGCAGTACAAAACGGATGAAACCATCGAGTGGACTTACTCCCTGCTTATCTCAGGTTCCCTTGAGAATTGTAGCTGCACTTACGTGCAACAATAGAAGGGGAATCAGGAATTCCAATAGCAATTCAAATTTACTCCAGTTCAATCTCGCTTTCCATCACACTCAGGCGTGTGATAACTTCCTCATAGATCTTATCGATTACGTCCAGGTCTTGCCTGTAAAAAGTCATACTGCTGTCGAATTGTTCTCTTGTAACTTCATACTTATTAAAGATCGTCCGGTAATAGATTTCTTTTGTATTTCCAATCTCGTGCGCATGGTTTTGTTTCTGCCGGAGGGCTGATTCAGCAATCTCGATATCTGCCAGGATCATCACGACCTTTTCCTGGTCGATCAGGTTATTCGGAGGCGGTAGTATTTCAGTGTCATGGGTGGGATAGCAGGAAGACAACAGCAACAGCCCCATCATCAGCATTAATATATTTCTCATCTTTAACGGGGAATCAATTTGCGACATCTGACATGAATTTAATACGGATAAGCCGGATCTCTTCTTCTGAAAATTCTTCCTCTCCCAGTTCTTCAAGCGCTTCCTGGATGGAATCAGATTCGGCTTCGCCAAAGTATTCATAGATCTCTTCCTGGTGATATTCGTCGATATGCTCCGTGATATAATAGTTGATGTCGATCTTTGTTCCTGATGCCACAATGCGCTCCAGCTCGTCGAGAAGCTCCGACAGGCTAAGGTTCTTGGCATCGGCCAGGTCGTTGAGGGAGATCTTGCGGTCGATATTGGTGATGATAAATACCTTTAATCCGGATTTATTTACAACCGATTTCACGACCATATCATTCGGACGGATGATGTCGTTTTCTTCAACATATATTGCGATTAGCTCCAGGAAAGGTTTACCGTATTTATGGGCTTTTCCTGCACCTACACCGGTAATATGCTGCAGTTCGTCTTCTTTCACAGGATACTGGATGGCCATGTCTTCGAGCGATGGGTCCTGGAAGATGACAAAAGGAGGCAGGTTTTCGCGTTTAGAGATATCCTTCCTCAGATCCTTTAGCATAGTGAAGAGGGTCTGATCAGCTGTACTCGTCTTATGCGATGTGGCAAATACTCCATCCTCCTCATTAGAATAATCATGGTCCTGAGCAAGCATGATGGAATAAGGCTTCTTGATGAAGCCTTCACCCTCGGGGCTGATCTTCAGCAAGCCATAGTTGTCGATATCTTTGATCAGGAATTTTCTGATCAGGCACTGCTTGATCACAGCATTCCAGTACTTTTCATCCCTGTCGGCACCTTTGCCGTAAATGTCCAGATTGTTGTGCTTATATGATTTAACTGCAGCGGTGTTTTTCCCTGTCAGGACGTTGGCAATGTGTTTGGACTTGAAAAGCTGGTTCATCGAGACCACAGCCTCCAGTACGGTCTTAATATCCGGGCTGGCTTCAGATTTTTCCTTGGGATGCAGGCAGTTGTCGCAGGCACCGCAGTTTTCTTTCTCATGCGCCTCTCCAAAGTAGTGCAGCAGCAACTTATGTCTGCATACTGCCGATTCGGCATAGGATACCGTTTCATGCAAAAGCTCCTTGGCAATCTCCTGTTCTGCCACGGGCTTGCCCTTCATGAACTTCTCCAGCTTGATGATGTCGTCATAGCTATAGAAGGCTATGCAATTGCCCTCCCCATCATCACGGCCGGCCCTACCGGTTTCCTGATAGTAGCTTTCAATACTTTTAGGGATATCGTGGTGGATGACAAATCTTACATCCGGCTTGTCAATCCCCATCCCAAATGCTATAGTAGCCACGATCACATCTACTTCTTCCATCAGAAACTTGTCCTGGTTGGTCTTCCGTGTAATGGAATCCAGGCCGGCGTGGTAGGGTAGGGCACGGATGCCATTCACCTGGAAAGCATTCGCAAGTTCCTCCACCTTCTTCCGGCTCAGGCAATATACGATGCCGGATTTTCCCAGGTGGTTTTTGATATACCTTATGATGTCGTGAATAACGCTCTTGGTCTTGGGCCTGATTTCATAGTAGAGGTTGGCCCTGTCGAAGGATGACATAAAGACCTCGGCATCGAGTATCTCCAGGTTCTTCTGTATATCATGCTGAACCTTGGGTGTTGCCGTGGCAGTCAGTGCCATCACAGGGACTTTTTGTCCGATGGTATTGATGATAGGTCTCAGGCGCCGGTATTCAGGCCTGAAATCGTGCCCCCATTCAGAGATACAATGGGCTTCATCGATGGCATAAAAGGATATATCAATGGTTTTGAGAAATTCAATATTGTCTTCCTTGGTGAGTGATTCCGGAGCTACATATAGCAACTTAGTCTTTTGACTGACCAAATCTGCCCTGACCTCATTGAGTTCTGCTTTGGAAAGAGAAGAGTTCATCACATGGGCAATGCCTTCTTCAGTGCCATAGTTCCGGATGGTGTCCACCTGGTTCTTCATGAGGGCAATAAGCGGGGATATAATGATAGCGGTCCCACTCTTGGTAAGGGCAGGCAGCTGATAACACATCGATTTACCGCCGCCGGTAGGCATGATTACGAAAGTATCATTGCCCTTGAGTACAGTTTCAATAATGGCTTCCTGATTTCCCTTAAAGCTATCAAACCCAAAAATCTTCTTCAACAATTCGTGCAGGGAGCGTTCCTTAGTCTCAGCCATATTCATCAAATCTTAAAAATCAATATCTTTGTAGGGCCAGAGTGAAAAATTTACAGGAATAATTATCGTTATAATTAAACTAATTAAGTTCTTCATTTTCGATTAAGTTTTAAATCAATATTCCCGCTAAAACAAATATAACGAAAAAAAACTTCTTTCGGAATAAAAAATTTTAAAAAAGTGTTAATAAAATCATCAGAAGAAATTTGTGATATCGCAATTGCAAGTATTGATAATGAGGTAAATGCAATTTCAGACTTGAAATCATCCATAAATGATGACTTCGTAAGAACTGTGGAAGGAATCATTCAGTCGGAAGGCAGGGTTATCATCACAGGCATTGGTAAGAGTGCAAATATTGCCCAGAAGATCGTTTCTACGCTGAACTCTACGGGAACGCCTTCAATTTTCATGCATGCTGCTGACGCGGTGCATGGTGATCTGGGCATCATCCGTGAGGACGATATTATCATTTGCTTGTCGAAGAGTGGCGAAACTCCCGAGATAAAGGTCCTTGTCCCCTTGTTGAAGAGCAGGAAGAATCTTCTCATTGCTATCGTGGGCAATACGGCCTCATACCTTGCTGTGCAGGCCGACCTGGTTCTGGATACGACTGTAGAAAAAGAGGCTTGTCCGAATAACCTGGTGCCGACTGCCAGTACCACTGCTCAACTGGTGATGGGTGATGCTCTGGCTATGGCCCTGCTTTCATGCCGCGGATTCACTGCCGAAGACTTTGCACGTTTTCATCCCGGCGGAGCCCTTGGCAAGAGGATGTACCTTAAAGTTTCTGACCTTTATACGCAGAATGAAAAGCCCATGGTTAAGCCTTCCGATGATATCAAAAAGGCAATCATGGAGATCTCTTCCAAACGATTGGGTGCAGCTGCAGTGGTTGATGGTAATATCCTCATCGGGATCATCACTGATGGTGACCTAAGACGCATGCTGGAAGAAGGTGGAGAGATGGAACGCCTGACAGCTTTCGATATCATGACAAAAGACCCGCGCTCGATCGACTCAGAAGAACTGGTGGTGAATGCCCTCGAGCTGATGCGGGAGAATAAGATCACACAAGTTCCCGTCCTCAAAGATGGCGAATACGTCGGCGTTGTGCATATGCACGATATCATTAAAGAAGGGATCATCTAATAAGCGGAGTGATATGAGTGACAAGATCAAGGAATACAATGCCTACAGGCAGATGATGAACGAACGCTTGTTATCGGCAGAGAATAATAAGATCATTAAGAGGATCTTCAATCTCGATACCAATACCTATATGGATGGGGCACTCGATACACGTACCAAGGAGATGCTTGGCCTTGTTTCTTCAATGGTCCTGCGTTGTGATGATTGTATCAAGTACCACCTTATTCAGTGCCACGAACAGGGTGTGAACACGGAGGAGATGATGGAGATCTTCGGCGTGGCAAACCTTGTCGGAGGTACAATTGTTATACCCCATACTCGCAGAGCCCTTGAATTTTGGGAGGAGCTGCAATCAGCTTGAAGTCAGTATTAACTTACAGTCCGTTCTTTCATGAGCGGCATAAAACCGGGAAATGAAGCATCAGCTGTTCATGCGTCTCTTAGTATTCCTGCTGATACCCCTGGTGTCGACGGTATATGCCCATGCACAGTTGACAAAAATCATGGGGACTGTCACGAATGTTAATACAGGTGAACCCATCCCATTTGTGAATATTTTCTTTGAAGGAACTATCATCGGAGCTACCTCCGACTTTGATGGCCATTATTCCATAGAGACCTTCTCACCGGGTGATTCGCTCACTGCCAGCTATGTAGGATATATATCAAAAATCCGGAAAGTGACACCACGTATTTTCCAGCAACTTGATTTTGCACTGAATCCCGATAATATATTGCTGGATGAAGTAGTGATCCTGCCAGGAGAAAATCCTGCGGAGGTGATACTGCGTAAAGTGATTGAGAACAAGGAGGTGAACAATAAGAAAGAGTTCGATGCTTACGAGTTTGAAGTATACACCAAGATGCAATTCGATGCGAATAATATTACTGAGAAGCTGCAGGACAGAAAGCTTTTTATGCCTTTCGACTTTATTTTCACCTACATGGATACCTCTACCCTGAACGGGAAGGCATACCTGCCGATATTCTTATCGGAAACGATGTCAGATATCTATTATCGTAAAAACCCTAAAGACAGATTGGAGATCATCAAGGCGTCGAAGCTTTCAGGCATAGAGAACGAGAGTATTACACAGTTCATGGGTGACCTGAATGCCAATGTGAATATCTACGATAACTACATTACGCTGTTTCAGAAGAATTTTGTTTCACCAGTGGCAAATTTCGGTCTTACATATTACAGGTATTACCTTGTCGACAGCACCTTTATCGGGGATCAATGGTGTTATCATATCATGTTTAAGCCCCGTCGGAAGCAGGAACTGACATTTGCAGGTACTTTCTGGGTGCATGATACCACTTTTGCGGTGAAAGAGGTGGATATGGTGATGGCAGGTGATATGAACCTGAACTTTGTAAGTGCTGGCATCGTCCGCCAGGAATACAGCCTTATCAACGGACAGTACTGGATGCTTACTAAAGATTACCTGATGGGTGATTTCAACTTTACGAAGAAGTCAAAGACCATTGGTGTGTATGGGCACCGCTCCACATCATCGAGGAATTTCATCCTGAACCAGCCCCACGAGGATGAGTTTTATAAGAGCCCGGTGGGGGTAGTAGTAGAGGATGATGCCCGGGAGAAAGATGAGCTTTACTGGGAGCTGGCCAGGCATGACAGCCTTACCGGCAGGGAGGAGGGGATCTATGAAATGATCGATTCCATTAAGGGCATTCCTTTGTTCGATACATACATGGACCTGGGGTATATGCTGATCAATGGCTATTACATATGGGGCAATTTTGAGTTGGGGCCCTATTATAAGTTGCTCAGTTTCAATTCTATCGAAGGTGCGCGTTTCAGGTTTGGCGGACGTACCAGCAACCAGTTCAGCAATAAACTGATGCTTGAAGGCCATGTGGCCTACGGAACGAAAGATAAACGCTTTAAAGGCGGCATAGGTTTCCTTTATATGGTCGAGAAAAATCCGCGGAGAACGATCAGTGTCTCCTATTTATATGATATGGTACAGCTCGGCCAAAGCCAGGATGCTTTTAGCCAGGAGAACTTTTTTGCCGTTTTCTTCAGACGGAACCCGGCCGATAAGCTGTCGATGCTGGAACGCTATAAGATCGAATATGAGCATGAATGGGTGCAGGGCTTTTCGAATACCTTCAGCTTTGCTCATCGCAAGCTGTTCCCCGTAGGGGATTCGAAGTTTATCGTTTATCCTGAGCCCGATGAACCAGAAGTGGAGGATAATATTATATCGGCCGAAATTGGTATTAAAACCCGATGGGCATTTAAGGAAAGATATATAGATGGGGAGTTTACCAGGATAACGGTAGGCACAAAATATCCTGTTTTTGAGCTGCATTATGGCTACGGTATCCCGGGGGTATTCCTGAGTGAGTATGAATATCACCGCCTGCAATTTCAGATGAAACAATGGTTCAACGTTTTGTCTATTGGATGGTCAAAATATATCCTTGAGACAGGGAAGATCTGGGGCACCCTGCCATATCCGCTTCTGAAGCTTCAGCCGGCAAACGAAACCTTCCTCTTCGATGAGTACGCATATAACCTTTTGAACTATTATGAACTGATCCACGATCAGTACGTGAGTCTGTATTATACGCATCATTTCGACGGCTTTTTCCTGAACCATATTCCCCTCATACGCAAGCTGAAGTGGAGGGGAGTGATTCATGGCAGGGCCTTGCTTGGCTCCTTATCGGATGCGAATAAGGAATATTCAGAATTTCCGGGAGAGCAGATCGAGACAGCAACACCATATTATGAAGCAGGAGTAGGGATAGAGAACATATTTAAGTTCATCAGGATAGATGCTATATGGAGGCTCAGCCACCGCGATCAGAATGAACCCAGAAATTTTGGTGTGTTTATTTCTGCAGCACTTTCTTTTTAGTTAACTTTGATAAGTCTATGATATTACGAACTGAGAACCTCATTAAAAAATATGGCAAGCGGACCGTAGTCCGGGATGTCTCTTTTCAGGTGAACCAGGGAGAGATCGTTGGCTTGCTGGGGCCTAACGGGGCAGGAAAAACCACCTCATTTTATATGATCGTAGGCCTGATCAAACCATTTTCCGGAAAGGTTTTCCTCGACGATACCGAGATTACGGATTACCCTATGTACAAAAGGGCGAAGGCAGGGATAGGTTATCTTGCACAGGAAGCTTCTGTATTCAGGAAACTGAGTGTTGAAGACAACATACGTGCAGTGCTGCAGTTCTCAAAATTTCCAAAGACAGAGCAAAAAGATCGCCTGGAGTCACTGCTGGAGGAGTTTGGCTTACAGCATGTTCGCAAAAGCTATGGCATACAGTTGTCGGGGGGTGAACGAAGAAGGACTGAGATAGCCAGGGCCCTGGCAGTAGATCCCAGCTTTATCCTGCTGGATGAACCTTTTGCCGGTGTCGACCCTATTGCTGTGGAAGATATTCAAACGATTGTTTCCAAACTCATCGAGAAAAATATAGGTGTACTGATCACCGATCACAATGTGCATGAGACCCTCAACATCACCGACCGCGCATACCTTCTTTTTGAAGGGAGCATCCTGAAGGCAGGAAGCTCAGAAGAACTTGCTGCAGATGAGCACGTAAGAAAAGTATACCTGGGAGAGAATTTCACCCTGAGACGCTAATTCTCTTAAAATTCAAACACAACATCAAACATCACAAAGCGGCCCGGTGGCAGTTTCCCTTTCCGGTCGACGGTCATGTCATCGAAAATGTTTTTTACGGTAAAAGCAAAGCCGATACCCTGTGGTAGCTTCTTTGTTAATTTTAGATCAAACAGGTGATGCGGTTCGATATACTGTGTATTTTCATCATTATACCATTCCTTTCCCAGAAAATGCCATTCAAACATGACATTTACCACCTTATTCTGCCAGCTGAAGCTGGAGTTGGCCATATGGATAGGTACTTCGATCAGGCCCTTCCCGGTCAGGTCTTTATCTTCATTATTCGGATCGTTGAATTCAAGTATCTCTGAATAGTTGAAGCTATAATTGGCAGATAAAGAGAGATTATCCAGGACCTTCCAGAGGGCTGTAATTTCTGCACCGGCAATCTCTATTTCGGCGATATTCTGACGTTGCAGCACCGGTTTCAGGTCGGTGCCTCCCGTATCTACGGAATCGCCGGTTGCAACAAAATACTGAAAGTCGTATCCCCTGGAATAATATGCAGAAGGCTCAATGGATATCTTATCATTGACCATCCATGTTAAGCCCAGCTCATAATTGATCAGAGTTTCAGGTTTCAAACCGGGATTGGCAAGCTTGAAGCCTTTGGATATCTTACCCGACTTGACCATATCATCGATCTTCGGAGGCATGAAGCCTGTTGTTACGGAAGCATAAATGCCCAGGTCCCTGCGTACATTATATTGCAGGGCCAGCTTGGGACTGAATTGCTGCCAGTCGCTATCGGTAAAATCGTCTGAGATATCCCTGATGAAACCCGTGTTGCTGGTAGGATTCTGCACATCCTGGAAGCCATCTGTAAAGCGGGCATAGTCGAATCGTAGTCCTGCAATGGCAGAAAACTTTTTGGATATCTGATACTCATCCTGAAGGAAAATGCCGAAGAAGCTTAACACGCCACCATAGGTAACATCATCTGTTGAGGTGCGGTAAACCTGATTGGCATCCATATCACCCTGTTTTATTTCAAAACCTGTCGTAAGGAGGTGGTTGCGGAAAAAATTTCGTGATATGTTAAACCAGACTCCATAATCATGCTTGGCAATCCATGTGTCTGAGAGCTTGTATTTTCCTGAGCTGCTGAGGCTTTCACTCTGCCGATAATAATTTTCCAGCTGATAATATACCCTGGTATTTAGCTTGAACTTCCCCAGCTGGGAATCAAAACTGGCAACGATCAGCTGGCTCTGGTATTGGTCATAAGCACCTTCATTCTCAAAAACTTTAGTTCCGGTTCCAAACTGGCCGAAGTAATAGCGATAGCTGAAGTCGAGTGTTGTGACAGAGTCGAAGCGGTATCCTGCCAGTATGCCGGCACTATACTCATTCAGATCGACCTTGGAATCAGTTGAATCCCGTGTCTCTTCCGGCTCGTTGATATATCCGTCACCGTTACGCAGAAAGCCGTTGAGCTTCCAATACAGGCCTGAACCTTTATAGAGGTCTGTGCCGCCAATGTTAAAAGCCCCGCCAAAGGTTCCCAGGGATCCGCCAAATGTTCTGACATTCCCTTCAAGCTGATCGTCAGGCTTTTTGGTCTTAATATTTACGACCCCTGTCATGGCGTTATTTCCGTAGATGGCCGAACTCGGCCCCTTTACTATTTCTACATCTTCAATATCATAGGGCTCTATGATATTCCAGTTCACCGAGCCACCTCCAACCTTATTCATGGGAACACCATCCAACAAGATGAGTGTGCGTGAACTTCCGGGGAGCCCCCGCATGGTCACACTGGCACTTTTCGAAAAGATACCCCATGGCCTGTGTACATATACATTCGCGACTCCATTAAGGATATCGTCGGTATTATTAGCTGGCATACGCTCAATGGTCCGCGCCGGGATAGAGGCTACCCTGGCAGGCATCACCGATGTCTTCCTTTTATTCAGCGTGGCGGTGATGGTAACAGGATCGATCTCAATCACTCTGGGCCTGACCAGGAAAGTTAGCTCTGTAAGCACTGAGTCAAGTATGATCTCTGTGCTATAGTCATGATAACCAATGTGTTTGATGGTCAGATGATAGGCGCCTTTAGAAAGCCTGGAAAAGGCAAACATACCTTTATGGTTGGTTGTAGTACCTACCTGTAAATCCTCCAGGATAACGTGTGCATCTTCCAGGGCTGTCTTATTGTATGCATCTTTTATCCATCCCTTGAGTACGATATCACCATCCGCCAGGGAGGTAATATGGACTCCCGAAAGCATGATAACAAGAAAAAGTATTCGATGCAGCTTGTGCATTTATTCTTGTACTTTCAGACTGATGTTGATGCTTCCTTCGTTGGTGCCGTTTACGGCATTCACTTTAAAGATACCAAGCCGGCCGCTTTCGGTACGGAAGGTATAGATATCATCAACAGCAAGTTTTTTTGCTTTACGCTTTGCCTCACCCTCATCGTAATTTGCAAGGAGGATGCTATCGTTAGTGGCTGTATTAAAGTCATCTGCCGACAGGGAGGTTTCATAGTACCTCGTTGTGTTTATGTAGCTCCAGTTTGATGGATTCACCGGGAAAATGCCGTCTTCGATATTGGCACCTGAAGAGGTGATGGTATTTTTATCGACATCATCATAATAACAAAGCATGTCGATGCCCTTTTGCAGTGATGTGTCGGCAGCTACTGCTGCATGGAAATACATACTGCTGTCGCTGATGTTGTAACATCCACCGAACTGTTGATTATCCTGTGTGCCAAAATCGAGAGGAGAATAAGAGAGCAGGGGCGTGAATTGTGCGCTTGTGTCGAGGCTGATCTTGATGCTGGTTGCTGTGGCATTCCCTTCCCGGTCGATCACCATGAATTTCCAGTCTTCGATGGGGGCCAGTGTTTTAATAAATGCACCTTCCCATATAAGGTATTCAATGTTCATCCCGGTATCAAAATAACGGCTAACGCTGTCGGTATATACATCGATCAGGAAATTGGTCATGTTCAGGTCGCCTTTTTGCATCTGCACCCTGAGCTTAATGTCGGCACCACTTGCAAGCATAGTATCGCTATGAACATATCCACTGCCGGGAAGAAGGGTGATGGTTGGAGGTAGGTTTTCTTCTGATTTTTTACATGCAAAAGCTACGAAAAGGATCATTGTCATGGCAAAGGCCAATCTGAAAAATTTGGTTTTTGTTGTGATCAGGTGTTTCATTTTTTTTGTTCGATAAATTTGTTTTTAATACTGTTTAGTCCGGTACCAAGCAAGCCTCCAATCATTCCGAAAAAGAAAAAGCTAAGTAATGTATATGCGGCGCCATGCTTAACTATGGCCATGTATGGATATCCGGTGGTCATGTTCAGTATTAACCTGCTTAGCGGGATGAGCATGTATGCAAAACCGGCTGTGAGCGCAATCACAAACAAGAGTTGCAGCCGTTCCCTGCTGGCTCCGTAAGCAACATCCATCATGATTCCCGGTAACATATAGCTGAATCCATGCATCATAGTGCCACCCCCGGCACCGGGCATCAACAGGATGAAGCCTGTTCCAACCATGGCCAGGGTACCCGCATATTTCAGTTTTGAGGATAGGCGGATAAGGGTAATAATAGCCATGAATTCCAACCCATGATGTCCCGGCATGTTTAAGGGTATCCTGATATTAAAATGCATATAGGCAGCCAGCCCTCCGGCCATCATCAGCAGGAGGATTTCTATAATACCTGTGTTGCTCCAGCTAAGAGATTGAGCGTATGGTTTCTTTTCCTGTGAGTTCCCATTCATAGTCATCTTGGTTTTGTGTTCTTTGAGTGATTAAGATAGTTTTATGGTTTTTAAGTAGCGGCCGCACCCAATCGTTTATGAGTATGCGCTCGTCGTCTGTTGGAGATTCACCCTGCAGGGATGCGATCTCATCCAGGCTTAACTCCTCTTTTAATTGCCTGGCACTGAGTATGCCTGCCTCCATCTCACGAAGTTCTTTTATTCCTTTTCGCCAGATGTACCTTCCATCGTTTCCGCCGGCTTGCAGCCCTACAGCTGCCATTGCTCCAATAATACCTTCATGGTTTCCTGTGAATCCCTGCAGGTAGATACCTTCTTCTGAAGCCAGGTTTATAGCTTCCGGCATGTGTAACACCTGGTCCTTCGCGTTCAGACCCCATGTTATAATCTCATTCGAAACCTCTTCAGCCCTTGCTATGCATAATCCTGCGTCAGAGCCCGGGGCACTTTGATCGAGGAGGTATTCAGCACAGTAGCCACGAACTTCTTCCGGCAATGCCGTTGAGATGTTTAAGCATGCTGAGGAATTTTGTGAAGTATACCTGATCTTCGGATGTACATACAACTGGTGGCGTGTAATCCCATGCACTTTGCCTAAGCCTGATTCTTCCAGGGCATGTCCGAGCTGCCTGGCGTGGTAGCCTGTACCACGGCTGATAGCATTGTCGGTATCATCAATGCCGATCAGAAGCTTTATTTGGCCGTCATTTTTCATCATGGCGTTTGACCCTATTGCTCCATTTTCTTTTTCATCTCAAGGTATGCTTCTTCTACTGCACCATCCAGCTTTTGCTGTAAGGCAGCATAGGCTTCGAGCAGCTTCAGGGCAGCCGGTGTAAGCAGCGATTGCCCGCCTTCTTTGCCGCCCCTGGTCTTTTCCGTTAGTTCATAACCCAGGAGGGACTCAGCTTTTTTGATGTCGCCCCATGATTTTCTGTAACTGATGCCTGCATCGTCTGAAGCGGCCTTCAGTGAGCCCTTATCACGGATCCCAAGCAGCAGCGTGTACACTTCTTCTGAAATGATGCCTTCCCCACTCAGGGAAGACAGCCACAGCTTGTAGTTCAGCAGTACATTAAATCGGTTCGACTTTCCTCTTTTACCCATTGCAATAATTAGCTTGTGCCGTTATGTAAAGATATACATATCGGTCGGCAAATTTAAAAATATTTGAACATTGTACTAGTAGAAAATGTTGTTTTGAATGATAATATTCACAAAAAACCTGTTAACATGAAAAAAATATTCAAGATCATTGCCGTTTTTGTTCTCGCAGTCTTCATGAACACTACGGCTTTTGCCCATTGCGAGGTACCCTGTGGCATATATACCGACCAGCTTCGCATAGAGTTGATCAAAGAACATATTATGACCATTGAAAAGGCCATGAAGCAGATCGATGCCTTATCGGCAGAAGAAGATGTTAATTATAATCAGCTGGTGAGGTGGATCGATACCAAGGAACATCATGCCAACCTCATACAGGAGATTACCGAGCAATATTTCATGACTCAAAGGATCAAACCCGTCGATCCTGATGAAGAAGAGGCATATGCGAAGTATATCAAAGAGATCACCCTGCTGCATGAGTTGCTTATTTATGCAATGAAAACGAAGCAATCGACAGATTTGCAGTATACAGAGAAATTAAGTGTGACGGTAAACAAATTTGCGGAAACATACTTTGGCACTCACGATCATGAACACGAGCATGATCATAAGCACTAAGTCATAGTCGGAAAATTCTAAACAAATTCAAATACCCAATTCTTCAATTTGTATTTGAGACCTTGGAATTTGTTTAGAAGTTAGATCTTGGAACTTTAATCTTGATGTGGCTTAACCACTTCAATCACTTCAGGAAGATCCATTCCCAGCTCTTTCAGGTGTGAGATCTTAGGCACACCATTGCGGGTCCATCCCCTGCGGTGATATACGGCATCGAGCAGTTGTTCATACTGATCTTCACGATATTCACGTACGATAGCTTTCTTTTCAGCGGTGGTCTTTCCTTCAGGATCGATACCGATGACCTCCTTCATCTGCTTGTCGTAGCGTTCCACTCTTGATTCGTATTCTTCGTCGGTCACAGGTCCTGCGGCGCGATACGGCTGAGCATCAAATTTCCTGGTTCCATAACCTCTTCTGAGGTTAAAAATACGCTGGAAGTTGTATACGCGTTCCGATTGTTTGATCATCTCTTCCTTGCTGAAAGGCTTATCGGTAACAGCGCTGTAAATGGTTACATAATTGTCGACATGCTCAGGCACCTTGGCCGGCTCATCGGTTTCAGCATTGTTTTCCGGTTCCACATCATTCCATGGAAGCTTGCAAAGTCCTACCAGTCCGAACCATGTACGGAACATGGGGAAGTAGTGCAGTGCTTCGGCTTTATCTTCGAAAGTGGGGATCTGGTTGTTCACCATGTCCATAAAGATCAGCCATGCTTCATCATGCTGTGGCCCTTTGTTGGTCATGGCAAATCCACCTTGCTGTGCAAGCGATTCTTTGGAAACATACTCAGAGTATTCCAGCCCTTTGTTTTCCATGCCGATATCCTGCAGGAATCCTGCATCGCCCCAGCCTTTTTCGATGAACATTTCTTTCATCTTGCGAATGCCAAGTCCGGCAACAAGGCCAAATCCTTCACCACGGGCAAGCGCGTGCAACAGCTCCATGGCTGAATCGGCATTACCAAAGTTTAGCTTGAACCCAGTACGTTCTTCATTCAGGATGCCATTCTCAAAGCATTCCATGACGAAGGCCAGCAATGTACCCCAGGAAATTGTACAGATGCCATAAGTATCGCAATAGAAATTCGCTTCTATGATATAATCAGGGTTGAAAATACCGCAGTTGGATCCGAGGCCGCCAGCGTTTTCATATTCCGGCCCATCAACGATCACGCTTTGCCCTGCATAAGGTCCGGTTCTCACCAGGTATTCATCCACACCCTTGGCACAGGCCATGTTACAACCGATCCAGCAGCCGTCAGGGATACCCTGTGTGAAGCGTGCTTTCCAAACATCACCATGGATAGCATCAGCTTTGGGGTGGCTCCCGAATTTATAGTTGTGGGTTGGGAGGAGGTCATAGTCGTTCATGATGTTTACGAGGTGGGCAGTACCCTTTGTCCTCATTTCTGCCTGGTCATCATCGAGCTCGCGCATCTCTTTGTTAAAGGTCTTACCCCTTTCCATGATGGCTTGCAGATCTTTCACATCGTTCAGGTTCCCTTTAACACCGGGGATACGGCAAACGATGGCTTTGATTTTCTTGTCGCGGAAAACAGTTCCGATACCACCACGTCCGGCTTGCTTCAGCCTGACTTTTTTACGTTTTGGATCGTAGAAGCTGAAGTTGAGCATCCCTATTAGGGAATGTCCTGCTGCAGCGCCAGTAGAAATCACGGCAATATTTTTCTTATCCTTGTCACCAACAGCATACATATCGGTGAGCACTTCCACTAGCTCATGGCTGTCCATGGGCTCCAGCGGCGCTTCGAAGATCTCAATGCTATGGTCAACACCGTCGATATAGATCATGATGTCCTTTTCTGCTTTTCCCTGCAGCTCAATGGCATCAAAGCCAGAGAATTTCAGGAAGGGGCCGAAGAAACCACCAACATTACTGTCGATGGGGATGTTGGTCTGTGGGGAAATGGATACACAAATCGATTTTCCGGAACCGGAATATTGTGTGATCCCGCCAATCGGACCTGAAGAGATGTTGATCTCATTTTCCGGGTCATTCCATTTTGTGTTGGGTTTGGTACCATCCCAGAGAAGGCGCAGGCCATATCCCTTGCCACCGATGAATTTCTCCTTCATCTCGGCAGGAACTGCCTTTTCTTTTATCTCATTGGTGCCAACATTGATATACAATGTCTTATCGGTATAGCCCCTGAAAAGGGGTTTCCATTCGTACGTCCACTTTGTGAGTGTTTTGTGGGCGTTCTTCATTTCCTCGATATTCATATTTAGCGCTGTTTAAGTAATTTATACAAGAGCTAACAAAAATATCAATTAAAGCATTTCACCAACCTTATTTGCTATCCTAAAAATTTGATATGCAAACAAATGCATATCGGTAGGCATTGGGTAATCCCCAGACTGATACCTTGTTACGTTTTATTTAGAATAGTAATAAATAAGTAATTGGTTAAATC
>JAOZTN010000007.1:41733-49385 GCA_029942245.1 Bacteroidales bacterium | reverse complement strand
GAGCTTAAAACCGATTACATTACGGTTTCCAACCTGCCGCCTACAGCAAATTTCAGTGGAAACCCAACTTCGGGTTTCTTCCCCCTGATGGTAAACTTTACCGATCTTACCTCCGGGGCTGTTAACCAGTGGAGGTGGTATTTTGGTGATGGAGGAACCTCTATCGTACAGGATCCAGCGCATACCTATACCAATTCAGGAAATTATACTGTTAGCCTGAAAGCAATCGGGCCCGGCGGGTCAGATTCCATTGCAAAGGTGAATTATATCACCGTGCTGGTAGGTATAGAAGAGCTGAACACAGATATAATGAAGGTTTATCCAAACCCATGTAGCGAATACCTGATGATCGATTCAAAAGAATCCGTTCAATCTATCGCCATGGCCGATATCATTGGAAATATCGTGAAAGATGAGCTGATCCAGTGTCCTGCACCCTGCAATTATAAGATCAATATGACCGATCTGCATCAGGGGATCTACTTCTGCCGTATCACCATGGAAGATGGCAGGATGGTATTGATCAAGATATTAAAGAAATAGGGATTACCACATCAGGGAAATCAATTCCCGGTAATCTTCTTCTGACAATCTATAGTGAGCACCGCTAACGTGGTTGCTTGCCATAGTTTTTATTATCTCTTCTTTATCGTATGCTCCATATGATGTTTCAGATAATCTTACCGGGCTGTTGATGCTGGTAAAATAAGCTTCCAGAGCACTGATCGTCTCATCCGCAGATGATACGCCAAAGAGATTTTCGCCCAGTTGCATGATCCTGTCTCCTGCCCTGTCCTTATTCATTTTCATCCATGCCGGATAAGCAATAGAAAGCGATGCACCATGTGGCACATCATATAATACTGACAGCACATGCCCTATGCTATGCACACCCCAGTCGCCAGATATTCTTCCGTACATAGTAAGGTTGTTTAGTGCCATGGTAGCAGCATACATGATGCGTGCCCGGAGATCATAATTGGCCAGGTCGTTCATCAGCGCGGGGCCGTATTCTAAGGCTTCTTTGATAATGCTGAAAACAATGCGGTCGGAAAGGCTCGCATCCCCCTTGCCAAAATATGCTTCCAGTGCATGAGCAATCAGGTCGACGATGCCATAGGATGTATATGCAGCATTTACACTTGTAGTGTATGCAGGATCGAGGAAAGAGACTTTAGGATACATGGGAGGATAACCAAAGCCAATCTTTTCCTTCGTCTCGTTGTTCTGAATCACAGCAAAGCGGTTCATCTCCGTTCCTGTGGCAGCCAGTGTCAGCACTGCAATAATCGGTATGCCCTGTAATGTCGGTTTCCCTTTTACGTATTGCCAGGGGTCGGCATCTCCCGCAATCCCAATGGAAATAACCTTTGCTGAATCTATTACACTGCCACCACCAACGGCAATAATAAGATCAACATTTTTCAACTTCCCAAGCGACACGGCAGCCCTGACATCTTCAATAACAGGATTGGGCTTGATCCCTGAATATTCATATACTTCAGCCCCGGCCCGCTCGATCTGGGCCATCACTGCCTGGTAGATCCCATTTGATTTAATGGAACCTTTACCATATACCAGAAGGATCTTCTTCCCGAGGGCAGAGATTTCTTTTGGAAGCCTTAGTATTACATCACGACCAAAATAGGCTTTAACCGGGTTATAAATCTCAAATTTTTCCATAATATAATCTTGTTCTTAAAGTGTTATTACGCCGCTTCCCAGGCAGATCTTCTTCTCCTCATCGTAAATAACCCCGAATTGTCCGGGAGCTACTCCAGAGATTTGCTGGTCAGCTTTAATAATATGCAGGTCACCTTTATTACTGAGTATTCCTGAACTGAATTCGGGCTGGTGCCTGATCTTAAAATTAATTTTCTTGGGTGATGTGAGATCCAGGGGGTGCTGATCATTGATAAACTGAAAATCAGCCAGCATCACTTCATCACTATACTGTGCAATGGGGTCATAACCATTAGAGATGTACAGAATGTTCTCTTCCAGGTCTTTCTTCACTACAAACCACGGGCCCTGACTCAAGCCTAAGCCCTTCCGCTGTCCGATAGTATGAAACCACAGGCCTTTATGCTCTCCCCAGTTCTTGCCTGTTTCCAGTTCGATGATCTGGCCGGGGTTTTCACCCACATATTTCCTTATAAAATCATTGTAATTAATCTTCCCCAGGAAGCAAATGCCCTGGCTGTCGGGGCGGTTGGCACTTGGAAGCTTCATCCCTTCAGCCAGCTGCCTGACCTCCTTTTTCCAGAGGTCATTGATGGGAAACATGGCCTTCGACAATTGCGGATAGGTGATCTGTCCCAGGAAATAGGTCTGATCTTTTCTAGTGTCACGAGCAGTCCCCAGGAAGTATCCCTGCTCATTTTCGATCACGGAGGCATAATGACCGGTCGAGATACGGTCAAAATCCTTTCCGTATTTATCCTCGAAGCTGCCAAATTTGATCAGGCGGTTGCACATCACATCAGGATTGGGGGTAAGTCCTTTCTTAACCGTCTCAACAGTGTAGCTGACAACCCTGTCCCAGTATTCTTTCTGCAGGTCGACGATCTCCATCTTCAAGCCGTATTTCTTTGCAATCCAGGTGGTGATCTCAATATCTTCCTCCGATGGACAATCCATATAGCCGGGCTCGCCTTCCATGGCGATCTTAATGTAAAAGATTACCGGATCATATCCCATCTCTTTCAGAATGGGTATGGTGACAGAACTGTCGACACCTCCGGATACCAGCGAAGCTATATTCATTTTGCAAAGTTAGTTTACTATGACTTCATCTACAAATAGCCAGGCAGGCTTGCCTGCGCCCCCATGCCATTCAGGAAGTGTGATATTCTTTGCTTTTATCTTAATAAACCTGGTCTCCAGACCGGGATATGCAGCATGTGCAATGCGCTTCATGATCTTATCGTCCTTATTGAGCTCGTTGCATAATGCATTGGTAATGCTCATATATTCCATACCATTTTGAGAGGTCATGAATTCGACGGTTTTTGGTGGGAAGATCCATCTTTGCTGATCTTGCAAAAAACCGACTCTTATCTCAGATATCTTCATTGTTTCTCCAAGGTCCATCTCAAAAATGAAATCATCCCCCTGAAAACCACACCAGTTGTCCAGGCCAATATTATAGGCTTCCCCTTCGGGATAGGCAATGCCATCGGTGAGTGTTTTATATTGTGCACAATTCCCCCTGGAAGGCTTATTTTTAAGTTTATACGGCCTCCCGACACCAATGTGTGAGATACTATCTACTGATATTGGAAGAAACTGTTGATGATCGGTATCTAAATACTCCTCTTGTAAGACATACAAGCGTTCCTTTAGTGTTTCGATAATTTCAGCATAAGCGGGATCTTCAGCAAGGTTTATCATCTCCCCGGGATCCGTTTCTATATCATACAACTCCCACTCATCAACGTCATAATAAAAGTGAATCAGTTTATACTTTTCTGTCCTGATACCATAATGCCGCTTCACCTGATGCACAGCAGGATATTCAAAATAATGATAGTACACAGCGTCACGCCAATTATCCGGACTATTTCCTGTCAGAATTTCGTGGAAAGATTCACCCTGAACATCCCCGGGCACCTCAGCCCCGGCAAGCTTAAGTATGGTAGGAGCAAAGTCGGCATTGGTAAGCATGTGATCATCATCTGAAGCTTCCAATCCCGGCGCTGAAATGAGCAGTGGCATGCGATGTGATTCCTCATACATGAACCTCTTGTCGTACCAACCATGTTCTCCGAGAAAGAAACCCTGATCGGAAGTATAGATCACGATGGTGTTCTCATCCAGGCCACTTTCCTGCAAGTAGTCGAGCAGCCTGCCTACATTTTCATCCACCGTATGAATACATGAAAGGTAGTCTTCCATGTACTGTTGATATTTCCATTCAACGATGGCTTCCGGCTCATACACCAGAGTGTTATACTCATCTGCGCGTTCGGCATAATATGATTCCCACCTGCTATAATCCGATGGACTCATCCTTTGCTTTAAGTTTCCATCCCCTATCCAGAAGAAGATCTCCTGTTCCATATTTTTCTTTTCCACAAGGCTATCTGGCATCTTCAGATCATAATCTAATGACATATGGCCGGATATACTCATCTCCTGCTTTGTGGCAGCTTTGCTTTTCCCATGATGATCATCATGAAGATTCTCCGGAACCGGAAATTTTATTCCATCATACATATCAAGGTGACGTATAGCAGGTTGCCAGTTTCTATGCGGAGCCTTATGGTGTAGCATCAGGAAAAATGGCTTTTCAGGATCCCGTCCTTCAATGAATGCAATTCCCTCATCGGTGATGATATCGGTAACATAGCCTTCCCTGCTGACCCTTCCCTCTGGTGATTTAAAATCAGGCCTATAATATTGCCCCTGCCCGGGTAGTATATACCAGTGATCGAAGCCGATGGGTGTGCTTTTCAAATGCCACTTGCCTACGATACCCGTTCGATAACCCGCATCCTGCAATAATTTCGGCAAGCTTTGCTGCTCTCCGTCAAAGGGCCTTGAGTTATCAATTACCCCATTCATGTGGCTATACTTTCCTGTAAGGATGACAGCCCTGCTGGGTGCACAAATGGCATTGGTGCAATAACAACGATCGAATCGGATGCCATTTTCTGCCAGGCGGTCGATATTTGGTGTTTGTATCAAGCTGTTGTCATAGGCGCTGATGGCTTTTGAGGCATGATCGTCCGACATGATGAAAATAATATTGGGTCGGTCATTCTTTACCGGGCTGCATGCGTTAAACAACAAGAGCAGCAGTAAGCATGGAATAAAGGTTCTCATAATGGATTATTTGATCTTATCCGGGTTCTTGGATATAAAGCTTTTCCAGCTTCCATAATGTTCTCCTCCGGCAGATGGTTTACGCTGGAAGTAATGACACACAGCTACCGCCAGGCCATCGGTGGCATCCATATATTCAGGCGGGTTTTTTATGGAAAGCAAGGTGGTGAGCATGGCAGCTACTTGTTCTTTCGAAGCATTCCCGTTTCCTGTGATCGATTGTTTGATCTTCCTGGGAGCATATTCAAAAATGGGAACGTCCAGTTGCAGTGCAGCGGCCATAGCAACCCCCTGCGCACGTCCCAGCTTTAGCATCGACTGCACATTCTTACCAAAAAAGGGTGCCTCTATGGCCAGCTCATCCGGCTTGTATTCAGTAATCAGCGCACTGACACGTTCAAATATTGTTTTCAGTTTTAGTCCATGGTCGGGAAGCTTCCCCAACTTAAGCACCCCCATGGTAATTATTTCTATTTTACTACCTTTATGGTGGATAAGCCCATAGCCCATGATGTTGGTGCCGGGGTCGATGCCAAGTATAATTCTATCGTTTTTCAAAGCCATGCTACTTCTGCAGTCCAGATGAAAACAAATGTACGCAAAACATACAATTTTCTGATCAGCTTACTGATCATCCTTGCTACATACGGTTTCATTTACCAGCAGCTGTTTCACAAGCGTGACATCCAATCAGTTTACAAGGCTTTTCTCGACAGTTTTCACAATTCATGGTTTATCTACATGATCATCCTTGTTGGGCTGCTCATGATTCTCAACTGGGGTATAGAAGCCCTGAAATGGTCGCTGCTGATCAGGAAAATAGAAAAGGTGAGATGGCTTACCTCCTTCAAAGCTGTATTGACCGGTGTTGCCGTGAGTTCCTTCACCCCTAACCGGGTAGGGGATTATTTCGGGAGGGTGTTTGTTCTCGAAAAGGCAAACCGCATCGAGGGTATATTTATTACCATACTCGGGAGCATGAGCCAGCTGCTGGTCACATTTCTGGCCGGAACAACCTGCATCTTCTTCCTTTTCCTGGGCCATCACCAGACCCTGCTCGAATACTTCAACATTCCGGCATATGTATACACATGGCTCCTTTGGGGAGGAGGAATACTAATCCTTGGCCTCAACATATTGTTTATTTTGCTTTTCCTGAACATCTCCCTGCTCAGTTCCCTGGCCGGGAAGTTTAAAGGCAGAACGCTTGAAAGGTTCACCTCCTACATCCATGTGCTTTCAGCCTACAGTGTTCGTGAATTGCTTATCATTATTATGCTGAGTGTATTTCGCTTCATTGTATTTTCAAGCCAGATGTGGATCTTACTCAGGGCTTTCTCCGTTGAATTGCCCTTTCTACATGGTATGATAATCATCGGGGTGATCTTTTTTACCATTACCATGATCCCTACTGTAGCCATTGCTGATCTGGGTATCAGGGGTTCAGTTTCTTTATTTATCATCGGGGTATACCTTGGTAATCCATCAGAAATGCCCCCCGAATTAGCCCTGGGTGTTGTAGCAGCATCCACCAGCCTCTGGCTGATCAACCTTGCCCTTCCTGCCCTGGTAGGCGCTATAATGGTCTTCAGCCTTAAGTTTTTCAGGAGGTCCTCCAATGAATAATGCCGAGCTGGCCATTCTGATCATTTCCCTTTTTGCCGCTACAGCCTATAGCATACTGATCATTGCTTTTACCATCGGGTGGAACAGACTAAAAAAAGCAGCGGCCAACACCTCTCTCACAACACATATCAGCATCATTGTTGCCGCTAGAAACGAGGCTGATCATATTGATTCCTTATTGCAACGTTTGCTTAGCCAGCAATACCCTGAAGAGCTTTATGAGATCCTGGTAGTGAATGATCATTCAACAGATACGACCCTTGAAATTCTGGGAAGATATCAGGATCATCAGAAAATCAAAATTATAAACCTGCCCCCGGAGCAGAGCGGGAAAAAGAATGCACTCAGCCTGGGGATACAAAAGGCTACGGGAAGTTTGATCAGCACTATTGATGCTGATTGCCTGCCTACTCAAAAATGGCTTAAGAGTATTGCCGCTTCCTATGAAGAGGGCAAGTACAAAATGATTGCCGGGCCGGTAGCTGTTCACAGTCCCCGGGGCTGGCTGGCATCCTTCCAGGCTCTTGAGTTGTTAAGCCTTGTATCCAGCGGTGGCGGTTCCATTGGCATCAAAAAGCCCATTATGTGCAATGGGGCCAACCTCTGTTATGAGAAAGATGCATTTTTTGAAGTCGGTGGATTCAAAGGGAATGAACATATCCCGGGAGGGGATGATATGTTTCTAATGGAGAAGTTCAATAAACAATTTCCATCAGGCTCGATTGGTTTCAACACCAACCCGGAAAGCATAGTATATACAAAGGCATCACACAGTTTTAAGGAATTCTTGAACCAACGCTTCCGCTGGGTAGCCAAGAGCCCGGCCTACAGCAACCCCTTTCTGATCACCTCTGCCATTATTGTCTTGCTTTTTAACCTGAGTATGATCACTGCAATGGTATTTGCTTTCTTCTCCCTGCCGGGAATACTGATCTTCGGAGGGCTGTTTTTCCTGAAATGTATCATCGACTTCCCCATTCTCTGGAAAGCAAGCAGGTTTGCGAGGCAAACAAAGCTGATGGGAAACTACATCTCCTTCCAGTTTGTTTATTTCATCTTTATCAGTCTGAGTGGGGTGCTTGGGAATTTACTTTCCTTCAGCTGGAAAGGTCGGAAAAACTGACCTGGCAGGTCTCCGACCTGCCAGGTCTATTCTGCCAGATATGCCTTTGCAATCAGCATATCCTCCGGGCTTGTGA
>JAOZTN010000007.1:20331-41633 GCA_029942245.1 Bacteroidales bacterium | reverse complement strand
ATTATCAGCATGGCATCACCATAGGTGAAGAAGTTGTACTTCTTATCTACGGCTTCTTTATAGGCCTCCATCAGGAAGTCATATCCTGCATATGCAGCCACCATCATCATCATAGGTGATTGAGGCAGGTGCAGGTTGGTGATCATGGCATCAGCTACATGAAATTCGTATGGCGGGAAGATGAACTTATTTGTCCAGCCATCGAAAGGCTTCACCTTGCCAGTTATAGAAACAGTTGTTTCCAGGGCCTTCATGGATGTGGTTCCAACCGCTACAACCTTATGCTTGCCTGCTTTGGCAGTATTCACCAGCAGGGAGTTTTGTGCATCGATGATCACCTCTTCCGAGTCCATCTTATGCTTGGTAAGATCTTCCACTTCGATAGTCCTGAAGTTCCCCAGGCCTGCGTGCAGTGTGACCTCCGCAAAAGACACGCCCAATAATTCGAGGCGTTTCATCAGCTCACGGCTGAAGTGCAATCCGGCGGTAGGTGCAGCAACAGCCCCTTCATGTTTGGCATAAATGGTCTGGTACCTTTCTTCGTCCTCAGGCATTACCTGGCGCTGATGGATCTTTGGCAATGGTGTTTCACCGAGGCTGGAGATCGTCTTTTTGAAGTCTTCATAGGGCCCGTCGAAAAGAAAACGCAGGGTCCTTCCACGTGATGTAGTATTGTCGATCACCTCAGCCACCAGGGCCTCATCTTCACCGAAATAAAGCTTATTTCCGATCCGTATCTTACGTGCAGGATCCACCAGCACATCCCAGAGCCTGGTCTCACGGTTCAACTCACGAAGCAGGAACACTTCGATTTCTGCACCCGTCTTTTCTTTGGTCCCATGAAGCCTGGCTGGAAATACCTTGGTATTATTGATCGTGAATACATCCCCGTCGCTGAAGTATTCAAGAATATCCAAAAAGGTTTTATGCTCAATTGTTCGCTCCTTCCTATTCAACACAATCATCTTCGATTCGTCCCTGTTATCGTGTGGATGATTGGCTATAAGTTCAGGAGGTAAATGAAATCTGAATTGCGATAATTTCATTCTTCACTGTTTAATTTAGTCATCAGGAAATGATTTGCAAAGATACGACAAAATGACCGTCTTGTCAAACCTATCCCCTACAAATTAAGCACTTTCGGGAGATTTTGGTAAATAACTACCGAAATGAATTATCTGAAGTCAGGCCTGCTTGTTTGCTTGCCTGGCGAGAAATTTTTCCAATTGAGGGATGCTGATGGAATCTTCGACCTTATGATTACCAATACGTGTTCGTCGTAGAGATTGAATGTAAGCACCACATTTTAAGGATTTTCCGAAATCGTGAGCCAGTGATCTGATATAGGTACCCTTGCTGCAGGATACCTTGAACGTGCTTTCCGGAATGCCTGCTTCGGAGATCTCAAACTCGTGGATATATACCTCCCTTTCAGGCATATCAACTTTTTCATTTCCCCTTGCCATTTTATATGCACGGGTGCCATCTACCTTGATAGCGGAGTAAACGGGGGGTATTTGTTTGATCTTTCCAAGAAATTGCTTGCTTGCATCCAGGATCATTTCTTCTGATATATGTGCTGTTTCAAACTCCTGATCAATATCAGTTTCCCGATCATAGGAAGGTGTTGTGGCACCTAAAAAGAGCGTCCCAGTGTACTCCTTGTCCAGGCCGGTAAACTCATTGATCTTCTTGGTAGCCTTGCCAACACAAACCAGGAGCAAACCTGTTGCCAGCGGATCCAGGGTGCCGGCATGCCCTACCTTGATCTTTTTTATACCCAGGTGTTGTCGCATCAAATGCCTGATCTTATTCACCACATCGAATGAAGTCCAATCGGTAGGCTTATCGATCAACAGCACTTCTCCTGCCGGGAAATCATATTTCCTGTTAAGATCCATGATTTAAAAAGCAATAGAATAAACAATGGCAATACTGCCAATGATGAAACAGTAAATGGCAAAATACATCAGGTTTCCTTTTTTGACGATCCCGATCATCCAGCGACATGCCAGCAAGCCGGAAATGAATGCTGCCAGGAAACCAACGATCAGTGGGATCATGCCCATGCCGTCCTCCCCTGTCATACCACCGTCATAAATATCTTTGAAATTGGCTCCCAGGATAGGGATCAGTACCATTAGAAATGAGAAGCGTGCTATATTGGCTTTCCTGTTTCCAAGTAATAAACCGGTGGAGATGGTAGCACCGGACCTGGAAATTCCCGGCAATACTGCAAAGGCCTGTGCAATTCCAATAATAAAAGAATCGACATAAGAGATCTTTCTCTCATTGCTCTTGATAACATAGGTAGAGGCCAGCAATAGTGAGGTAATGATAAGCATGGAGCCAACCAATAATATATCGCCGGTAAAAAAGCCCTCGATCTGTTCTTTGAAGAAGATGCCCAGAATGATCACCGGGATCATGGAGATGAAGATCTTCACAATATAAATGGTTTCTTCATTCCATTTGAAAGCGAACAGCCCTTTCAGCAATTGCAGAATATCTTTATAAAAAACAACGATAGTACTCAAGACCGTAGCTCCATGAACCACCACGGTAAAGGCGAGGCTTTTCTCTGCATTAACGCCCAGTATGGCCTTTCCCAACTCGAGATGGCCGCTGCTGCTGACTGGTAAAAATTCGGTCAGACCCTGGATAATCCCAAGTATCAGTGCTTCGAGCCAGTCCATGGATCAGGGGGTATAGATCAGTCTTTAGGTTTTTTCATGATGGCATAGATCTCGATGATGTATCCTGCCAGGATAAGGATGGGTGCAAGGGTCATTCTCCGGAAGCTGAAAATGTCTTCACTGAAAACATTGGGGTCGTCAGAACCTCCGCCAATCATCAACAGGAAGCCTATGGTGATCACGATCAGTCCAAGGATGAGAAGCTTATAGTTTTCTTTTCCGAATGCAAAAGCGACACTACTTTCACCGGCAACATTGGCTTTGGGTTGCTCAGCGGCCGGTTTTTTACCCTTTTTATCTTGCTTCTTTTTGATAGCCATGTGAATCAGATTTTTGTCAAAAGTAAGTCAAATTTAGCTTCGCAGAGAGCTGCATTAACATATTTTAATAATAGAGGTGGTCGACTTTGGCGCGTAAATACTTCTTTACGGCAAACCATGTCGATAGGTATGTAAGCACGACCCCGGTCACCAGTACCAGCCCGAAAAGGGTACCGATCAGGGCCAGATCCTGCAGGTTCACCAGCTCGGGCACCTCCTGTTGTGAGAAATACAATAAGAGGCCCAGAAAGATGATGGCAATAAAAGCAGCAAATATACCCTGTAGTACACTTGACCATAAAAATGGCCTCCTGATGAAACTTCCCGTAGCACCAACAAGCTGCATGGTACGAATGATAAATCGCCTTGAATATACCGAAAGCCGTATAGTATTATTGATAAGTGCAATAGCGATGATGAGCAGCAATGCACTGAAACCCAGTATCACAACTCCTATTCTTCTGATATTCCGGTTAATAAGGTGCACCAGGTCTTTCTGGTAATAGATCTCTTTCACGTCAGGGTTAGCCAGTATCTCGCTTTCGATCATCTCCAGGCTGTCGATGCTGGTATAACTGGCCTGCAGTTTCAATTCGATGGAAGGAAGCAAAGGGTTATAGCCCAGAAAGCCAATAAAATCTTCACCGAGTTCTTCCTGTAATTCTTCTGCAGCCTGCTCCGGAGTGATATATTCCGTTGACTTCACAAAGCGAGAAGCGTCCAGGGTTTTCTGCAACTGCACGATCCCTGCTTCACGTACATTTTCTTTCATGATGATGGAAAAACCGATGTTCTCCCTGACATATTCCGATAGCTTCTGCGCATGCAAAACGATCAGGCCAAGCAAACCCACCATAATCAACACCAGGGTGATGCTGATCAGGGCCGTAGCCCTGGATGATTGCAACTTGCGCCGCTGGTAACGTTCATCTCTTTTTGTCATCCTCACAAAGTTATTGTTTTTTCCTAATTTCGCATGCTGTAAAAGGATTATATATTAATGGAATACAACTTTAGAGAGACCGAGAAGAAGTGGCAGGATTACTGGCAGAAGAACAATACGTTCGAGGCCATTACCGGATCTGCCAAACCAAAATATTATGTGCTGGACATGTTCCCCTATCCTTCAGGGGCAGGGCTGCATGTAGGCCATCCGCTGGGATATATTGCTTCCGACATTTATTCGCGATATATGCGGCACCAAGGATATAATGTGCTGCATCCTATGGGTTATGATGCTTATGGCCTTCCGGCCGAACAGTACGCCATCCAAACAGGAACACATCCCCAGTTAACGACTTATAAGAACATCGACCGCTACAGGAAGCAGCTCGATCAGATCGGATTTTCTTATGACTGGAGCCGTGAAGTACGTACCTGCGACCCACATTATTATAAGTGGACACAATGGACCTTCATACAGCTGTTCAATCACTGGTATAATAATGAAACCGAAAAAGCGGAGCCCATCGAAAGCCTGATCAGTATCCTTGCAAGTGAGGGTAATGCCGGCATCAATGCTCCCTGTACGGATTGTGAGCCCATCACAGCATCCCGCTGGAATGCCATGAACGAGAAGGAACAACAGGAAGTGCTGATGAGCTACAGGCTGGCCTACCTCTCTGATACCTGGGTAAACTGGTGCCCAGAACTGGGAACAGTGCTGGCCAATGACGAAGTGAAAGAAGGTGTTTCAGAAAGAGGCGGACACCCTGTCGAGCGAAAGCTGATGAAACAATGGTCGCTGCGTATCACCGCCTATGCCCAGCGTCTGCTCGACGGACTGGAGAAGGTAGAATGGACTGAGTCCCTGGTCGAGATACAAAAGAACTGGATCGGTCGCTCTGAAGGAGCCTCCGTGAACTTCAGCATCAAAGATCATGATAAGGTACTCGAGGTCTTTACCACACGTCCGGATACCCTCTGGGGAGCCACCTTTATGGTGCTTGCACCCGAACATGAATGGGTAGATGAGATCATAACTAATGATAAAAGAGAAGAGGTGTTGGAGTATGTGGAGATGGCCAAAAACCGCTCCGAGAGGGAACGCGCCTCCGAAGTAAAAAAGATATCCGGTGTTTTCACCGGGGCATATGGAGTTAACCCCCTTAACGGGGAGCCTATCCCTATTTGGGTGGCCGACTATGTACTGATGGGCTACGGAACCGGGGCCATCATGGCAGTACCTGCTCATGATAGCCGCGACTTTGCTTTTGCAAAGCATTTCAAAATCCCTATCCTTCAGGTGGTGGCGCAACCTGGAGAAAAGGTATCCGACCCCCTAACATGGGAAGATTCCTATGATGCCAAAGAAGGCGTGATGATCAATTCAGGCTTTATTACCGGTATGAATGTTAAAGAAGGCATTCGTACAGTCATTGAAAAACTAAATGAAGAAAATATAGGATACGGTACGATAAACTTCCGCTTGCGCGATGCGATCTTCAGCCGTCAGCGCTACTGGGGGGAACCATTCCCTATGTATTATAAAGATGGCATGCCCTATGCCCTTGACGAAAGCGAACTTCCACTGAAACTCCCGGAAGTTGATAAATACCTGCCTACTGAAACAGGCGAGCCACCACTGGCCAGGGCAAAAAACTGGGTCAACAAGGATGGATATCCATTGGAAACCAATACTATGCCCGGCTTTGCCGGATCGAGCGGCTACTATTACCGCTATATGGATCCAAAGAATGATGATGCATATTTCTCCAAAGAAGCCAATGAATACTGGCAGGATGTTGACCTCTACATTGGAGGCGATGAGCATGCCAGCGGCCACCTTATCTATGCCCGCTTCTGGAGCATGTTTCTGTTCGACATTGGCCTCGCCTGCAAGGCAGAACCCTTTAAAAAGCTCATCAACCAGGGCAAAATACAGGGAAGGTCAAGCTTTGTATATAGGGTGAAAGGAAAGAACGTGTATGTGTCCAAAGGGCTCATCGATGATCATGACACCACACCCATTCATGTCGACATCAACTTCGTTGAAAACGACATTTTGGATACTGACGCTTTTAAAAACTGGCGACAGGAGTTCGCAGATGCAGAATTTATCCTGGAAGACGGAAAATATGTTTGTGGGTGGGAGATTGAAAAGATGTCGAAATCCAAGCACAATGTTCAGAATCCTGATGAGCTGATCGAAAAGTATGGGGCCGACACCCTGAGGCTATATGAAATGTTCCTGGGTCCACTGGAATATCACAAACCCTGGGATACCAAAGGCATTGAAGGAGTATTCAGGTTTATCAGAAAATTATGGCGCCTCTTCCACGATAATGAGGGCAATTTTACCCTGACGGAAAATGAGCCCACAGCGGAAGAATTCAAGATCCTGCACAGGACCATAAAAAAGATCAGGGAAGACATTGAACGCTTTTCATTTAACACAGCCGTAAGTACCTATATGATCTGCGTAAATGAACTGGCCGATCTTTCTTGTAGCAAAAGGAAAGTATTGGAACCCCTGACAGTCCTTATAGCACCCTACGCCCCTCATATTGCCGAAGAACTCTGGTCTAAACTGGGTCATGAGGGTTCACTGACGCATACTGATTTTCCGGAATGGGACGAAAAACACCTGATTGAAGACAGCTATCTCTATCCGGTGTCCTTTAACGGAAAGCTCAGATTTAAGATTGAGTTTCCTGTCGATATGAGCAAAGAGGATATAGAAAAGGCGGTGCTGGAGGCTGAGGAAGCACAACGATGGCTGGAAGGCAAGCCACCCAGGAAGGTGATTGTGGTGCCGAAGAGGATCATTAATGTGGTCGTTTAAGATTTTTTAACATTAAGCGTTCTCTTTGGAATACTTTTTGAAACAAGGGTACAAAACAGATAAGATCATGATAAAAGCACTCACATATATTTGTTTCGTACTTCTGCTTATCCCGGCAGGATTAAGTGCACAGGACTCAATTCGTTATGTTGAGGAGATGCCATTTCAAAGGGGTGAGTCAGGAAAATACAGGATTTACTATGACTCATGGATCACCTCCGGTATCTCTGCCGGAGTGGGACTGATCAGCATCAAAGATGAGGTGAGGGTATTTAATGGAAGGCCTACATTTCATCTGGAGGTAATCGGCAAATCGGTAGGTTTTTTCAGCTGGTTTTTCAAGGTAGATGACCGTTTCGAATCATTTGTCGACGAAGAAACCATTACACCTTATCATTTTATCAGGCGTACTAAAGAAGGCTCTTACACCTACGAGGATGATGTTGATTTCGATCAGGTAAACCATATTGCCAGGAGCCGCAGGGCCGAGAAACCCGTTCCCCCCGATGTCAAAGATATTGTATCTGCATTTTACTATATGCGCACCATCGACTTTAGCGATGCGGAGGCCGGTGATGAGTTCAGACTTGATTTCTACCTCGACGATTCAGCCTACGTAAGCAAGATCGTTTTCGAAGGAAGGGAGGTCGTGGAAACATCGCTGGGAAAATTCCGCTGCCTGAAATTCAAGCCCATGGTGGCGCAGGGAGAGATCTTCCAGGAACCATACCCAATGACACTCTGGGTTACTGACGACAGGAACAAGGCCCCCGTACTGGGAAAATCTGCTGTTATAGTAGGCTCCGTAAAGATCGAACTGGTGAAAATTAAAGGCCTGAAGTACCCCATGGAAGCCAAGCTTGATTAAGGCTTTTATGGAATACTGTTCCTGTTTGCATCTGTTATTAAAAGCATAAACTAAATACTGTTGTTATGAAACCCCGTTTCTTCAATTTGCTATTCCTTTTTGGGATAATGATTTCTCTAATCGTGCAAACTGCTGTCGCTGATGGTGCAGCCCAATCTATTTATGACAAAGAGTGGCAAGCAGTGTATGAACTTGAACAGAAAGGAAAGCCCCGTTCTGCCATAGATATCGTGAAAAAGATCTATGAAAGGGCAAAAGCAGACAAGAACGAAGCACAGATGATCAAGGCCCTGGAATATAACATCAGGCTTAGTTCACGCTTCGAAGAAAACCATTTCGAGAAAGGAATCGCTTACATTCAACAGGAACTGCCTGCTTTTTCCCAGCCCTCCAGCCAGGTCCTGCATTCACTTCTTGCCGACCTGTATCTTGGATACTATAATAGCCAACGGTACCTGATCCTTCAGCGTACCAATGTGGTGGACTATGAATTAAACGACATGGCCACCTGGGATCAGAAACTTTTTGCTGAAAAGATCTTTGGGGAGCTCAATAAGTCCCTGGAAAACAAAACACTCCTTCAAAACACCTTGGCCTCTGTATATGAAGATATCCTCACCAAGGAGGACAGCTTACACATTTTCAGGCCCAGCCTCTTTGATATCCTGGCACATCAGGCCCTGGACTTTTACAAGAATGATGAATTCATGAGCAGCAGGCCGGCCATACGCTTTGAGCTTGACGATCCTCAAATGCTCGACATAGCAGATGCCTTTGTCAGGCTTGAACTGGAAGAGAAAGAAGACTTTTCCATGAAATTTCACGCATTGAAGCTTTATCAGGACCTGCTTGCTTTCCACCTCGGTGATAAAGACCCGGCAGCGCTGATCGATGTTGACTTAAGCCGGCTGAACTTTAATTATGATCATGCCATTTTTGAAGAGAAAGATAAATTACTGCTGCACACCCTTGAACAGATGGAATCGAAATATATCGATCATGAAGGGGTGGCAGAGATTTATTATGAGATTGCGTTGCAATACGATCGCTCCGGAAACAAATATGCCCCCATCATCTCCGATGAACATAAACGTGATAAGGCCGTAGCAGTACAGTATTGTGAAAATGCCATAAAAGAATTCCCTGAATCATACGGCGCGGCACAATGCAAAATACTCCTGAAACAGATCAGGGAGAAATCATTGGACTGCCTGCTTGATTATGCGAGCCTGCCCGGCAAACATATTCTTTCATCGCTTGAGTTTAGAAATGTATCGCAGCTATTTTTAAGGGTAGTACCACTGGATCCGGCTGAAGACAGAAAGCAAAGGCAAAATTGGAATAATGACGGAAAACTAAAAGAATACAGGCAGCTCAGACCGGTGAAACAATGGTCGGTCGAATTAGCTGTAGATGCAGATCATAATACACATAGGACAGAGCTGGCCATCCCGCCACTGACAGAAGGATACTACGGACTGATGATCTCTGACAACCCGGCTTTTGAAGAAAGTAAAGGCGTGATCAGCATAAATAATTTCTGGGTAAGTAATATCAGCTATATCAGTAAGGAGCAGGATAACGGCGACCTCATGTTTTATGTTCTCGACAGAGCTAAAGGACAAAGCATGCCGGATGTGAAAGTCCAGGTTTACGAAGAACATTATGATAACAACAAAAGGGAATACCTGCTAGAAAAAACCGGCACGTATACCAGTGATCAGCAAGGTGCTTTTATTATACAAGCTACAAGCGGAAACTCCAATCGTTTGGTATTGGACTTCATGACTGATGTTGATCGTTTTTCCTCTCCCAATTTTTTCTATATCTCAAAGCCATGGCATCAGCCGGAAAAGGCAGTCAGGAATACACATTTCTTCACCGACAGGGCCATTTACCGCCCCGGACAAATTGTATATTTCAAAGGCATTGTGATTGAAAGCCTCGGAGAAGAACATAAAATTGTAAAGAATGAAAAAATCAGTGTTGGCTTCTACGATGTAAACAATCAGTTGATCTCTGAAATAGAGCTTCAAACGAATGAATACGGCTCATTCAGTGCTTCCTTCACCACCCCAGTGGGCACACTCACAGGCAGGATGCGTATTCAAAATGAATATGGCCGCCATTATATTTCGGTCGAAGAATATAAGCGGCCGAAATTTGAAGTAGTATTCGATCCGGTGAAAGGAAGTTATAAGCTCGATAGTAAAGTTACACTGAGCGGTAAAGCCATGGCCTATGCCGGGAATGCTATCGATCATGCCAGTGTGAAGTACCGTGTAGTGAGAAATGTTTACTACCCATACAGATATTTCCGGTGGGGATTTTATCCACAAACATCAGAAACCGAAATTGCATTCGGGGAAACACAAACCGCAGATGATGGAAGTTTCAGCGTAGCATTTACAGCGATCCCTGATCGTAGTCAGCCTGCCTTATATTCTCCCGTATTCAACTACACCCTGATGGTTGATGTTACCGATATCAGCGGGGAGGTGCATTCAGCACAAAAGTCTGTCTCTGTCGGAGAAAAGTCACTCCTGATAAAGCTGGACCTTGCAGAAATGGTCAACAGGGATGCGGTTGAACAAATAGCCATTACGACCACCAACCTGAATGGAGAAAAGGAGCCGGCTGAAGTTGATGTGAAAATCAGCAGACTGAAAGCACCGGAAAAGGTATTGCACCAACGCGATTGGGCACAGCCTGATGTATATATGATCACAAAGGATGATTTTAATAAGTGGTTCCCAAATAGCATTTATAAGGATGAAAATGACCGCTCAGGATGGGAAGAACTCGAAACACTTTATCATGAAACTACCGATACTGAGCAGGAATCAGCACTAAATACAGGTGAAATTGGCAAGTGGAAAAGCGGTGTTTACAAAGTTGAAATGACTGCAGAAGATGTATTTGGGGAAAGCGTTGAGGTGACAAAATTCTTTACCCTGTTTTCAGTGGAAGAAAAGAACCTGGCTGATAAAAAGCCAGCCCTGTTTTTCCCAATAAAGACAAGTGCGGAACCGGGTGAGAAAGCAGTGTTTCTTTTTGGAACAGCATATAAAGACGTGAAAATCCTGTATGAACTGGAAGACAAAGATGGCAAGAGGGAACATAAATGGATGACCCTTAACAACGAGCAAAGAATACTGGAGATTCCCGTACATGAAGAGGATCGGGGCGGACTTGGAATGAGCCTTGTGTTTATAAGCCACAACCACAGTTATGAATATTCCACAGATATCAATGTGCCTTACAGCAACAAAAAGCTGGATATCACCTTTGAGAGCTTTCGCAACAAGCTCCTTCCCGGCCAGGAAGAACAGTGGAACATTCATATCAAATCGCATAAAGGAGAAAAAGTAGCCGCTGAAATGCTGGCCGGTATGTATGATGCCAGCCTGGATGCTTTTTTACCCAATCAGTGGTTGTTTGATATTTTTCATTCACGCTATTATCACACGTTCTGGAATGCCGGCAATGCCTTTATCCAGAATTCCAGCTTAAGCTACCAGGAGTATAGTACTTATGAAGCCGTCCCGCTAAGGGCATATGACTTCCTCAACTGGAAGGGAGTTTATAATTATAGCTGGGGCTATGGAGGATACAATACGAAAAATATGAGAGGCATGGCCCAGACAGCTATGGATGGTGATATTCCGGAAGCTACTCTCGGGGAGGAAATAATACCCATTACTGCACATACACCTGCTGAAAAAGATCCGGCTATTGAGCCACCTCCGGACAAGTCCACATCCAATGATGATATCCCGATCAGGAAAAACCTGCAGGAAACAGCCTTTTTCTTCCCTGAGCTAAGAACCAATAAAGACGGTGATGTGATCATAAGCTTTACCATGCCGGAATCGCTCACGAGGTGGAAGATGATGGGTTTTGCCTATACCCAGGACCTGAGTTCAGCGGTAGTCACAAAAGAACTGGTCACCCAGAAAGACCTGATGATCGTACCCAATCAGCCACGCTTCTTCAGGGAAGGTGATGAGATCTGGTTCAGTGCGAAAGTGGTAAATATGTCTGAAAAGGAACTGAAAGGAATCGCTACATTGCAATTACTGGACGCCATCAGCATGAAGCCGGTAGACGGCCTGTTCGGTAACGATGAAGCAGAGGTAGATTTCACTGTTTCGGAAGGCAAAAGCGATTATGTGAGCTGGAAACTGAACATCCCTGATAATGTTGGCCCGGTCATGTATCGTGTTATGGCTACCTCCGGCGATTTCAGTGACGGTGAAGAGATGGTGATCCCCGTTCTAAAGAACAGGATGCTTGTCACCGAGTCTCTTCCTTTACCTATAAAGGGAAATGAAACCAAAAGTTTTGTATTCGAGAAGCTGGCAAATTCAAACAGCAATACACTAACGAATTACAATTACATACTGGAGTTTACTGCCAATCCTGCATGGTATGCTGTTCAGGCATTACCATACCTGATGGAATACCCTCATGAGTGCTCAGAGCAAATCTTCAACCGCGTATATGCCAATGCATTTGCTTCTCACATCGTGGGACAGCACCCGAAGATCAAAACGGTGTTTGAAAGCTGGATGAATGAAAGCCCTGAAGCTTTGTTGTCCAATCTTGAAAAGAACCAGGATCTGAAGAATGCTATCCTGGAAGAAACACCATGGGTGATGCAGGCAAAAAATGAATCGGAGAGAAAGAAACGGATCGCCCTTTTGTTCGACCTGAACAAAATGGATAATGAGCTCTCCACAGCATTGAACAAGCTGCAGCAAAAACAGCTGGACAATGGTGGATGGCCATGGTTTTCAGGAGGAGAAGACAGCAGGTATATTACTCAATATATTATCAGTGGCATGGGAAAGATGTCTGCCCTGGGTATCCTCGATAAGAACGACCACAGGATACTTAAAATGGTTAAGAATGGGATACGCTACCTGGATGACAGGATGTTTGAAGACTTCAGCATGATCAAAAGCAAGCGTAAAGATTATCTGACCACAAAGAATATTACCCGTACCCATATTCAGTACCTCTACGCAAGGAGTTTCTTTACTGATGAGTATTATTTTCTGGCCAGGCATAAGGAGGCCTTCCTATATTTTAAGGAGCAGGCCAAAAAATACTGGAATGATGAGAATAAATACATGCAGGGTATGATTGCCCTGGCACTACATCGACTGGGGGATGAACCCCTTCCGATGGCTATTGTTGCTTCCATCAAGGAACACGCTTTATACGATGATGAGATGGGTATGTACTGGCGGGCGGATGCAGGTTATTACTGGCATGAAGCACCTATAGAAACACAGGCCCTTCTGATAGAAGCTTTCGATGAGATCATGAATGATAAGGCATCAGTAGAGCTGATGAAAACCTGGCTGCTGAAGCAGAAACAAACACAGGATTGGGAAACCACCAAAGCCACTGCGGACGCATGCTATGCCTTACTTCTTCGCGGTGCCAACCTCATTGCAGAAGAAGGCGAGATCAGCATTGAGATAGATGGAAAAGTATTCGATCCTGCGAATGTTGATGGTGTGGAAAAGGAAGCCGGAACCGGATACTTTCAGCACAGCTGGACAGGAAGTGAGATCACTGCCGGGATGGCGAACATCAAGGTGACAAAATCCAATGATGGTGTAGCATGGGGAGCTGTTTACTGGCAGTACTTCGAAGACCTGGATAAGATCACTGCACATGCTTCACCCTTAAGCATTCAGAAGAAGTTATTCCTGAAAACCTATACAACCGAAGGTCCGGTGCTGACGCCCATTAATGACAATGATGTGCTGAAACCGGGCGATAAAGTCATCTCCCGGATAGAGATCCGTGTAGACCGTGACATGGAATTTGTGCATATGAAAGACATGCGTGCTGCTGCCCTGGAACCTGAGAACACCCTTTCCGGCTACCACTGGCAGGGAGGCATGGGTTATTACGAAAGTATCCGTGATGCATCCGTAAACTTCTTCTTCAGCTACCTGAGGAAGGGAACCTGGGTATTTGAATATCCATTGAATGTTACTCAAAGGGGAAGCTTCTCAAACGGGATATCGACCATACAGTGCATGTATGCACCCGAATTTGCCAGCCATAGTGAAGGTGTAAAAATAGTAGTTCAATAGCACCTCACCCCCTTAACCCCCCAACCCCCTTTTCCCCCTCTCCTTGAGGAGAGGGGGCCAGGGGGAGAGGTGTCCTTATCAACAATGTTGGAAAACATTGTTGATAAGATGTTGATACTTTGGCAGCTATAACACTTGACAGCGCCTCCTGTATTTCGTATATTTGTTTTACCAGGTGAGCGATAAAGGGCTGGCCGGAGTCTGCGAAGGCAATGCGACGCTGAAACCAATAGGCGGAGGCAGAGTAAGGCCGGGGACGGGTAAAGGCCGGGGTGGAGAAGAACAATGCTCGCAAGAGTTGAGAAAAACAAAGCTCAGGTGCAGAGGGGATCAGACCGCAAGGAAAAGGAACCAAAAGCATTAGTCGAAATAACAGTAACCTGGCATAAACCTGACGCTACGGCAGAAGGGAAATGGTGGAGACCGTCTCGCAAGATGCGGTCTCCACGTGTTTTATGTCAGTGGGTGATGATCCTGCTCAGGTCTTGATTAAACTTCCGGCTGATATTCTTCAAGCCCTGCAACTCCCGTAACAGGAATTCCATGTCTTCATCAGATTCCAGGACTTTCAGTTTTTGCTGGATAGACGCCATGTTCACTTCTATCTTTTTGATCTTGAATGACAGCAAGGAGCTATCGACCAGGTGTTTCAATTGCTGGTCTTCGGTGGTAACATATATTTTGTTCTTTTCCCAGTTTTCACTCAGCTCGTAAGGAGAGCTTAAAAGGTCAACACAGGTAAGCCTGAGCTGTTCCATTTCATGATTGATGAATTCCTTTTCATCTACCTCTCCCAACTGTGAAAGTATCTTATGATATTCGTCGAAGATCATCTGATAAACTGCGTTCTCAAAGGTCAGGTCATCAGTCCTGATCGCAGTTACAAGATACTTACCAATAGAAATGGTAACGCTTTCCGTCAATATGCTGCCATCCTCTTCTTCCGTTTTCTTTTCAACAGTGATCTCATTCTTTCCGTATTGCATAAGCAGGCGGACGATCTCCCGCTCCTGAAATTCACTATTCGTAAAATCCACATCCAATGCCTGTGGAACGGATTCAGGTTCATGATCAGGAGTATACTGCTCAGGCTCGGGTTGGTTCTTTTTGAATTTCTGACGGATGATCTTGTTCAGCTCATTCACCAGGATCTGTTCCGGTGTATCCAGCAGGCTGCTGCATTCCTTGATGTAAACGCTTCGGTATATGCTGTCGGGGATGAGGGAAATGGTCTCAACGATCTCCCTGATCAGCCCGGCCTTTTTAACCGGGTCGCCCTGTGCATCATCCAGCAGAAGACTGGTCTTAAAACGAATAAAATCTTTTTCCTGTGCCAGGAAATCTTTGGTTTCCGCAGTACGGTGGCTTCTTACATATGAGTCGGGATCTTCATCAGGCGGAAATATAATGACCCGAACATTCATGCCTTCCTCAAGGATGAGGTTGATGCCACGGAAAGAAGCCATAATACCGGCCTCATCGCCATCATAAAGTATGGTGATATTTTTAGTAAAGCGCTTGATAAGCCGGATTTGATCAGGCGTTAAGGCCGTACCTGAGCTAGATACCACATTTTCGAAACCGGCCTTATACATAGAGATCACATCCGTGTATCCCTCAACAAGGTAGCATTTATCCTGCCGGATGATCTCCGACTTGGCCAGGTTCAGGCCATACAGAACCGCACTCTTATTATATATCTCGGATTCGGGAGAATTGACATATTTAGGTTTATTCTCCTCCTTGGTAAGGATACGTCCTCCGAATCCAACCACTCTTCCCGACAGGTTATAAATGGGAAACATCACCCGTGCCCTGAACCTGTCATAGCGTTTCTTATCATCACGCTCAATGGTCAGGCCGGTCTTTGTAAGGTAGTCCAGTTTATATCCATTCGCCAGAGCATGCTCAGTCAGAGCATCCCAGCTTTCCGGACTATATCCAAGCCCGAATTTTTCAATGATCTCCTTATTATAATCCCGCTCTTTGAAATAGGACAACCCGATAGATTTTCCCTCATCGGTCTCAAGCAGCTGTTCGTGAAAATATTTCTGGGCAAAGGTATTAACATGAAAGAGGGCTTCGCGTGTATCCATCCTCTCTTTCTCTTCCGGCGATTGTTCTTTTTCCTCGATCTCAATGCCATACTTCTTGGCCAGAAAGCGGAGAGCTTCAGGATAAGTGTAGTGTTCATGCTCCATGAGGAAAGTAACCACACTCCCACCCTTGTTCGAACTGAAGCACTTAAAAATACCTTTGGCAGGGGAAACAAAGAAAGAAGGATTCCTTTCTTCTGTAAAAGGACTAAACCCTTTATAATTCTGGCCACTCTTTTTCAGGCTCACAAACTCACCGATTACCTCCTCTATATTAGCGGTATCCATGATCTTGTCGATGGTTTCTTTGCTTATGCGACCCATGAGATTTATCCTTTGTGCTAAGGTACGAAGAAAGTATTTAGAGTATTTAGAGTAACTAAAGTATTTAGAGTATTTAAAGTATTTAGAGTATTTAAAGTGCTTGAAGTGCGGAGTGCCTAGAGATTGGCGTTGTTTATGTTTTTGATCTCATTCAGTTGCTCCGTTGTCATCCCTTCAGCTTCAAAGCCGGCATTCCGGCAGGTAAAAAAGATGTTTGCCGACTTGGCCAGAATATCAATCTGATCGAAGCATTCAAAAAGGTCTTCTCCTACAGCCAGGCAACCATGCTTCTCCCAGATGATCACTCGATGCCCCTTAAGGGCCCTGAGTGTCTTTTCTGCTATTTCATCTGTACCAGGAAGTGTATAAGGCACGAAACCTATACCATCGGGTATGAACATTATGGTCTCGGGATGCATACCCCAGAGCAAATTATCAATCGAATCCTTAGAGCAATACTCGGCAATCTGTGTTAGTGCGATCACTTCATTTACATGAGTATGCAAAAGGGCTTTTTCTTTTCTCCCATCCCAGATCAATTGCTGATGGATGGCCAGGTGGGTGGGCAACTCGGAGGTAGGCAGTATCGATGCAGCATCCTTAAAGATCCTGTAATCTTTACCCTCTTCCCCAATATGTATCAGGCAGGTATTCTTCGCCGGCTTTTTTGCCAGGTTCCGCATGCGTGTGTCACTCCCGCTCAATAGCAGAAACTGGCCCGCCAGGGAAGGATAAGCACGATCCAATGGAATTTGCTTTGCGTCTTTCAGAACATCCGGGTCAACAATCATATCGCCCAGTCTCACCGACATGTTCCCTGCATTTCTCTCGGCCCAGCCTTTGTGCCATAAGTATTCTGCAACAGCAGCCATTTCCTTTGCTGAAGGCTTTAATCCTTTGTATTTGTCCAGGAATTTCATGTACGTTTCTGATCAAAAAATGATTTTAGTATTGAAGCGCATTCATCCTGAAGTATCCCTTTAAAAACCAATGTTTTTGGGTGAAGAAGGTGCGTTTTGGTGAGGGAATACCCCCGTTTCGGATCCTCTGCGCCATACACCAGTCTTGAGATCCTGGTCCAGTATGCGGCTCCGGCACACATTACACAGGGTTCAAGGGTAACATAAAGACTGCAATCCACCAGAAATTTACCACCCAGGTACTCAGAGGCAGCAGTGAATGCCTGCATTTCAGCGTGGGCAGTCGCATCCTTCAGCTGCTCAGTCAGGTTGTGTGCCCGGGCGATGATCTTATCTCCGCTTACGATCACAGCCCCAACCGGGACTTCACCAAGTTTCAGGGCTTTTTCCGCCTCCTTCAAGGCTTCCCGCATAAAATATTCGTCGTTGAAAATGATCATGGGTTCTGAATTAATCGTAAAGTTAATACATATTGTGGTACGGGGTACGGGGTGCGGGGGACGGGGTGCGGGGGACGGGGTGCGGGGGACGGGGGACGGGGTGCGGGGGACGGGGGACGGGGGACGGGGGACGAGGGACGGGGGATGGGGGGACGAGGTACGGGGTACGAGGTACGCGGAATTTCAGAGTTCAGAGTTCAGAGTTCAAACTTCAGACTTCAAACTTCATATCCCCGTAATCCCCATCCGCTCCATTAATATGGTGGCATTCATATTGCGGGCAATGCCTTCCTTAAGCAAGTAGTCATAATCCAGGTGGTCTTTCTCGATGATGATCTCAAAACATCTGTTCTGGACGTTGTCCGGGAATAGTTTCTCCAATTCACCCAGCGAAAGATCATGGGTGGCAATAATGCCGGAAGCCTTCAGTGATACCAGTTGTTTTACCAGTGCCCTGGAGCCACTTTGTTTGTCGTTGGAGTTGGTTCCCTTCAAAATTTCATCGAGGATGATAAAAACCTGCCGGCCTTCTTTCAGCATATCGATAATGAGTTTCAGTCGTTTGAGTTCAGCATAAAAGTATGATTCATTGTTAGCCAGGGAATCGATGGTATGTATGCTGGTGACAAGTTTTACTGGGGTAAAGGACAGTGTTTCTGCACAAACTGGAGCACCGGCAGAGGCCAGTACCATATTTACACCAATGGTCCTGAGAAAAGTACTCTTCCCGGCCATATTCGCTCCGGTGAGAATAGTGAAGTTGCCCCAAGTGTCAACGGAAAAGTCATTGGAGACCCTGTTACCGGCATGGATCAGTGGGTGTCCCAGTTTTTCTGCCTTAAAATGGAAGTCATCGCCTTCCGATATATCCGGATAAATACTTGCAGGGTTGTTATAGGCATATCCCGCCAGGGAAATATATGCATCGGTCTCCGCCATTACCCTGAACCAGTTTGAAAGATGGTCGCGGTACCTTTTCTGCCAACTCTCCAGGCGGACCGACTGCCGGATATCCCAGAGGAAAAAGATGTTCATAAGGAAGCCTGCCAGCAGGTTCAGGCGAGTATCGAAAGCATTGGCGATCTTCGACAACTGCCGTATTGCTTTTCCGGCACTGTTGCCACCACTCAGTAGGTCTTGATGTAGGGAAAGCATGCGTTCAGATGAAAATGCTTGCCCCTCTATCATCCCAAAAAGCTTGCTGTATTTCTTTAACACCTGGAATTTCCGGCTTAAGAGGTTATGCTTTGCATTTACCTTACGGTGCTTGATCCCTGCAAACATAAGTGGTATTATAAGGTAGGTCAGAAACTGCCAGAAGGTGATATATGCAAATACGGATAAAAGGAATACACCCAGGTTAAGCAAAGGAATGAAGATGACCAGTACCTTAAAGAAGAGGCTTTTAAAATCAGGCTTAGATATGACCCATTCTTCCAGGCCCCTGATATCGTCTTCCTGTTCATCGGTTAACAATCCCTGTACCCGGAAGTCCTGTCGCCAATCCAGTAATGCTGATAGTTCGGAAACAGCTTTTTGTCGTTGACGAATATCCTGGGCCGACATCTCAATATTGGTCAGTAGTTGTGCCAGACGATCCCTGCCAGGGATGGTGGAGGTCCTGTTGACATACTGGAACAGGCTTCCTTTTCCGAAAAGGTCCAGGTCGTATGAGAATAAATGGATTTCATCGATATAAGCAGCCCCATCATCCAGCTCATCGAATTTCCATTCCATGGCATTTTCCTGCTCCCTGTTGATCCTCACAAGCTGCTCAAGGATTGCTTTTCGTCTGTGCATCTTCCCGTGCTTCCTGACAAGGTATCCAAAGGCAGTGGCACCAACCCCCATGATGATCCCGAAGGCCATCCATGACCAGGATGTTGACAGGTAGATCATGATGACCCATAGCAGGAAGATAATAATCCTGAACAAGCCATATTGCCTGATCTTGTGGGCAAGAATGTCCTCTTCTTCAGAGTACACCAGCAGAAGCTCGCTGTACTTTTCTTTAATTTCTTTTCGGGTCATAAAACTTATTTTTAAAAAGCATCCCCACCAGCAATACCAGTGAAGCTGTAATGAAAGCAGGAATAAAGGAAGCCTTTATTTCGAGATGTTCAGGATATATCAATCCGCCAACAAAAAACCCCATGTTTACCACAAAGCCGGAAACAATACTGGCCAGGGCCAGCTTTCGGTATCTCCATGCTTTTTTAATGCTCAGGGCAAGAAGGGTTATTGGAGCGAATATTACGATGGTAGCAAGGCCTATTACCATAAGGTCGACGATGTGCGGAAATGCCAGCGCTGCGACCATGGCGATAATGCCGAATGCAAAGGTGGTGATCAGTATCTTTTTTCTTTCAAGGCTGATATTCCGTTTACCGCCTTTCCCCCAGCCACTAAAATCCCTCACAGCTGAAATGGATATCAGGTTCAGGAAGCTGTCGCCGGACGACATCAGGGCCGCCAGCAAACCTACAACAGCAAAGGCCAGCATGAAAGGGCCTGTATGGCTTTCGAGGAATACCCAAACTGTTTCCTTGGGATCCAGGGCACTTCCGCTGCTGAGGTAGGCAGCCATTCCCACAAGGGGAAAGATGATATAAAATGGCAGCATGCCCAATCCGGAATATATAATAACCCTTCGGGCTACTTTTTCGCTCCTTGCAGCAAGCAACCTTTGCCAGATATCCATCCTGACCATTACAGAAGGTGCCAGAAACAATGGCAGGCCGACAATAAACATCCAGCCATAATGTGTGCCATTAAGAAAGGTATCGGGCAGCTCAGACAAACGGCTGAGGCCAGCCGTATCACTATGTATACCCGGAATAAAAATGAAAAATATCATCAGCAATATTACTATGAACTGTATGCTGTCGGTAATGATCACCCCGGAAAGGCCGGCAATGGCGGTATAGGCGATCACCACCATACATGATATGATGGCCGCTTCCAGGTATGCTATGTCAAAGGCAAGCTTCAGCAAGGTGGCCATGCCAACAAACTGGGCCGCCAGAAGGAAGAAGAAAATGAAAATATTAACCCCGCTCACAACAGCAGAAAAGCCCCTTGCAAAAGCATGATCATCTTCGACATGAAAATGCTTGATAAGGAATTCAGGGAAAGAGTACAGATTCAGCTTCCTGCCCCGGGAGTGTATGCGCGCTGCATAAAAAGAAACTATGAAAAACCCTATCACATATGCAACACCAATGCCAACAGCTGCAAATCCGGACTCGTAGCCCATGGCAATAAGGCCTATAGATGTACCTCCACCAACAAATGTGGCCAGGGTAGTAAAAACGAGTGGAAGGGTTGCGGTATTCCTGTTATTAACCAGGTAATTGTCGATATCACCTTTGCGCACATGGCGAAAAGCAAACCATGCGATCACAACAAGATAGATGATAATCCAGAAAACAAACCAATTCATACCGGATCAAAAATAAGGAATCCATAACAAGTTTATCTAATGTAAATCCTTAAGAGATGTTAATACTTGAGGATCTTTCCGGAATAGTTTGCAGAAGATGTTTGTAAATGCAAAAAATACATACCACTGACCTGCTTGCTCATATCAAGCTGTGAGGAGCTTGTTTCCCGGTCTATAACTGTCCTGCCGGTAAAATCGATTAGCTGTATACGGTAGTTTTGTCCTGTTTTCAGGAATTCTCCTTCAATAGTCAGCACATCCCTGACAGGATTGGGATATAATTTGAGAGTATTGAT
>JAOZTN010000007.1:0-20231 GCA_029942245.1 Bacteroidales bacterium | reverse complement strand
CCGGGATCAGGCGGCACCCGTATCTATTATTTTACGATCGTTAGTTCGTCGATGATGTTCTGTGCTCCTGCATATTTATCGATAATAAAGAGCACATAACGGATATCCACATTGATGGTCCGCTGTAAAGCAGGTTCAAAGGCAATGTCGCCACTCATGGCTTCCCAGTTGCCGTCGAAGGCAAGGCCGATCAGTGCACCGTCGCCATTGATAACAGGGCTTCCGGAGTTACCGCCTGTAATGTCATGGTTGGTCAGGAAACAAACAGGCATCACATCTCCCTCGCCATAGATACCATAGTCTTTAGCTTCATACAGTTCCTTCAGCTTTTCCGGAACCACGAATTCCCAGTTAGCAGGATCTTCCTTTTCCATTACGCCATCGAGGGTGGTATAATATTCAAACCTTACGGCATCTGCCGGATAGTAATCCTGCACGCTGCCATATGTAAGACGCATTGTGAAGTTAGCATCCGGGTAAAAGACCTTGTCGCCATCCATTTCTCTCAGACCGGCAACGAACAGCCTTCTTCCTTTTGCCAGGTAATCGTCAGCTTCAGCCATCTTTTCGTTGATGCCTGTGTAATTGTTACTAAAAGCTTTAATGGCTTCATAGGCAGGGTCTTTTCCAATGGTCTTCGCTTTAGGATTTTCCAGGAATGCCAGCATTTTTTCCTTGCTTGCAAAGAGACTTTTCTCAAATACCATAGCAGCCCATTCGGTAAAATCACCATCGTTTTTAGCACCTAATTTTTGCAGGAATTCCGGTTGTTGTTCCACCGGAGCATTCTCGTAATACATTTTCATCATGGCGGCCAGCAAATTCTGATCAATGGCAGCATTGTAATTCTTGAAGTAACCATCAACCCTTGACCGTAGCTTGTTTACAGACTTATCGATCACTTCCTGATCGGCTTTTTCTAAGAGCTGCTTGCGAAGTCCTGCAAACCGAGCGGCAGCTCCAAGGATTTCACTTCCCCTGGAAATAGCTTCGCGGTAATACCACCTCGAGAGGTTGTATTCCCTCAGGATGTTAAACCCTTTTTCAATATCGGGCAGGGCCTGTCCGTATTTGGCTTTTCTGGCGGGATTAGCGCTCACCCAGCTTGTAAAGCTATCTTCGAGCTCAACTTTTTTATCATATACCTTCAAACGTTTGAGTCCTTTGGTTTGTCCGATGAAATATTTCCAGTAATTGGCAGTACGGGCATATTTAGAAGCATATTGTATTCTTACGGCAGCAGCAGCATCCATGCCTTCGCGCATAATGGCAAGCTTTTCTGCCCTGATCTTAACAATGGTCATATTTGACTCATCCACAGCAAGCTCAACACCATATGAGGTCAGATACCTGTCTGTGCCACCCGGGTACCCGAGGATCATGGCAAAGTCGCCTTGCTCAACACCCTTAACGGAAACCGGTAAATGGTGCTTGGGCTTCATAGGGACATTTTCTTCTGCATAAGCGGCAGGAGTTCCGTCAGGAGCTGTATACACCCTGAACATAGAAAAGTCACCAGTATGGCGGGGCCACATCCAGTTATCGGTATCGGCACCGTACTTCCCAATAGAAGAAGGAGGAGCACCTACCAGGCGAACATCTTTGAAGATTTCATACACAAAAAGGTAAAACTCATTCCCTCTGAAAAAGCTCCTCACTGATGCATTATAATGGGTGTCTTCAGTAGCTTCTGCTTTGATCTCATCACCGATCTTATTGATGGCCTCTTTACGCTCATCTTCGGTCATGCCATCATTCAATCCGGCAAGCACTCTCTCGGTCATATCTTCGATACGCACCAGAAAGCGGACACTTAATCCGGGATTGACCAGTTCTTCCTCTTTGCTCATGGCCCAGAAGCCATCGCTCAGGTAATCATGCTCTACCGTACTGTGTGATTGAATATTGCCAAAACCACAATGGTGATTGGTCAGCAATAAGCCTTCCTCTGAAATGATCTCACCTGTACAACCTCCGCCAAAAATGACAATGGCATCCTTGAGGCTTGAATTGTTGATACTATAGATCTCTTCTGCAGTCAGGTTCAGGCCCATCTCCTGCATGTCGACATAGTTTAAACGCTCAACCAGCAGGGGGATCCACATGCCCTCATCTGCTTTCGTATTTGTTGATACCAACATCAACAAACCAACAAAAAAGTAAAATAGTTTTCTCATATCCTTAAATATTAATTCAAAATCCAAAATTCAAAATCCAAAATTTATACAAACTGTTCGCCCTTTTCAATCCGCACATCGTTCACGATCTGACGGATCTGCTGTTCGTCTGACTTATTGCAAATCAGAAGCGTCCCCTCGTCTTCTACCACGATAAAATCTTTCAGTCCATTCACAACCACAAGTTTGTGTTTGGGGACATTAATGATGCAGTCTTCGGTATTATAAACCAGTACATTTTTCCCTGTTATTGCATTCTTATCTTCATCTTTTTCACGGATGTCGTGCAGGGAGCCCCATGTGCCCAGGTCTGACCAGCCAAAGTCAGAGATGCGCACGTACACATTTTGGGCTTTTTCCATCACACCGTAGTCGATGGAGATATTTTTACATACGGGATAGGTATCATTTATAAAGCCTTCCTCCTGCGGGGTATTATATAGTCCAATCCCTTTTTCAAACAGTTCATCTACCTCCGGGAGGTTCTCCCTGAATGACTTCATGATGCTTTTCAGTGACCATACGAAGATCCCTGAGTTCCATAGAAAGTCACCACTTTCAAGAAAGGTTTCTGCGAGTTCCTGGTTTGGTTTTTCCGTGAAGGTCTTTACTTTTCTTATCAGGGAATCCTTGTTATATACAGCTTCGCCCTCATGTTGAATATATCCATAGCCGGTATCGGGCCTGGATGGGGTGATGCCGAGGGTGAGCAACCAGTCATTTTCTGAAGCCGCCTGCAAGGCACTCTGCATTGTATTTATGAATTCCTCTTCATTCAGGATGATATGGTCGGAAGGAGCCACTACGATGCTGGCGTCGGGATTCTTTTGCAGGATCTTATAATTGGCATATGCAATACAGGGAGCTGTATTCCTTCTCATAGGCTCGCAAAGCACCTGATCTTCAGATATCTCCGTTAGCTGACTCAAAACCAGCTCTTTGTATATACCATTTGTAACGATTAATATATTTTCCGATGGACAAAGGCGTGTGAGCCGGTCGAAGGTTTGCTGGATAAGCGTTTTGCCGGTTCCCAGGATGTCGATGAATTGCTTAGGGTGTGAGCTGCGGCTCATAGGCCAGAATCGGGCTCCAATACCCCCTGCCATGATCACGCAGTAATAGTTTTTGTTCACTTTCATAATTCCGGTTTTCGGATTGGCCACACAAAGGTAATGATTTAATCAAAACTCCCTGTTTACGGGGACTCAAGAAGCTCCACTCTAATCAGTGCACTGACCAGGTAAACCTTGTTATTATCTATCCTGGTACAGCGGTATCTCTTCCGGTTCAGGGTTCCCTTTTTGAATGCCATTCCGTTGGGGAGACTGAATACGCTGTCCTCAGGAATATTCTCCAGTGTGAGGCCCGGATCGGAATCATACTTTTGAAGAGTGCGGCCCAGGTTCAGGTCAGATCCGCTGGAAGCATATGATTTGCTCAGGTAGTTTGTAAGGGCTGAATCAATATCCTCAGGAAAAATATCCATATCAAAGAATGGTACCATCAGTTCCCGGTAAGTTTCCTTCCACTCCTTCCCATGTGCCCTTACCCTGTTTCTGTATTTATCCCAAACGAGCATGTGTGCAATCTCATGTATCAGTGTGATCAGGAAGGAGTATGGGTTGAGGTCATGATTAACGGTGATCTGGTGCCCTTTGTCCTTATGGGGTGAGCGATAGTCTCCCAGTTTGGAAGATCGTTTCCTGGAAATCTTGAGATGAATATGGTATTCCTGCAACCATTGGTAAACCTGTGGTGTTGCTGCTTCCGGAATGTATTTCTGAAGGATGGCCTTATACTCTTCCATATATGTAAACATCGCCTTTTTCATGTGGCTTCACATAAGACCATGAAGGACAGTCACCACAGTTTTTCTTTCTCTTACCAGGCCTTCTTTGTCCATACCTGCCGGAAGCACAAGAGGCCAGCAAGAAACAGCCAATGAGCAAAACCAAAAATAACTGAATGGGCTTTTTCGTTCTATATGCAAACACATCCATGCTGCAAACCTAACGATAAATTGGTTAAATTAGCATAAATTATCTGACCCAAATGATACGACATTTTGGTAGCTACCTGGTATTGATGCTGCAGGTTTTCCGCAGGCCTGACAAGCCGAAGGCATTCTGGAAACAGCTGCTGGTAGAGTTCCAGAGCCTGGGAATCGACTCCCTGGGCATCGTGGCCATCATCTCTGTGTTCATGGGTGCCGTTGTAGCCTTACAAACAGCTTTCAATATCGATTCCCCGCTTATTCCGGCCTATACGGTAGGTTTCACTACACGGCAATCGATCATACTGGAGTTTTCACCGACGGTGATCAGTCTGATCCTTGCCGGGAAAGTAGGCTCCCGGATCGCTTCTGAGATCGGGACCATGAGGGTAACAGAGCAAATTGATGCCCTGCAGATAATGGGCGTAAACTCTGCCAACTTTCTCATTTTCCCGAAAGCAATAGCTGCCATGCTATTCAACCCCATACTGATCGTGATCAGTATGTTCCTTGGCATAGCAGGTGGTTGGCTGGCATGTATTTTATCAGGTGTAATCTCCTCCCAGGATTATATTGAGGGCATCAGGGCCTGGTTCGAACCATACACCATCACCTATGCATTGATCAAGACCATTGTATTTGCTTTCCTGATCGTATCAGTATCATCATACCACGGATACAAGATATCAGGAGGAGCACTTGAAGTAGGACGGGCAAGCACCAAAGCCGTTGTCTACAGCAGCATACTCATCATCGTATTTAACCTGATCCTAACCCAACTACTCCTGGTATGATAGAGGCAAGGAACATATCAAAATCCTTTAGTGATAAGCAGGTTCTGAAAGATGTTTCCGTCAGGTTCGATCCGGGGAAAACTAACCTGATCATCGGGCAGAGCGGGTCAGGAAAGACCGTCCTCATGAAATGTGTTGTTGGCCTTTTAGAGATAGATAATGGTGAAGTTGACTATGATGGCAGGATATATTCCTCCATGAAATTCAATGAAAAACGCAAGTTAAGGCAAGAGCTGGGCATGCTTTTTCAGGGTGGGGCATTGTTTGATTCCCTCACTGTGCAGGAAAATGTGATGTTTCCCCTCAACATGTTTACAAAACAAACGGCCCAGGAAAAGATCGACAGGGTAAATTTCTGTCTCGACAGGGTAAACCTGTCAGATGCTAACATGCTGATGCCATCTGAGTTAAGCGGCGGTATGGTCAAGCGTGTTGCTATCGCCCGTGCCATCTCCCTGAACCCCAAATACCTTTTCTGTGATGAACCCAATTCAGGGCTCGATCCAAAAACAGCCGACACCATCGATAAGCTCATCAGCGAGATCACCAGGGAGTACAACATCACCACCATCATCAATACCCACGATATGAATTCAGTTTTGAATATTGGTGATAATATTGCATTTATTTATGAAGGCAATCTGTGGTGGGAAGGGAATAAATCAGATGTGATGAAGTCGGATAACGCAGAATTGAATGATTTTATTTTCTCAACGGAACTCACAAAAAGGATCAGAAAATGAACTGGCTGGATATCGTATTGGCAATCCCTCTTTTATGGTTTATGTACAAAGGTTTCCGGAACGGCCTGATCATTGAGCTGGCCTCCCTGGCTGCTCTGGTACTCGGAATATTTATAGCACTCCACTTTTCATTCTATGCTAAAGAATTCCTCATCGATAATTTTGACATCGCCGATAATTACCTGAATATCATTGCTTTTGCCATAACATTTATTATTGTTGCCGTACTGGTTTACCTGGTCGGGAAGATCATTCACAAGCTTGTAAGCATTGTTGCCCTGGGTTTTTTAAACAGGCTGGCGGGCGGTATTTTCGGTCTTCTGAAAGCCGCGCTGGTGCTTAGTGTGATCTTATATTTTTTGAATGGCTTTGACTCAAGCCTCATCAAAGCAGAAGTAAGGGAAAATTCTTTCCTTTATGAGCCTGTCGAGTCCATCGTTCCCATGATCATTCCACGCATCGACCTGGATAATATCCACCTGCCCGACGAAGAAGACCTGCGTCTTTCGGTCTAGCACAACTTCTTTATCTTTCTCCTGTTTAAGTACTTGGTATAAAATTTGTTGCATCCCCATTAAACCAGCATCCATCAAACATGCTTAAAGCGCTAAGAAGATCATCGGGCAGAGAGGCTGCGTCTGGAAAATTATCAGACGCACAGCTGATCCACGCTTATGTTTCTGAGGGCAACACCGATTATTTCGGAATACTCTTTGAGCGTTATACCCACCTTGTGTTTGGGGTTTGCATGAAATACCTGAAAAACAGCCATGATGCTGAGGATGCCGTGATGGGGATCTTTGAAAAACTCATGACCGATCTTCAACAGCATGAGGTCAGGGATTTTAAGAACTGGTTGTACAGGGTTAGCAAAAACCACTGTTTGATGATCCTGAGAAAAAGAAAAAGCCGGGACAAGGCAGAGGATGAGATAATACATGAAAAACGGCAGGATTTTATGGAATTTGTCTTCGGTGAGCATCTTCCTGTAGACAAAAGGGATGTTGATGGCATTTTAATATCTTTACGTGACGCCATGGAGTCCCTGAAGGATGAACAACGAAGATGTATTGAACTTATGTACCTGCAGGAGAAAACATACCAGGAAATCAGCCACTTAACCGGCTATGATTTCAATCAGGTGAAGAGCTATATACAGAATGGGAAAAGAAATTTAAAAAACATGCTGGTCTCCAAATGAATGCATTCTCACATACTCATGAATTGTTCAACGATTCAGGCTGTTTAAGCCAGGAAGCCCTTGAGGCTTACCTGGGACATACACTTGCAGATGATGAGCTCAAGCTCGTTGATGAGCACCTAAGCTCATGCCCTTTTTGCAGTGATGCCATTGAAGGCTTGTCAGAAAAAAGTGCATCTTATTCACCTGGCGTAGCATCCCACTCCAGGCATATCAATATGCGTTTGCGCAGGCAGTTCAACTATGATCCTTCACGCAGGCAATCATCCAGAAGAGGACCTTCCCTTGGAAATTTCCTGATCCCGGCTGCAGCCTCTATTATCATTTTACTTGGTATCATCGGATACTTCCATTACTTCTTTCCCAAAGCACAGGAGCTTGCCATAGCCGAAAATGACCTTCCTGTCGTCCAGGCTGAGGAACGGACAATTGCAATGGAAAAGGAAGAGGTTCCCGTTACTTCTCAAACCGACCATCCTGCCGTAGGAGGAGTCATAGATAAATCATCAGAAGAAGATGAAGATATCACGCTTGCCAAGTCTGATGTCCCGGATGAAAGCCATGCTGTGTTTGCCGACGAAGAAATGGTGATGGCCGAAGAAATGGAAGCACCTTCTGCAGGCGCAAAAAGCAGGGCAATGCGTGAGCAAAAGAAAAGTAGCCAGGACATGGTGTTCACTATTGTAGAACAAATGCCCGAATTTCCCGGAGGGATGGATTCTCTCCAGGTTTTCCTGATAAGGAATCTTAGATACCCGGGAAATGAAGATGATCAGGCAGAGGCCCATGTAAATGCCGAGTTTCTCGTCACTAAAAAAGGAAAGATAAAAAACATTATCATCCTGAGAAGTGGTGGTAAGGCTTTTGATGATGAAGTCATCAGGGTAATCAGGCTGATGCCTGACTGGATCCCGGGCAAACAAAGGGGCAAGGATGTATCAGTGAAATACGCATTGCCTATTCGTTTTAAAAATGAATAGGCTTACCTTTGCCGCATGATATTGGTTACAGGCGGTACGGGACTGGCAGGATCACACCTTCTATTAGAACTTACTTCAAGGGGAAACAGCGTCAGGGCTTTGCGTAGAAAGAGCAGCAAAACCGACTTTGTTCATCATGTGTTCAATGCCTATGCAAAAGAGCCCGAAAAGCAGCTCCAGATGATCGAATGGGTTGAAGGCGATGTGCTGGACCTCTTCTCCCTGGAAGATGCTATGGAGGGTGTTTCCAGGGTTTATCATGATGCTGCGATGGTATCGTTTAATCCTGCCGACAGGGAAATGATGCATCGCGTGAATGTTGAAGGCACTGCCAATGTAGTGAATGCCGCATTGACAAAAGGAGTAAAAAAGCTCTGTCACCTGAGCTCTATCGCTGCCCTGGGAAGAGCAAAAGAGGATGGCATAACGGATGAATCGACCGACTGGGTCACCTCCAGGTATAATTCACATTATGCCATCAGTAAATACAATGGTGAACGCGAGGTATGGCGTGGCACCGCAGAGGGTCTTGATGCCGTGGTAATCCTTCCTTCCATTATTCTTGGTCTGGCCGACATCAGCAACGGAAGCATGCAGCTGTTTAAAACCATTCGACAGGGATTGCCTTTCTACACTCCCGGCTCCAATGGATATATTGCTGCCATCGATATTGCACTTGCCCAGGTATTCCTCATGGAAAGTGAAGTCACAAATGAAAAATTCGTTCTTTCTGCAGAAAATCTGAGCTATAAGGAAATGCTGGTTATGATCGCAGAGGGACTAAGGGGGCGTAAGCCCGGGATAAAAGTAAATGAAGCCCTTGTTTTTGCAGCCAGATATTTTTTTAAAGCAAAAAGCTTTCTTACCGGCAAGCCTCCCATTATCACCAAGGAAACAGCGCGAACTGCTATGCGGGACTATCAATACAGCAGTAAAAAATTTATTGATATAAGTGGCATGGAATTCACATCAATCAGTGACACCATCGCTAAGATTTGCAGCATTTATTTGAAAAACGATTTCTTCGTCAAATAATCTTAATTTTGCCAACACAGAGAAATTATAATATCTAAGAGAATGATAAAAACAGCCCTGATATACTGGCCTAAAAAAGGAAATGTTGAAAGCACTGCAGCCAAGCTGGCTACATATTTCGATAAAGATGCCATTGATGTACTTACAATTTCAGAAGTTGACGTCAGCCAACTCACCAATTATGATTTACTGATCTTTGGTGGTTCTACTATTGGAGCCGATAACTGGGAAGATACACATACAACCAAATGGTATAGCTTTTTTGAATCCCTGAAAGGTGTGAGCCTGAAAGGAAAAGCTGCTGCAATCTACGGTCTGGGCGACCAGGTTTTATATCCTGATCATTTTGTAGATGGCATGGTGGTAATCCGTAATGAACTGGTTTCTGCCGGAGCAAGAATGGTCGGACAATGGCCAACCGAAGGCTATGAGCATACCGATTCAAAATCAATAGAAGGAGATTATTTTATCGGCCTGGCACTTGATGATGATTATCAATCTGATTTATCGGATGAACGCATCGAAAAATGGATGCAGATACTTAAAGCAGTGCTTGGCTTTTAGTTTATCGGAACACCCTTCCACCCTTTTTCTGTATAGATAAATACCTCCCGGTAACCAATTTCCAGGAGTGCTTTCGAGGCATGATCAATCCCCAGGCTTACCTCTTCCGGTTTATGTGCATCGGCACTGATGGTAAGCGGAATATTCATCTCCAGCATTCCTTTCAGGATATTTAAGCCCGGGAAATAGCTATCTGATCGCTTTTTATAGATCCCACGGGTGTTCACCTCCACAATAAGATCATTTTGTTTAATAATATCCAGGGTTTCCTTAACAAGCCCGGTATACCATGATGACGACTCAGAAAAATAGGTGTCGCGGTTGTGCATTTTGATCTTATCAAGGTGGCCGATCACATCTGGTTTTTGTGTTTCTATCATCATATTTATCTGATGATAATATTGGCTTACCGCTTTTGTGATATCCGAATCAAAAAACTTTTTGAGACCATCCTCCCAGATGCTATGATCGGAGCCATCGATAAACCAGAAATCATTCTTGTCGTTTTTCACCAAGTGAACAGAACCTATAATATAGTCGAGGCCAAAATCACGTCTGAAGTTTTTAAATTCCATTGTAATTCCGGGGATGAAATCTGCCTCCAGTCCCAGGAAAATACTGATCTCACCACTGTATTTCTTCTTCAGTTCCCGGATCTCATCTGCATAGGCCATTAAGGAGCTGATGTCCTTAATGGCAAAATTATTCTCAAACGGGACAGGGGCATGGCCCGAAAACCCCAGTGAGCTCAGGCCGCCTTTAATGGCTGCAATGACATATTCCTCTGGGGAAGAAGACCCGTCGCAGTAATTGGTATGCGTATGGAAGTTATGTTTAAACACCGTAGTGAAATTTCTGGCAATGATAGGCAAAATAATATTCGATATGCGATATTCGATATCTGATATTCGAAGGGGATAGAATACTCCTTCGCCACGGCTTCGGGGTACAAGGATTGAAGAAGTTTTTTTGCCCTGAGGGCAAAAAAGAAGGAGAGCGACGACCAATCGCTCTCCAAACCCAAATCTTAAAAATTATCAAAATGAAAAAATTAACCTAAATGTTAACCGTTTCATGTATTTATACGGAAACCAGGCAAAAGGTAACCCGAAAAGTGAAAAAAAATTTAAGAAATCTAAATATAGAAACTATGGTTTCTTCGGCTCATACTCAGGATGAGTATTTTAGGCATTGTCAACAAGCTTATATAATTTATCCGATCTGCGCAAAAAATCCGGTATTGGGATAGAACAGTGCTCTCCCTGCTTCGCTTCTGATGCTTCTTTTTCATCCACCCTGATCTCTGAAACCCGGGCTTCAACAACTCCGGTGGTTGGGCCAATAATGTATATCTCATCATCTTTTAAAAGCGGTGTAGCCTCGATCAGCACCTCAGCCACTCCTATTTTTGTAAAGTAATTGGTCACCTTACCCACATATATCTTTTTCTTGCTGGCCTGGCTGCCATATTGCTCCGACCATTCACCCATTTTCCGCCCCAGGTAATAGCCGTCCCAGAAACCACGATTATAAACAGTTGTCAGATCATTTGTCCATTGTTCCGCCTTTTCAGGGGAGAATGAGCCATCGAAATATGCCTCGACAGCCTCCCTGTAACAGCGGGTCACCGTTTTCACATATTCGGGCGAGCGCCCCCTTCCTTCGATCTTCAGCACACTTACACCTGCATCCAGTATCTTATCCAGGAAATCAATGGTTTTTAGGTCTTTTGGCGACATAATATATTCATTGTCTACCTCCAGTTCCAAACCTGTATCTTTATCAGTAACGGAATAGCTTCTGCGACAAAGCTGCATACACGCACCTCTGTTGGCAGAATAATTCATGTTGTCGAGGCTCAGGTAGCACTTCCCTGAAACAGCCATGCACAATGCCCCGTGAACGAATATCTCTATCTTGATCTTTTCCCCGCCAGGGCCGGTAATATTTTCTGCTTCAATACCATCGGTAATTGCTTTCACCTTATCAAGCGAAAGCTCACGCGCGGTTACCATAACATCGGCAAAGGCAGCATAGAATTTCACTGCGTCCAGGTTGGTAATATTGGCCTGGGTCGACATATGCACTTCCACGCCACGGGAACGGGCATAAGCGATCACTGAGTGGTCGGCAGCGATAATTGCACTCACACCACTCTTTTTTGCTACATCGATGATCTCTTTCATTTCATCGATCTCTTCATCATAAATTACTGTGTTGAGTGTGATGTATGAGCGCACCCCATGTTCACCACAGATGCGGGTGATCTCTTTCAGGTCGTCGATGGTAAAGTTCTTCGATGACCTTGAGCGCATATTCAGTTTTCCTATACCAAAATACACCGAGCCTGCCCCAGCCTGAATGGCGGCCATCAATGACTCCATTGAGCCCACTGGTGACATGATCTCTATCTTCTCTGAAATATTTTTCTGTTCCGGCATGGGTGCAAAATTAACATATTGATAATAAGAAAAGATTAATTTTGACTGTTGTATCAACTTATTAATACCAGCATCATGAAACGATTCAGAGCATTTACCCTTTTATTCCTTGCTTTTTCCTTGTTATATTTCACTTCCTGTGAAGCACCGAAAGAAGAAGCAAAAGCCAAGTATGTTTTTCTGTTTATTGGCGACGGCATGGGCCTTTCGCAGGTCATTGCTGCCGAAGCATATCAAACTGCTGTGACCGGGGGTGAATATACCCCGCTGGGATTCAGGCAGTTTCCGGGAGTGGGCCTTACAACAACTTATGCAGCTAACAGGTTTATCACCGGTTCAGCCGCAGCTGGAACCGCCCTTGCCACCGGGAACAAAACCAATATTGGCATGATCTCCGTGGATACCTCGGGTACTGTTCCATTTCAAACCATAGCCGAGAAAGCCAAGATCAAGGGTATGAAGGTTGGTATCATCAGCAGCGTGTCAATCGACCATGCCACGCCGGCTGCCTTTTATGCACATCAGCCAAGCAGGAGTATGTACCATGAAATTGGTCTGGACCTGGCTGCCAGCGACTTTGATTTCTTTGGAGGTGGTGGTTTAAAGGATACTGTCCGGGAGGATGTTAATATTATAGACCTTGCGGTTGAAAACGGATTTGAATATATCAATGATGAGGAAACCTTTGATGCGCTCGTGCCTTCAGATAAAAAGGTGCTTTTTGTACATCCCGACCTGACCGGGGGTGCGTCTATGCAATATGCAATCGACCAGCCGGAAGGATATATTACCCTGGCTGAGATCACGGAAAAGGCCATTGAATACCTTGATAATGAAGAGGGCTTCTTTATGATGGTTGAAGGTGGTAAGATCGACTGGCTCTGTCATGCCAATGATGCCGGGGCCATGGTTCATGAAGTGCTCGATTTTTCTGCTGCTGTTGATGTTGCCCTAAAATTCTACTATCAGCATCCTGAGGAAACACTGATCGTTGTTACAGCCGATCATGAAACCGGCGGCCTCGCTCTTGGGAACCAGCAGATGCATTATGAGTCAGACTATGCCCTGCTGGCCAATCAAAAGATTTCCGGAGAAGACTTTAATATGGTCCTTTCTGATTGGAGAAAAGACAATCGCCTGAACAAAAAAGGCTTTGAAAATATTCTGAACGTGACCAATGAATATTTCGGATTTGGACAGCAGGAGGCAGCAATCATTCTTAACGAGCAGGAAACAGAGAGCCTGTATGAAGCTTTTCTTGCATACGACATCAGCCAGGAAGGGGAATATGGTGACTATAGTCCTGTGACCTACCAGTCGACCATGATACTTACAGGCAGGGCTGGCCTGGGGTGGACATCACAATCACATACCGGTATTGCCGTTCCTGTTTATGCTATAGGCACAGGCTATCAGGCCTTTTCAACAAATCTTGATAATACGGATATTCCGAAGCTGATCTGGGAAACAATCGAATAAGTCTTAATTCTTCTTATCCTGAATATCGACCTTGAGGTTCAGCTCATCGAGTTGCTCAACAGCAATGGATGATGGTGAGTCGATCATCATATCACGACCGGCATTGTTCTTTGGAAATGCAATGAAATCGCGAATAGAATCCTGTCCACCAAAGAGTGCTACCAGGCGGTCGAATCCCAGGGCGATGCCACCATGTGGTGGAGCTCCATATTCAAAGGCATTCATCAGGAATCCAAACTGCGCCTGTGCCTCTTCATCGGTAAAGCCCAGCAGGCTAAACATTTCTTTTTGCAGGTCCTTATTATGTATCCTGATCGATCCTCCACCAATTTCAACCCCGTTGATCACCATATCATATGCATTCGCCCGAACCCTTGCGGGATCAGTCTTCAGCAGTTCAATATCTTCTTTCTTTGGTGAGGTAAAGGGGTGGTGCATGGCATGAAATCTTTCTGAATCCTCATCCCATTCAAGCAAGGGAAAGTCAACAACCCAGAGTGGTTTGAACTCATCGGGCTTGCGCATACCCAGCCTGTTGCCCATTTCAAGACGAAGCTCACAAAGCTGTTTTCTGACAGCATCCGTATCGCCTGATAGGACCAGCAAAAGATCCCCCGCATCGGCAAAAGAAGCTTCTGACCATTCCTGCAAGTCATCCTGGCTGTAGAATTTATCTACAGATGATTTGAATGTGCCATCGGTATTGCATTTCACATAAACCATTCCTTTGGCGCCAATCTGTGGCTTCCTAACAAAGTCGGTCAGTTCATCCAGATGCTTACGCGAATATTCTCCGCAGCCCGGGGCACAGATCCCCACAACCAGCTCGGCACTATCGAAAACATTAAATCCTTTTCCTTTTGCAACATCATTGAGATTGATAAACTCCATCCCAAAGCGGATATCCGGCTTGTCGGAACCAAAGCGCTGCATAGCCTCATCATAAGGCATACGTGGAAAATCTTCCACATCAACACCCCTGACAGTCTTCAGCAAGTGTTTTGCCATGCCTTCAAAAGTAGACAGTACATCATCCTGCTCTACAAAAGCCATCTCGCAGTCGATCTGGGTAAACTCAGGCTGGCGGTCGGCACGCAGGTCTTCATCCCTGAAGCATTTCACCAGCTGGTAGTATTTATCGTAGCCCGCTATCATCAGCAGCTGTTTAAAGGTCTGCGGCGATTGTGGCAAAGCATAAAATTCACCGGCATTCATGCGGGAGGGTACCACAAAGTCACGGGCACCTTCCGGTGTTGATTTGATCAGATATGGAGTTTCTATTTCAAAGAATCCCTGCTTGTCGAGGTAGTTCCTTACTGCAATGGAGATGCGGTGACGAAGTTCAAGATTGGCACGAAGGGGTTTCCTTCTGAGGTCGAGATAGCGGTATTTCATCCTGAGCTCTTCCCCGCCATCCGTTTCATCTTCGATGGTAAAAGGAGGCACTTTAGAGGCATTCAAAATGTCCAGATCGCTTACTTTAATCTCAATTTCCCCTGTCGGGATGTTGGGATTTTTTGACTCCCTTTCGATCACGACGCCTTTTGCAGTGATGACATATTCCCTGCCCAGCGAACGAACCTTTTCAAGTAATTCCTTCGGACAGTCTTCTTCTTTGAATAACAACTGTGTGATACCGTATCTGTCGCGAAGGTCTATCCATAACAGGGCGCCTTTGTCCCTGACACGCTGTACCCATCCGCTCAACATGACTTCAGTATTGATATGATCTGTGCGAAGTTCTCCGCAAGTATGTGTTCTAAACATATTCTTAGTGATTTATAAGGCCTGCGAAATTAATAAATATTTTACTGCTTTGATTTGGTTGGAATATCGACCCCCACGAATATAAGTCCGAATATGTTTGATTCACGATAATCCTGCAAGCCATGAAGGATAGCCATAACCACAGCCGCGTCATCATCAACAATATTTGTGAGCCCATAATAGAACCTGGCACCGGCAGTAAGGTGCCACTTAGCACTTTTCCCCAGGGGGATCCTTCCGCCCAGGCCTGCGACCAGGCCAAAATCAAAAGATTTATAGAATGAAAACAACTCTTCTGTATATGGACCACTGTCGATGAGCACACCCTGCGGACTATAGACCTCAGCGTCTGCATTTAGATTAGCGTTCATCAAAAATGAGCCGTAGCCCCCACCCTCAATGTAGTAATTACGGCCCGGATTCAGGAAAAAGCGATCCGTGACCAGAAGGCTTATATAACCCAGGTCTTCACTTACTTTCGTAAATTCCCAGCTGTTGTTATCAATATCATATGCTTGAAAATCATTTAACCCACATCCTACCGACAGGATATCAATCCCAACCAGCAGGGTGTTATTTTTCCCTATTGGAAGGGTTAAAGAGGCCCCAAGGGATGATGCAAGCAAGGCTTTTGCATCTACTATATCACCAGACAGGCTGCTGGCCCCCATCCCAAGGTGCCAGCCAAGGACAGGAGAAGATTTGGTTTTTAGAACAGCACTGTCTTGTTCAACCGGCAGCTCTCTCTCTTCCTCCTCCTCAAAGGATATCGTTTTCCCATTCTGGTAAGTGATCTTTTCAACCTGATCGCGTGCGATGGAATAAACAGACCCGTGGGGCTTTTCAAACTTTTTGTATTTGACCACTCCCGGAGAGATGTCGACGATCAGAACTTCGATTGATTCACCTGAGCGCTTGTGAATGATGTCCTGAGCATCGGCTGCATATCCGTTTGCAACAAAGATTAAAATAAGAAAGAGTAGCCTGAGCTTCATAGTTCAAGGCTAAAAATAAGAAAGAAGGATGAGATTATTTGCTTGTCGCAGATGTTTTTATCAACATCAGTTCCTGACAGGGATATCGATACCCAGTTTCAGGACCCCATAAATATTCCTGGCCGAAGGATCATTCGATGCCGGCGACTCTTTGGCAATATTCACCAGGCCGTAGGTCATCCTGGCCTCGATGGTGAAGTTACTCAGGGCCTTGTTACCAAGCCTTACGCCTACCCCGGCGGTCAGTCCAAAGTCAACCCCTGTGAAGTCATCTTTATTGCCATCGTCGATCTCTCTATGTTCGTCCGGCTGACCTTCCACCTTCAGCTCATAGTTGGCCTGGAAGCGTGCATGCGACAGATAAGAAAGATAAAATCCACCATTCACGTAATAGGTCCTTTTTTTGTCGATGAAGTACTTATCCTGAACCGTTAGAATAAAATAGTTCATCCGCTGATCTGACTCTTCTAGATTTACACTCGTGGTATCATCTACCTGGAATGAGGTTGCTTTATAATTGAAGCCCTGGAATGAATAAGCGCCCTCGAAATGCAGATGATTTTGCTGTGTAAGGGGCATGGTAAAACCCGCACCAAAGAGGCCGGTGAGCCTAAATTTTGATGATGCAATATTACCGGTAATAGAGCTCAGTCCCATTCCACCCCATACTTCCACCAGGGGGGAAGGAAGGTTTTTCTTCGTTTTTGCTTTCTTTTGCTTCTCCTGTGCCATCCCTGCCGGGGCCATCACGATCATCACAAGAAGAAGGATCAGTATTTTTTTCATTTTGTCTGCTTTAATTTCGACTACAAAAGTAGTTGTATTCTGTATAACAATTATTGACTGTCAACAAATAAGATGCTGCCACCATCAAATAGTTGCCCGTCGTAGAGCTCAACAATTTCATATTTTAATGATGAGAGGTAATCGTGAACAAAATTGCCTGCCGGATAATGCTTTAATGAACCTATGATGAAGATCTTTTTCCCAAGTATTCCACAACATCCACCGAAAAATCCATGCTTATAATCCTCCAGTAGGATCCCGTCGGGTTTAACATAGAGGCAATCTTTGCCGAATCGGTCAAGGCCCCTTTTAACCTTCTCATCGGAAGTGATAAAGTGATCACTATCCAGCGGAAGCAGGTTACAACGGGTGTACCCCTGGTCGACATGGATCAGGTCGGCATCTTCCAGTATGGTGGTAATGACAGAATCTGTATTCCTGAAATTATGGATCAATAAATCCTGTGTAGACACTGCATTATAGGCCGAAGATGCCGGGTACTTCTCTCCTACCGGCTGCTCACCGAAGATCATGCTCACGCCATTTTCTTTCAATTCCTGTATATACTGCTCCGGAGTGTTGGGAGCTACTATCAGCTGATCTCCGGCAGGATGAAAAAAGATATCCGGGTGCCCGGAAATGGCATCATAGGTAATGCCCGAGGTCTCCAATTCGATCAGGCTTCCAAATTCCTTTAGCTTTTCCTTCGCTGCTCCGGGTATTTTTTTGTCAATGATAATGAACATGATATTGTCTCTGTGTTAAGTTTTCGTTCCGATAAAAAACTACTGTATCATAAAACTCCAGCAGAGCTTTTTTATTTTTTGCGGCGTGGCCGATGGCGAAATTAAATTGTCCCGGGGCCACCTCTATTTCGATGTTCCTGTGCTCCTGCTGTTGTTGCAGGGCTGCAAATTCCTCCGCCCATATCTCTGTCATCACCAGCTCGCGAAAGGCTACATGAAAAGGTCCGGCCACAAGCTCATCACCGCTTAAAAACCCCTCTGATGGATGGAGTCCTATTTTAATGATCTTCATATTTCCTTTTTCAAGGATCTTGAAAACAGCAGCAGACCTTGATACCGCGTCTTCCGTCGAAAGAGGCAGGTAGCTGCCATCTTTATACATATTCTCCAGGACCGTTCCCTTAATAACCAGGGTTGGATAAATGCGGGCATCATCGGCTTCCAGATTGACAAAGGCTTCAGCTGTTTGCATATCATGCTCCACACTGTCACCCGGAAGGCCGATCATCATCTGTAGTCCAAGCCTGATGCGGGCCGCCTTGATCATCTCCGATGCTTTGATGATGTCGGCTACACTGTGTCCCCGGCCGCTTTTTTTAAGGACCTCATCCACCATCGACTGAGCGCCCAGCTCCACCGTGCTCACTTTATATTTCTTCAGCAACTTTATCACCTGTTCGTTGATGTAATCAGGGCGTGTCGACAGGCGAATACCCTGCACCTTTTCATCTTTCAGGTATTCCGCAGCGATGGCCAGGTATTCCTGTTGTTGATCGATGTCGATGCCGGTAAAATTCCCTCCAAAAAAGCCTATCTCAATCTCCTTTTTCCGCTTAGGGAAAGACGCCAGGTGTGTTTCTATGGTCTCCCTGACCTCCACCGGACCGGGCATAGTCATTTTGCCTGTGATCTTATGCTGGTCGCAATAGATGCAGCGGAACGGGCATGCCAGCTCCGGAATAAAAATGGGGATGGTGTAGTGCTTGACTTTCAAGGTTTGGCTTATTTATCGCGAAGTTATTCTAAATCCAGGAACCTGAAATTGGGTTCTTGGGGCTGGGAGGCCCTACGATGCGGAGGAGGGATTATTTGAAGAGATTACTAAATGAGGAGGGCCGATTGATCCTGATTGGGATATTTTGCAAATATCGAGATTCATTTCTTGAAAATCCATATTGAAATCCTATTTTCTAGTGGTATCTTTGGTTAAAAGAAGCCACATGGAGAACCTAAAAGAATCGAACCGCATCAATCAAAAGGTTCCTGGAAATGGAAGCGGGCAAAGTATTTCTCCTGCTCTTTTTAAAAGGACTCTATTAGTAATTGCAACCATTATTCTCTGTAATATTTCATTCGCCCAGTTAAATGAAAGGTACCATGAATTAATTGAGGATGCTGAAAATCTTTCTGAGAAGGGGAAATATTATAAATCAGGACAGAAGTATTCCGAAGCCTTTATAATTTCTGAAAATAATCCGCTTTCCTTTGTTGACAGATATCGGGCAGCTAAGGCCTGGATCCGCGCAGGAGAAACAGATTCAGCCTTCGTCCAGCTATTCATTTTTAGTCATGAAATATTTTCTAAGGAAACCATAAATAATGCTACCATCCTCGGTCTTTATAGTTATTATGATCATATTTTATCAGATACAAATTTACGCTCATTGCATACTGATGGCAGGTGGGATGAGGTCCTGGAAACTATGAAGAAAAATAAGGAAAAGGTAGACGACAGGCTGGACATGGGGATGGTGCTTTTATTAGAACCTATATTTGAGGAAGATCAGGCTTGCAGAGGGCTGGCCATGAAGGCAGAAGAGGAATTCGGAAGGAATTCGGAAGAGTGGCTATTGGCATTTAAAATCATGCGTGAAAAAGACTCCATTCATTTGGTCATTGTGGAAAACATCCTCAATGAGCGGGGTTGGCCGGGTCCGGAAGTCATTGGATATACGGGCAATTTATGCTTATGGCTTGTAATCCAACACTCAGACAAGGAAACTCAGGAAAAATATATACAGATGATGAGAGACGCTGTTGAAAAGGGAAATGCACGCTCAGATGAATTGGCATTACTTGAAGACAGGCTTGCACTCAGACAGGGCAGAAAACAGATTTACGGAAGCCAATTAGGATATGATCCGGAAAATGGGAAAACCACCTATGTAAGGCCCCTTATAGACCCTGATAATGTTGATATACGAAGGGCTGGGGTTGGCCTGAATACACTTCAGGAGTATCTCTCTGAAAACTACGGAATGAATTGGAATGCAAAAAGATACAAAAAAAAGCTTCCTGAAATTGAAGAGATTGATGAAAGATTAAAAGCGTTTATTGAACCATAGGCTCTGGGTACAGGGTGCAGGGTACAAAGTGCGGGGGGATATTATTATTGTGATTTTTTAAATTAGTATTATCTTTGCCGTCCCTATGGGGCATTAGCTCAGTTGGCTAGAGCGTTTGACTGGCAGTCAAGAGGTCATCGGTTCGACTCCGATATGCTCCACCTTCGCCCGCCGAAGCAATT
>JAOZTN010000006.1:0-50097 GCA_029942245.1 Bacteroidales bacterium | reverse complement strand
ATGAAATCTCTTTTCGACTGGGCATTTTGGGCCTCTCCATAGTTTAGAGCAGAAGTACTATTAAAAAAACCCCACTCAATAAGAGCAGGGCTTCTTTCTAAGAAATGGGCCTTTTGTCTGGCGCCTTATCCACACTTGGAATAACCACAACTTGAACATGTGAGGCAGCCTTCTTTATACATAAGTGTGCCTTCATTACTGCACTGCGGGCAAGGCATTTCCTTGGCTATGGTGCCATCAGGGATGTATTTTTTCAGTGTGCGTACCACACCTTTCTTCCATGTATTAATAGACTCGCTATCAAGTTGGAGGTTGTCAACCAGGTCAACAACAAATGGTAATGGCATACCATGACGCAGGATACCGGAGATCAGTTTGGCGTAGTTCCAGTATTCCATGTTAAACTGCCGCGACAGGCCTTCCATAATGATCTTATATCCGTCTTTATCCTCGAAGTGAAAGTCGTACTGGGTTACAGAACCTTTATTTTTCCTTTTGTTCTTGGTCACCATGCCCTTTTCCACCCATTTCGGGAGGAAGAAACCTTCAGCCTTTCCTGTAAAGATCTCATAGGGGCGATCGTTGAGGATTCCAACTACTGCAACCCATTCTTCCTTATTGTTCATGAAACGAACTACATCGGCATCAAGGTCTTTTGGCCTTATGGGCGCATTGGTTTCAATAAATGAATCGGTCCTTTCGCCTTTTTTCTTGTCATCATTACTAACCAATACCCCTGAGCGTGAATTTTCACGATATATGGTCATGCCTTTGCATCCGCTTTCCCAGGCAGTACGATAGATCTGACTTACAAGGTCTTCAGTAGCATCCTCGGGAACGTTTACAGTAACGCTGATAGAATGGTCGACCCATTTCTGTACAGAACCCTGCATCTTCACCTTACTCAGCCAGTCGATATCTTTGGAAGTAGCTTTATAATAAGGAGAGTTCTTGATAAGCTTATTTAGCTCCAATTCGTCGAGCTCTTTTGTTTCTTCAGGATCCATGCCCTCGTTGCGCAACCAGGTTTCGAATTTAGGGTGGAACACATTATATTCTTCCCAGGCATCGCCCACATCATCGGTAAATGAAACCGTTACATTCTTGTCGTTAGGGTTAACCTTCCTTCTCCTTTTATAGCTGACCATGAACACAGGCTCAATGCCTGAGCTTGTCTGTGTGCAGATGCTGACACTGCCTGTGGGTGCAATGGTAAGCATGGCAATATTTCTGCGACCATACTTCTCCATGCTTTCATATACCTTGGGTGCATTCTCTTTGATGCGGTTGATGAAAGGATTGTTTCTTTCCCTTTCAAAATCGAAGATCGGGAATGACCCGCGCTCCCTGGCCAGGTTCACTGATGAGCGATAAACTTCTATGGCAAGCAACTTATGTACTTCGGTTGAGAAGTCGATTGCTGCATCTGATCCATACCTTGAGCCCAATGCGGCCAGCATATCACCTTCTGCGGTGATGCCAATACCGGTCCTTCTGCCTTCTAGTGTTTTCTTTCGGATATTATCCCACATATTGCGCTCAACACTCTTGATCTCATATGCTTCAGGGTCACCATCGATCTTCTCAATGATGGCATTGATCTTTTCTGCTTCCAGGTCGATAATGTCATCCATGATCCGTAATGCCTTGCGGGCATGGTCGGTAAACCTGTCGGAATTGAAGATGGCATTCTCGGTGAATGGTTCATCAACATAACTGTACAGGTTCAATGCCAGCAGACGGCAGCTGTCGTAAGGGCAGAGTGGAATCTCGCCACAGGGGTTTGTTGATACGGTCTTGAAACCAAGATCGGCATAACAATCCGGGATGGCCTCATTGACTATGGTATCCCAGAAAAGTACACCCGGTTCTGCCGATGCCCAGGCATTATGAATGATCTTATCCCACAACTTTCCGGCATCGATTTCCTGTTCAAATTTTGGGTTTGGAGAATCTATAGGGTATTGTTGCTTGTAAGGTTTGTTCTCAATGACTGACTTCATAAAGTCATCATCGATCTTCACGGAAATATTGGCGCCTGTCACCTTGCCTGCTTCCAGCTTGGCATCGATGAACCTTTCTGCATCGGGGTGCTTACTGGATATGGTAAGCATGAGTGCACCGCGCCTTCCATCCTGTGCCACCTCCCTGGTAGAATTCGAATACCTTTCCATGAAAGGAACAATACCCGTAGAAGTTAAAGCTGAATTTTTTACAGGGCTCCCTGTTGGCCTGATATGGGACAGGTCGTGGCCTACACCGCCGCGGCGCTTCATCAGCTGAACCTGCTCCTGATCAATCTTCATGATACCACCATAAGAATCGGAGTTTCCATCATTGCCTATCACGAAGCAGTTCGACAGGCTCGACACCTGCATATTATTTCCGATACCTGCCATCGGGCTCCCCTGGGGAATAATGTATTTAAAATCCTTGATCAGTTCATATACTTCCTGAGCTGTCATCGGATTTGGGTACTTCTGTTCTATCCTGGCAATCTCATTGGCAATACGCCAGTGCATATCATCAGGGGTTAACTCATAAATGTTTCCATCGCTGTCTTTCAGCGCATATTTGTTCATCCATACATTTGCGGCTAATGTATCTCCTTTAAAATACTCAATGGATTTCGCCAAGACTTCTTCTTGGGAATAATTTTTCAATGACCTGCTCTGGTTTTCTTGTGTAGGTTCTGGCTGTTGTTCAATAGTAGTTGTGCCGGCAACATCATCATTTTCCTGTTTTGTTTCCAGCTTAGTTCTTTCCTCTAAAACCTCATCATAAAAATTTTCCCCACCCTGCTCTGTTTCTTTGTCGACATTGACAAAAAGATCATTTTTCAGCTCCATAAATTAATTTTTGAAAATTTTCAAATCTCCATTTCCCTATTTTTCAACGGCTTGAATTTAAAGAAGTGCCTGCAGATTTTCCTGACTAATATACGCTATAATACTTGGGCCAAATCAAATACTTATTAACAGAAAGTCGTTGAAAAATTCTAAACGCTTGAGGGCTGAGGCTATAAGCTCAGGATTTTAATTTATTAACAAATTTTTAATAATTTTTTAATCCTGATTCAATCTTTGGCAAGCAAGAAAATATTTTCTATGTTGCTGATTATCAATACTAAGCATATACACTGCCGTTGCAAAGATAACAATATTAGTGTGCCTGCAACCAATTGTTGCCAGTATTCATATCAACAACTACCGGGACCGTCATTGGGATGGCTGATCGCATCTTATCGCCAACCAATTCTCTGAGCATATCCAGCTCTTTTTCGTAGGCATCGAAAACCAGCTCATCATGCACCTGAAGGATCATTTTCGATTTCATTTTTTCTTTCTGCATCACTTCATGAATACTGATCATGGCGATCTTTATCATATCAGCAGAAGAACCCTGTACGGGTGCATTAATGGCGTTTCGCTCGGCATAACCTCGCACTGTCGCATTGGATGAATTGATGTCGCGCAGGTACCTCCTTCTGCCCATCATGGTTTCCACATATCCATTCTTCCTGGCGAAATCTATCGTTTGTTCCATGTATGATTTCACCCCGGGATATTTAGCAAAGTACTGGGCAATTATGTCGGCAGCCTCCTTTCGCGGAATGTTCAGCCTTTCTGAAAGTCCGAAGGCAGAGATCCCATAAACAATGCCGAAATTAACGGTTTTGGCACTTCGCCGCATGTCGGTGGTCACATCTTCAAGGTCTACACTAAATATCCTTGCCGCTGTAGCTGTGTGTACATCCAATCCATTAACGAAAGTATCGATCAGGCCCTGATCTTTGCTGAGTTCAGCAATGATTCTCAACTCGATCTGTGAATAGTCGGCAGCGAGCAATGTATATTCCTTGCTCCTGGGCACAAAGGCTTTTCTGATCTCCCTCCCCATCTCAGTCCTGATAGGTATATTCTGAAGGTTGGGATTGTTGGAACTTAGCCTTCCGGTGGCCGCAACAGCCTGGTTATATGAAGTATGTATCCTGTTATCGCGAGGGTTGATCAACCTGGGGAGTGCATCTACGTAGGTCGATTTCAGCTTGGCGAGTGAACGAAAATCAAGGATCTTGTCAATGATAGGATGCCTGTCGGCCAGCTTGAGCAGTACATCCTCACCGGTAGAATATTGTTTAGTTTTTGTTAGCCTGGGTTTATCGGTTACCTTCAGCTTTTCGAAGAGGATCTCACCCAGTTGCTTTGGTGATGCAATGTTGAAATCTGCCCCGGCCAGTTCCTTGATCTCCTTTTCAAGCCTGGTGATACCCTGCTCCAGTTCTGATGAAAAATCAGCAAGTGTTGCTGTTTCCAGCTTAACCCCTTCAGCTTCCATGGAAGCCAGTACCGGCACCAGTGGCATCTCAATGCCATTGAACAGTTTTATGGTACCTGCATCATTCAGCAGAGGGTCGAATATCTCTTTGAGTTGCAGGGTGATGTCGGCATCTTCGCAGGCATAGTCTTTCATCATTGCCGGGCTAACTGTACGCATGCTCAACTGGTTCTTCCCCTTTTTGCCGATCAGGTTTTGTATGGGAATGGTCCTATAATCCAGGTAGGTTTCAGCGAGGAGGTCCATATTATGCCGCATGTCGGGCTCGATGAGATAGTGGGCGATCATGGTATCGAAAAGTTTTCCCTTCACCTCAACATCATACCATCTCAGTACCGACATGTCGAATTTCAGATTTTGTCCGATCTTACCGATCTGATCATCCTCAAAAAGCTCTTTGAATTCTGAGACCAGTTCCAGTGCTTCCTGGTAATTTTCCGGTACCGGTACAAGCCAGGCTTCGCCTTTTTTTACTGCAAAGGACATCGCCACCAGCTCAGTATCGTTGGCATTCAGCCCCGTGGTTTCAGTATCGAAACAGAATGAATCTGCTTCCTTCAGCTTCCGAATGAGCTTAGCCCTTTCCTTGCTGTTTTCTGCCAGCGCATAATCATGGGATACTGAATTAACATCCTGCAAATTTTTCAGGGGTACTTCTACACCTGCACTGCTGAAGAGGTCACCCTTATCTTCTTTGTCTTCAGTTAGCTCGTCACTTTTCTTTTCTTCTGTAGCTTTAAAAATCCGCTGTGCAAAAGTGCGGAATTCCAATTCCTCAAAGAGCTCTGTCAGGGCTTCCCTGTTGGGTTCGCTATGCTTCAGCTCATCTTCATTAAAAGCAACGGGCACATCCAGGATAATGGTAGCCAGCTGCTTCGACATGATGGCCTGATCCGAGAAGTTCTCTACATTCTCTTTGAGCTTGCCTTTCAGCTTATCGGTATTCAGCAGAAGGTTTTCTATGCTTCCAAACTCCCCTATCAGTTTAGATGCGGTCTTCTCTCCCACCCCCGGCACCCCGGGAATATTGTCGGATGCATCTCCCCACAAACCCAGGATATCAATGAATTGTTCCGGCTCCCGGATCTTATATTTTTCACAGATCTCATCCGGACCCAGCACTTCTGCCTTCTTTCCCATTCTGGCCGGCTTATACATATATATATTGTCGGACACCAGCTGCCCAAAGTCCTTATCAGGGGTCATCATAAACACCTCGAAATCTTCCTGTTCTGCCCTCTTAGCCAGGGTACCTATCACATCATCAGCTTCGTAGCCGTCAGCCTTCAATACTGGAATGTTAAATGCTTCAATGAGTTTAACAATGTATGGGATCGAAAGTGAAATATCTTCCGGCATGCGCTCCCGGTTGGCTTTATATTCAGCATAACTTTCCTCCCTGATTGTTGGTGCCTTGGTATCGAAGGCAACACCGATATGGGTGGGCTGCTCATTCCGAAGCACCTCCAGCAAGGTATTTGCAAAACCCAGGATGGCGGAGGTATTTAAACCCCTGGAATTGATCCTTGGATTCTTGTTGAGTGCAAAGTATGCCCTGTAGATCAATGCCATGGCATCGAGCAGGAATAGTTTCTTTTGTTTGGCCATAGCACAAAAGTAATATTTTAGGGTTTTTATGAACAGGCTTCACTTAATAAGTTCTTAAGAGGCCTTGTAATTTTTCGCAAAATATATTGTTGTTTTATAGTATAAACCCCCTTCCGATGCCAAGAAAGAAAAAGCAAAAAAAGATTTTTGTCCTCGACACTTCAGTGATCCTTTACAACCACAATGCCATTTACAGTTTCGAAGATAATGATGTAGCTATTCCTATCACAGTGCTGGAAGAGCTTGACCACTTCAAGAAAGGGAACGAGACGAAGAATTTCGAGACCCGGGAGTTTATCCGCATCATGGACAAATTATCCTCCAACAATTCCCTGCAGAACTGGATACCTATTGACCGTCCCAAGGCCGGTTATTTCAAGGTGGTTATGCAGGAAAGAGCGGATTCGCTGGATGCCACCATAGTTTTTGGAGAAAACAATGCCGATCATCGTATCCTGAATGCAGCCCTCTCGCTGTGTGAAGAGCATCCGGAGAAAAAAGTAACCCTGGTCACCAAGGATATCAACCTTCGATTGAAAGCCAAATCCCTGAACATCCCGGCAGAAGATTTTGAGACGGGAAAGATCAAGGACCTGGAATCATTGTATGTCGGGAGAACGGTTATAGAAGGATTGACCAAGGAGGTGATCGACAGGATTTATGCCGATGGATTTTGTATGCCTGAAGATGTGGGCATCAAGAATCCTATCCCGAACCACTACTTCATTCTGAAGAATGACCGGACCTCCGCCCTGGTATTTTACAATCCCGTGCTGGAGAGGATAGAGCGGATAGAAAAAACGCCCGCATACAGGATCACCCCACGCAATGCGGAGCAGGTGTTTGCCCTTCATGCCATCTCCAACCCCAAGGTAAAGCTAGTGACCATACAGGGTGTGGCCGGTACCGGGAAAACCTTGCTGGCGCTGGCCGGTGCGCTGGAGCAGAAAAAGAACTTCAAGCAGATCTATCTGGCCAGGCCCATCGTACCCCTGAGCAATAAAGATATCGGTTACCTTCCGGGCGACATTGCCTCAAAACTAAACCCTTATATGGAACCGCTCTGGGATAACCTCAAGTTTATCCAGAATCAGTTCAACGAAAAAGACAGGGAGTTCAAAAAGATCAGTGATGCGCTGGAGCAGGAAAAACTGGTGATCACACCGCTGGCCTATATCCGCGGACGCAGTATTTCCAATGTATGCTTTATCGTTGATGAGGCACAGAACCTCACACCACACGAAGTGAAGACCATCATCACCCGGGCAGGGGAGAATACCAAGATCATCTTTACCGGTGATATCTACCAGATCGATACCCCATACCTTGACTCACAGAGTAACGGGCTTTCGTACCTGATCGATAAGATCAAGCACCATGAGATCTATGCGCATGTAAGACTGGAGAAGGGGGAACGTTCCGACCTGGCCAACCTGGCCAACGAGTTGCTGTAATTTGCTTAATGGCCGGGAGCAAATTATCCTTTTTCGCGGTATACCACATTTAAAACAACGGTACCTACTACATACAGAGTGTTAACATCGATATGCTCCATGTTATCGTTCAGCGTATGCCAGTGCTTGAAAAAGCTTCCGGTATCTTCACCACGTTCAAGATGTATGATATTGATGGTTGGGATATTTGCCAGTGTATTCACAAAATAGTGGTCGTCGGTAATATAGCTGCCATATTCATCAGGGAAATAGCTATCATAGCCCAGGCCCTGGGCGATTCCCCAGACTTTTTTTACCCTGGCAGGGGCGTACATCATGGAGAAGCCCTCCATGAGGAAGGTGGCATCTTTCACTCCCACCATATCGAGCAGTATGCCATAGCGTGCGCGGTAGGCGGGTATATGCGGGTCTTTTGACCAATACTGTGACCCCAGTCCCCAGTTTTCTGTGGCAGTAGATTGGGCATCCTGGGGAGGACCGTAATCTTCCAGGTCGAAGAGCACGATATCGACACCAATGTCAGGATGCTGAAGACCAAACTGCCTGGCAGTCTCTATCAAAACACCAACACCGCTGGCACCATCATTAGCACCATCGATGGGCGTATCGTGCATAGAATCATCGGGATCATAATCGGCATAGGGACGTGAATCCCAGTGTGCACAAAGCAGGACTCTTTTCTTGTTTTCTACATTGTATGAGGCGATGATATTCTTCCCTCTAAGCACTTCGCCATTATATGCCCTGGCCTTAAATGACTGTACGATTACAGTATCAGCAAATCTTTTCATGGTAGTTTCAAGCCAGGAGGCACAGGCAGCATGGGCTTCCGTTCCCGGTACCCGGGGGCCGAAGTTCACCTGCTGTTCGATATAGGCGTAAGCAGAATCAGCATTAAACTTTGGTATGATCAATGATTTCTGTGGTTCATCGGGTTCCTTATTATTGGCTATGTTACTGTTTCCGCATGAAAACGCTATCATCGCCACCGCAATGATCAAGAAGCTTATTCTTGCATTCATAAAGTTCTGATTTATTCCTTATTCAACAATTTCTGAGGCCCGGCCATATATCCCGGAAAAGACAAAGGTATCCATTTCCTTGCGTTCGCGCTCGGCCAGTTCAGGTTTTTGCATGCGTGGATGCAGCATGGAAGGATCGCCCAGGTATCCGATGGCTATTACCGATACAGCCTGCACATCTTCCGGCAAGGCAAAAAGCTCTGCAGCCTTCAGGGCGTCGAAACCTGACATCTGGTGCACTTGAAGGCCTTCCTGCATAGCCTGAATGCTCAGGTGAGCCACCGATTGCCCGATATCATATTGCCAGCTGCCATTGGGGTCGCCGGTATCATTCGTGATCTTGCCGCAGTTTAATATGAGTACCGGGGCAAATTTTGTCCACATCTGGTTGAACTCTACCAGGGTAGCGGTAATTTTTTCATACGTCTCATCCCCTTTCAATCCTGGGAAAAATATCCAGGGCTGGATATTCGAAGCAGAAGGGGACCAGCGGGCAGCCTCCAGAATATTTCTCAGCTTTTCAGCTTCGACAGCTTTATCTTCAAATGCCCTGGGGCTCCAACGCGTTTTGAGTAGTGGGAGGATCTCGTTTAAATTGGTTTTTGCTTCTTTCGACATGCTTAAAATGTTAGTGTAAAGGTGGTTCCCTCGCCGGGATTTGATTTTACAGTGATCGTGCCTTTATGCAGGTGCATGATCTGCCGCGACAGGCTCAGGCCAATGCCTGAACCATGCTTTTTGGATGTAAAAAATGGCATGAATATCTTATCCATGATATCGGGCTTTATCCCTGATCCATTATCTTTAATATCGACTACGACACGGTTGTTATTATTCTTGGTGGCCAGCACGCTGATCTCACCATCTTCTTTTCCTTTTACCGCATCCATGGCATTCAGTATTATATTTATGATAACCTGGTCGACAAGGTCAGGATCGGCGGTGACCATCATATCCGGAGGGAAGACCCTGTTGCTGCAGCTGATACCAAGCTCCTGCATTTTTGGTTTGAGGAGGTGCTCCGAACGTTCAAAGATCTCATGAACCTTAAAATATCTGAAGTTTGGCTTGGGTATACGTGTCAGGTTGCGGTATACCTCCACGAAATTAAGCAAGCCCTGGCTTCTCTTTTGAATCGTATCTATGGCTCTCTGTACGCCTTCCAGGTCTTCTCCATCGAGTGCTTTCAGAAGTACCTGGTCATGGTCTTCATCAAGGAGCATTTCACGCACTGTTGAGGCCAGTGATGAGATGGGTGTAATGGAGTTTGTGATCTCATGTGTCAGTACCCGTATCAACTTTTGCCATGATTCAATCTCTTTTTCATCCAGCTCGGAGCTGATATCCTGGAGGCTGACGAGGGTATAATGTTCACCACGCATCCTGAACTCTGTGGCATATGCGGAGATCTGCAGCAACTCATCATTGATGAAAAGCCGGATGAGTGTGCGCTCGCCTGACTTCAGCTTCTGTAATGTGTCTGACAAGCCCTCCTTAACTCCATCCAGGTCGGAAAGGAATCTAATATTCCGTGTCCGCAGCAACCTTTTCATGGCCGCGTTGAACAGATCCACCTTTCCCGCACTATTATAGGCAATAATCCCGATGTTTATGTGCTGCACTACCGTATGCAGGTAGTTATAATGTTCCTCCTTTTCTGCTCTGTGCTTCTTGAACTGCTCTATTACTTCCATAAAAGCACTGTTGAGGTCTTCGAAGCTTTTCCCGAGCCCGCGGTCGGAAAAAGTACTGGAAAAATCGGAATACCTGATGACCTGGAGAAAGAGTGTAAGCTTGCGATTGGTCCTCTCCACATATCGGATAAGGATGAAGGTCTGGTAAATTATTAGCCCGACAATGATTATTGCGGTAATATTATACCTGGTCTTATCCAACAGGTAGAACAAGAGGAAGAAAGAGATTGCCAGAAGCAGCAACCTGAAAATGACCTGTATGCGAAAACGCCTAAATACCATATTTCTCTATCCTTCTGTAAAGTGAAGCACGTGTAAGTCCAAGTTCTTTTGCTGCCTTACTGATGTTTCCGCCATGTTTATCGATCACTTTGCGGATGAGCATCTTTTCTGTTTCTTCCAGGTTCATGTTGGAAGTGCTTATCGTCTCTGACTGAGAATCTTCAACAGGTGACAGGAAGAAATCGGAAGGTTGCAGGATACTTGATTCACTCATGATCACTGCACGTTCTACGGAATGCTGTAATTCCCGGATATTCCCGGGCCAGTTATGCTTCTCAAGTCTTTTCAGGGTAGATGCATTCAGGCGCTTTGACGGCACCTTATATTTCTTTGAATATATCTCCAGAAAGTATTCCACAAGCTGGGGTATATCGCTCGGACGCTCTCTCAGGGGAGGCACATGGATCTCTACGGTATTGATCCTGTAAAGCAGATCCTGCCTGAATTTGCTCTCGTTTACCATCTGGTAAAGTGGCATGTTGGTGGCACAAACCAGGCGTACATCGATTGGGATCTCCTTATTGGTACCCAGTCTGACCACATTCCTGTTCTGAATCACACTCAGTAGTTTCGATTGCAATGACATGGACAGGTTACCGATCTCATCAAGGAAGATAGTGCCTTTATTAGCTGCTTCAAAACGGCCCGCCCTGTCTTCCTTGGCGTCGGTGAAAGCACCTTTCTTAAATCCGAACAATTCACTTTCAAAGAGTGATTCGCTGATGGCTCCCAGGTCAACACTGATGAAAACCTCGTCTTTCTTTGCCGATGCCATATGTATGGCCCTGGCTATAAGTTCTTTTCCGGTTCCGTTCTCACCAAGGATAATTACATTGGCTTCAGTCACGGCTACTTTCCTGACGGTTTCCAGCACTTTTTGCATCTCCAGCGAATCACCGATAATGTTCCTGTGTGAGCGGTGCTGATCAGCGATCATTACCTTTTGCTTGGTCCGCAGGGATTCCAGTTCCACCTTGGATTTTCTGAGTTGGAGAGAAGTGGTAATGGTAGCCACGAGCTTCTTGTTATCCCATGGCTTGAGCAGGAAATTTGTGGCTCCTTCCTTGATCCCCTGTACAGCCAGTTCAATATCGCCATAACCGGTGATCAGGATCACTACCGTGGCCGGGTCGATCTCAAGGATCTTGTTCAGCCACATAAAACCTTCTTTGCCACTGGTGGCGTCCCTGGAAAAGTTCATGTCGAGCAAAATGACATCATAGGTTTCATTATGCATCAGGTCCGGGATGTTTTCCGGATTCTCTTCGGTATGTACTATGCTGAGATGCTGTTTCAGGAACAACTTTGCCGCCAGGAGGACATCCCTGTCGTCGTCGATGATGAGGATCTTTGCTTCCATTTTACTCATGTGCGATGGTTTTTATTGTCAGGCTCCCTTAAATACCAATTATCGTGCAAGAAAATATAACTACTTGATTATAAATGCATCCTTATAACAGACAAGAGCCCGGCGAGCGTGATAACGTGTAAAATTAGGAATAATGTTCGTATTTGTACAGAAATATGGACGAATATGGACACATCCATGGACATTGCCTTTGAAGGCCCCTGATACCTCCCTGTATGACAACTCCTTACGAAAGGTGGCACAGAATTAGTTAAAAAATGTTAAACCAAATTTTATTAAAATGGACCGACCAATTGAAAAAAAGAAGTGGACACTGAAAAGGATCTTGACAATATTTGCGATCCTTGTTTTTCTGATGTTCCTTGTTTATATCTTCTTCCTGAGAGATAAGCAAAGCAGGCTGTATGTAAACCAGGATCAGCTTAGCATTGCCACCGTTCTGGAAGAGAAATTTCAGGAATTCATTCCTGTCGATGGGATCGTCTTCCCTAAAAATACGGTGTATATCGACGCCGTGACAGGAGGTATTGTAGAAGCTGTTTGGGTAGAAGATGGTGCCATCCTGAAAAAGGGTGAACCCATCCTGAAACTTATGAACGCCAACATGGAGCTCAGTACCATGGAGCAGGAGACCAGGATGCTGGATGCCATCAACAACCTTCAGAATACCAAGATACAATTAGAACAGAGTAAGTTTATCAGGGAAAAGGAAATTGCTACCCTCAGTTATCAGTTGCAGCAGGCGGAGCAAGACTATGACAGGAAAAAGCAGTTATATGAAAACCATGTGATCGCTCTTAAGGAATGGGAAGACGCAGAAAGAAATTTTCTTGGACTGGAAAGGCAGCTTGAACTCAGCGTGGAGTTGCAGAAACTGGACTCTATCTTTGCCTATTCGCAGATCATTCAGATCAATCAATCCATGAGCAGGATGGGCAACAACCTTGAATTGCTCAGAAAAACTGTTGAGAGTTTAAATATCAAGGCCCCTGCTGATGGTAAGCTCTCATCTTTCAGTGCTGAGATCGGTGAGCTCAAGCAAGCCGGTGAACACCTTGCCCAGATCGATATGATGGATGGATACAAGTTGAAAGCCAGGATCGATGAACGATATATATCCAGGGTATTTGTAGGGCAGGAAGCTGAATTTGATTTCAACAGAGAGACATATAAATTAAAGATCAAAAAGATTTATACAGATGTAGTCGGCGGCACTTTTGAGGTCGATCTCCTTTTTGATGGTGAACACCCTGCAGCTATCAAGCGTGGGCAGACCGTTCAGCTGAGGGTGATATTCAGCAGCGCCAGCGATGCTATCATCGTGAAACGTGGCGGATTCTTCCAGGAAACAGGAGGCAACTGGATATATGTTGTCGATCCTTCCGGCAGCTTTGCTATAAAAAGAGAAATCAGCATAGGAAGACAAAATACACGCTACTATGAAGTCAAAGGCGGGCTCGACCCGGGAGAAAAGGTGATTGTCTCATCCTATAAATCCTTCGGCAGTAAAGACAAGCTTATTTTCAGAGATTGACCCATATAAAATATCAACCCTTAAACCTATTCGCTATGAAAGAAGTTGTAATCCTAATCCCTGATGTAGATGTAGAACAAAACATTGAGATCGAAGTCAGGATCAATGGACGCAAGAAGACCCTTCAATACAGGGTTGAATTGCTGACCTGGGAAGGAAACGACGATCCCCCCAGCAGCCATGTTCCCATCCTGAAGAAAAAGATAGAAGAATACGACAAAGATTGGGAGCTAATGGAGATCGGGGCACCGGGAAAAGACAATATTCCCCTGATGTTCAGGAAGAAACCAGGTACTATGGTATCCTAAAATCAAAAAGTAAGATTTAGTATAACTCAAAACCCAACCCCCAACACTCAAAACCTTAAAAGATGAAAAAACTATTTACATTATTTCTCCTCCTCAGCATGTGTGCTTTTGTATTTGCTCAGGATGTTGAAAAAGACAAAGATGCTATCAAGAGCCTGATCCTTACTGCCTATGTTGATGGACTGCAGAACAATGGCGACCTCGATGCCACCCGTGAGGGTTTCCATCCGGGCTTCGAGCTCCTCGTCTTTAAAAACGACATGGTAAGTAAGTTCCCCATTTACAACTGGATTATATATGAAGAAATGGGGCAAGCCAAGAATCCCGATCCACTTCCGAAAGAAGAGATCACCAGTTGTGAGTTCGAGTTTATCGACATCACCGGAACGGCTGCTGTGGCCAAGATCCATCTGAGCAAAGCAGGCGAGAAGATCTATACTGATTATCTTTCGCTATATAAGTTTGTGGATGGCTGGAAGATCGTCAGCAAGATATATTTTCAGATTCCCGAATAAAACAAACGATAGAATATGCTTCATTTTTTCAGGACAGCCATCAGATACCTTATCAAGCGAAGGACTTATTCGCTGATAAATGTCATCGGGCTGGCCATTGGTATATCCAGTTTCATCCTGATCATGATCTATGTGATGGATGAGCTGGGCTACGACCGCTACCATGAGCGCTCCGACGACATATATCGAATTGCACAACTATACGATTTTGAAGGCGTTGGAGAGAACTCCGCAAGTTTGCCTTTTCCTGTGGCTTTTACCCTGAAAAATGATTTCCCCGGCCTGGTAGAGAATATCTGCCGGCTATACAACTTCCAGGCTCCGCGTAGCCTGGTAGAATACGGTGAGCATAAATATAATGAACGAAGGTTCTTCTTTGCCGATTCGACCTTTTTCGAGATCTTCAAGCATAAATTTATTCAGGGTGACCCTGCCACTGCCCTGGATGAGATCAATGCCGTGGTCATCACTAAGTCGATGGCCGTGAAGTATTTCGGAGACGAAGACCCCATGGGTGAGATCCTGAAGTTTGAAGAGGTTGCTCCGCTCAAGGTCAGTGGTGTCATCGAGGATGTTCCCACACAATCGCATTATATTTTCGATTTCATAGGGTCTATGTCATCGGTGAAAGCAGCCTATGGTGGCCGGCTTCCCCAGACCTGGGTCTGGAATCCATGCTGGACCTATATGCTGCTGGCTAAAGGAGCCACACCCGATATGCTCGAAAAAGAGTTTGCGGGATTTGTAGAAAAGTATTTCTACGATGCCGAAAAAGACAATGTGACCTTATACCTGCAGTCGCTCACCAGCATACATCTTGAATCAAGGCTGGACTATGAGATCGAGCAGAACAGCAACCGTTCATACATATATATTCTTACATCAATTGCGCTCTTCCTTCTGCTAATAGCGGCCATCAACTTTATGAATTTGTCCACCGCCACCTCAGGAAACCGGGCACGTGAGATCGGGATCAAGAAAACCATTGGAGTTTCAAGGTACAGGCTGATCTCACAGTTTATGGGCGAATCATTTATCCTGACCTACATCTCTCTCCTGCTGGCCATCATCGTGGTAGAATTAACGATCCCGGCCTTCAATACCTTTACGGGTAAGAATTTTGAATTATCCATACTGCTGCAACCCATAAATATTGTTGCATTGGTCCTACTGGGTTTGCTAACAGGATTCTTTGCAGGCATCTACCCTGCTTTCTACCTTTCGGCCTTCAAGCCTCTGAATGTGTTGAACGGCGACCGTGGGCTTGGCAGGAACAGTGGCTTTTCCAGAAAGTTGTTGGTCGTTCTCCAGTTTACCATATCGATCAGCCTGATCATCGGCACCATGGTGATCTTCAACCAGCTAAACTACCTGAAGAATGCCAGTTTGGGTTTCAACAAGGAAAACATCATGGTGGTGCCGATAAACCGCACTCCCATCGCCAGAAGCTATGAGGCTTTCAGCAAAGAATTGATGCAGGACTCAAAGATACTGAATGTCACCGCCATGGACGATATCTTTGGAGCTGCCCACAACACGCATGAGTTCAGGCCTGAAGGCTTTCCCGAAGATCAGTGGCAATTCTATCCGGCACTGGTTGTTCAGTGGAATTTCCTGAATACCTTCGGAATCAAGACCCTGGCGGGAAGGGATTATCAGGAAACCAACACCTCCGATCCCGCCACAGGGATACTGATCAATGAAGCTATGGTCAGACATATGGGATGGGAAAGCAATGAAGCTGCCCTGGGCAAGAAGTTCAGGTCGCTAAATGGCGATGAAAGGGTGATCGGAGTGATCAATGATTTCCATGTCACCTCCCTGCATGAAGCCAGCGGGCCTTTCGTATTAAATATGAAGGAAAACCCTCCCGAGATCAGGTGGTTCCTGAAATATGTTGCCATCAAATACCAGGCAGGGAAAGAACAGGAAGTCATTGATTTGGTGAATACGGTTTGGAATAATTATGCTCCAACACGTCCGTTCGAATACTCCTTCCTGGACCAGGAATTAAAGAAACTTTATGCTGATGAGAATAACCTGAGCACCCTCTCATTTATCTTCACCATTCTCATCCTCATCATTGCCGGACTGGGCATCTTTGGCCTGGTATCATTCATGGCAGAAAAGCGCACCCATGAGATCGGGATCAGAAAGGTAATGGGAGCCGGATCACTGCATATTATCAAGCTGCTGTCGCTAGAATTTTTCTGGCTGATCACCATTGCCAGCATCCTGGCCTGGGTAGTATCATGGCTGGTGATCTCCGACTGGCTGGCACACTTTGCTTACCGAACCTCCCTCAATTGGGTGATGTTCCTAGTTGCTGCCCTCATAGCCATGGCCCTGGCATTGATCATCACAGCTATCAAAGCCTGGTTTGCATCGAGGACAAACCCGGCAGACACATTGAAGTATGAATAATTATGTAACTAATACACGGACACATCGTCATATTTTAAATATTTATAATTAAATATCACAGCAATGATCAAAACAGAAAAATTAAGTAAGATCTTCAGGACTGACGAGGTAGAAACCACAGCCCTGGATGAAGTCAGTTTTCGGGTAAAACCCGGAGAGTTTGTAGCTATTATGGGGCCTTCCGGCTGCGGGAAATCTACCCTGCTGAACATTCTCGGCCTGCTCGATAATCCGAGTGGAGGAAGTTATCTGTTCAACGACAAGGAGGTTGCCAGCATGAATGAACGCCAGCGCGCCAAGCTACGGAAGAAAAATATTGGATTCGTATTCCAGAGTTTTAACCTGATCGACGAACTCAACGTACATGAAAATGTGGAACTTCCGCTTATCTATCTGGGCATGCCGGCATCGCAGCGCAAAAAGCGCGTTGAAGAGGTACTGGAAAAGATGCAGATCCTTCACAGGAAGAAGCACTTTCCCATGCAGTTATCCGGTGGACAGCAACAGCGTGTGGCCGTGGCCCGTGCAGTAGTTGCCAACCCCCACCTGATCCTGGCCGATGAGCCAACAGGGAACCTTGACTCCGTCAATGGTGAGGAAGTGATGAATCTGCTCGAATCATTGAATGCAGAGGGAACCACCATCATCATCGTTACACACTCCCAACGCGATGCAGAATATGCGCAACGTATTGTCCGCCTTTTCGACGGCCAGATCATCACCGAGAACATCAAGTAAAATAAACCCAAAAGCCACCCAACCATGATCAAAAATTATATTAAGAGTGCCTTCAGGAATATTGTGAAGAACAAGTTCTATTCCTTCCTGAATATCCTCGGTTTATCTATTGGACTAACGGCCTTCATTTTTTTGTATCTACACATCAACGATGAAATGTCATATGATGCCTATCATGAAAATGCTTCACAGATACACCGGCTGGAGTCAAACTTTACCATTGCAGGAAAGAATGAATTGTTTGCTATTGTACCGGTGCCCATGGGTCCGGCGCTAATGCTGGAGTATCCCGAAATTATTGCCGTGAACAGAATATTCGGAGCCGGGAATTCACTTTTCAGGTATAATGAGAAGGAGTCATATGAAGAAGACATTTATTATACTGACTCAACTTTCTTCCAGGTATTCACACACAAGCTGATCGTGGGCGATCCGGGAAAATGCCTTGTGGAGCCCCTCTCCATCGTCCTTACAAAGTCGATCGCTGAAAAGTACTTTGGCGATGAAGATCCGATGGGCCTGATCCTTGAACAAGGCACAGGCAGGCAGTTCAAGGTTACCGGAGTAATGGAAGATGTGCCGTCGAACTCACACCTCCGCTTTGATGCATTAATATCAGGGACTACCCTGGCTGCGGAAGCTGGAGAAGAAGAGTTTAACAGCATGGAACCCGGCAGATTCTGGAATATCGGAGTGTATACCTACATCATGCTGAATGAGAACAGTGAGATGCAGTCTATTCATGACAAGTTTCCGGAGTTTTACGAGAAATACATGAAAGACATCGGCGACCAAATCAACGCCAGTTATGACCTGATGTCGACACCATTGGCTGATCAGCACTTTTCTGAGCATGTTGGATCAGACTTTCCTAAAGGGAACAGGGCATTTATATACATTTTCATTGCTGTTGCCCTGTTTATTCTACTCATCGCGGCCATCAACTATATGAATATGGCCACAGCCCGATCAACCAAGAGGGCCAGGGAAGTAGGGATCAGAAAGGTGGCCGGTGCACAAAAAGGTCAGCTAATTGGGCAATTTCTCGGAGAATCATTGCTATTAAGTTATATATCCCTCGTTATAGCAGCCTTATTCGTTTACCTATTGCTGCCAGAATTTAATCTCGTATCAGGCAAAAGTGTGAACCCTGATATTTTTATAAACCCGGGCTTCACCCTTGTGATGATTGTGGTGGCAACAATTATCGGGCTCATTTCAGGTAGTTATCCTGCATTTTACCTTTCATCCTTTAATCCCGTAACCGTAGTCAAAGGCACGGTTGCAAAAACAGGAGGAAGCGGAATTCTCAGGAAAATCCTGGTGGTTTTCCAGTTTTTCATTGCAACTTCCATGATCATTGGAGCCATTATTGTTGCACAACAACTCAGCTTCCTTAAAAACAAGGACCTGGGATTTGAAATGGACAATATGATGATCCTCGAATTGCAAGACACTTCTTTAAGGGCGAAGGCCGAGATGTTCAGAGAAGAGTTGCTCCAGAATCCGGATATCCTGGGTGTAACAAATTCAATTGGCGTTCCGGGGGCAAACACCTGGATACAGGTGGTAAGGATGGAAAAGGATTCGGGATGGATAGATGAATCCAGTATTATTACAATTGTCGACTATCACTATATTGATGTTTATGGTATCACCTTGAAGGAAGGAAGATTTTTTGATGAAAGTATGGGTACTGATGATTCAGCTGCCGTAGTGGTAAATGAAGCATTGGTAAAGGCCTACGGATGGGATGACAATCCCATTGGAAAAAAAGTTAACTGGGGATTTGGCCTTGATGGTGAAGAAGGGAGGATCATGAAAGTGATCGGAGTGATTGAAGATTATCATTTCAAATCCCTGCATAACAATGTACAGCAGCAGATGATGTTTCCTGCAGAGTTCAGAAAGGTCCATCTGAGTATCCGTATCAGTGGCGAGAATATGCAGAATACAATTGATTTTATTGAGGAAAAGTGGAACGATTTCGGTGCAAACCGGCCATTCGATTACAGGTTTCTTGAAGAAACATGGGATGAAATGTATATTGCCGAAAAGAACCTGGGGATCATCTTCAGTATTGCGACCTTCTTAACGATCTTCATAGCCCTTTTGGGATTATTAGGCTTATCATCATTCATCGCTGAGCAGCGTACGAAGGAGATCGGCATCAGAAAGGTGCTCGGTGCCACTATGCCCAATATCGTGAACCTGCTATACCGCGACTTCGCAATACTAATTGTGATTGCCTTTGTGCTGGCTATTCCGGTATCATGGTATGTACTTGATCTGTGGCTGCAAAACTTTGCATTCCATATCCAGATCGGAGTATTTGCCTTTATCCTTGGCGGAGTGATGGCACTCGCAGTGGGTATGCTCAGTATCAGCTTCCATATCCTGAGGGCAGCATCGTCAAATCCGGTGGATGCGATCAAGTATGAATAAAGTGTTGGGTTTTGAGTGTTGAGTGTTGAATTATTTTATTTTTTTTGCAGCTAATGTTTAGAAATTATCTCGTCATTGCCATTCGGAATTTGTTCCGAAACAAACTTTTTTCCATAATCAACATCCTGGGCCTGGCCAGAAGCAATCCAGCGGATATTCTTAAGCATGAGTAATAATTCATAAATTAATAGTTCGTAGATACATCCAAACTATGGTAAGAAATTTCCTTAAGATTAGCTTTCGAAATTTTACAAGAAACAAACTTTTCTCTATTATCAACATCGTTGGACTAAGCATTGGGATGGCTGCATTCATCCTGATTATGCTCTGGATAAGAGATGAATTAAGTTATGACCGCTTTCATGAGGACGCCACGAGAATTTGCCGACTCATTACTTACACGGATCAGGGAGGGAAGCCTTTTAAAGCTGCAGTGGGCCCGGCACCTGCCGGGAAATACATCAAAGAGAACATCCCGGAAATTATCAATTATACAACTTTCAGGCCTTATGCCGATAATATGCTGGTCACTATAGATCCAGATGATAGCACACAAAGTTTAAGGTCCTATTATGAAAGCAGGAGGGTTTTTGTCGACTCTAATTTCTTTGATGTATTCACATTCAAACTCAAGCAAGGTGACCCTGAGCAATTAATGATGGATCCTTATTCAGTTGTAATAAGCGAATCCATTGCCGAGAAATACTTTGGCGACAAGAATCCCATAGGCCATACGCTGCGATTTTTCAATGATGTAAATTTTGTGATCATCGGCGTTTGCGAGAATGTACCTGAGAATTCTCATTTAAAGTTTGATTTTGTAATTCCGTTTGAGATCTTGGAAAAACGAGGTGCTACTACAGGTTGGGGTAACTTCTATTTCAATAACTATTTTGTACTTAAAGAAGGTGCAAACATCGATACCGTTGGCAAGAAAATTAATGACCTTATGATAGAGCTCATGGGCGAAGACATTTCAGTTGGCTTCTACCTACAGGCTCTTACCGACATACATCTAAAATCAAACATGGATATCGACCTTGCCGATTCGGAATCCGAGATCAACAATGATGTTTATTATTTCATCGTCATTGCATTTTTCATTTTGCTCATTGCCTGTATTAACTTTATCAATTTAACAACAGCTAAAGCAGCAGGAAGAGCAAAGGAAGTAGGGTTGAGGAAAGTATCTGGTGCTACCCGGATACAGCTTATCAGGCAGTTTATTGGAGAAACTGTTCTCTACTCCTTGATCGCATTGGCCATTTCATTGCTTATTGTCGAGCTCTTTTTACCTGAATTCAATGAATTCACAGGCAAGAATCTCACGCTATTTCAATCATTTACAACATGGAATTTTCTCCTATTTATTATTATAGTGAGCATCACCGGGGTCATAGCGGGTGTTTATCCAGCATTTTATCTTTCATCATTTCAACCGGCCTCAGTCCTGAAAGGTAATTACTCCAAAAAAGGAGGAGCCACCGGAATCAGAAAGCTTCTGTTCATTATACAGATCAGCATTTCGGTCATGCTCATCATCGCCACACTGGTGGTGAGGGATCAGCTAAATCTTGTAAGCACAAAAGACCTTGGTTTTGACAGAAACAACCTACTCTATGTTCCCGACAGAGCAGACCTTCTTGAAGACTACCAGGGATTGAAGAATATGTTACTTTCCGATCCTGCCATAAACAATGTAAGTATCTCTTCCGATATTCCCACAACCACAATTCATTTATGGGGAAATACCAGTTGGGAAGGTAAAGAAGAAGCAGATGAAAAGTTCTTGTATTTCTATACAACAAGTTTTGATTTTCAGCAAACCATGCAGCTCACTATCAAAGAAGGGCGCTGGTTTGAGAACACAACTGATTCTACTAACTATGTGATCAATGAATCGGCAGCCCTGCATATGGGAATGAAAAATCCTGTTGGGAAATGGTTCCAACAAGGAGAACAACGAGGAATTATTATAGGTGTAATTGAAGACTTTCACTTCAAATCACTTCGCGAAGTGATTGAACCATTGGTGTTTAGAACAGGGGACTATTTTAATTACCTTATCGTACGACATGAACCCAATGCTGAAAAACGAGCAATAGCAAAGCTCAGCGAAGTATGGGAATACTATAACCCGGAGTTTCCTTTCGAATATGAATCCCTGTCACAAGAACTTAATGACCTCTATATTGATGAACAAAGAAAAGAGATCTTATTCGCTACTTTTACTTTTCTCGCCATTTTTATTTCCTGCCTTGGATTATTTGGACTTGCTGCTTTCACAATAGAAAAAAGAACCCATGAAATTGCAATAAGAAAGGTATTGGGAGCAGGGGCTAATGATCTCATTTTAAACTTGTCGTCCAGCTTTCTGAAGTTGGGAGTGCTGGCAAACATCATCATTTGGCCGATCGCATGGGTTTTAATGCACAACTGGCTGGAGAACTTCACTTACAGGGTTAATATAGATTTCCTGTTTTTTGGTTACGGATTACTGATCACCATTACTATTATTATGCTCACAATAGCATATCACCTATTAAAGGCAATGAGAACCAGCCCCGTGAAGACACTTAATAACGAGTAAGTAATTTATTCCTTTCGCTTCAAATAAATGCTGCTAAGCATTCCCTGCAAATTGTAAACTGCAGGGCTCAGACACAGGCAATTTCGCTAATAGTTTCTTATCCACATAAGTGATGGTTTTGGGGAAGGTGTACTTCTTACTGCCTTCTTCTTAAGCCCAGGCTGATCGAGATCAGCAATAGTAAAACTGAGACAAATGCAGCGATCCTGGCCAGGTAATCTCCATACATGGAATAAAAAGTGATCTTATCATTGGCATTGATACTTTGCTTCAAAACGGTCGGGACCCAGTATCCGGATTCCTCCACGATGTCACCCCTTTGATTGATAAATGCGGAGATTCCCGTATTGGCTGATCGTGCGATGCTACGACGGGTTTCAATGGCACGCAGGCGTGAATAGATGAAGTGCTGCTTGTGACCCGGTGTATTTCCCCACCAGCCATCGTTGGTCACAATAAAGATGAGTTCAGCACCGTTTCGGGCAAATTCAGCAAAAAACTCCCCGTAAACGGATTCATAGCATATTACTGCAGACACCCTCAAAGAGTCATCCCGGGTCACAAACACCTTCCTTATATCGTCTGTGCCGAGGCTGCCCACTGTCCCACCCAGGTCGATGGCAAAGTTATCGAAGAAACCCAGGTATTGGGGGAAGGGCATGGTTTCAACACCCGGTGTTAACTTCGATTTATGGTAAACTTCAATTTCACCGAGTGCATCTATAAAGAATACTGTATTGTAAGCATCATAATAAGCATCTGCATCCCTGAATTTTCGCGCTGAGAATCTTAGCTCCTCCCCTTCTTCATACTCCCTGAAAGTGGATGCCCCTATAATGAAAGTCGCATTAGGATACGCGGAAATAAAGTTTTTAACTTGCCGGATGCTGGGACTTTGGTCAAAGCGATCCTCCCAAATGGCCTCTTGAATAGACGACTCCGGGCAGACCACAAAATCCGTATTATCATCGATGATAGTTTTTATCAGATCCAGATTCCGTTCCACGACTTCTTCAGGTGGAAGGGAATATTGTTCAGTATATGGGTTGATGTTGGCCTGCGTCACGATCACCTCCACGGGACGATCCTCTTCTTCATAAGCGTTGTAAATGATGATCGAGATCAGCAAAGGCAGCAGCAGGAAGAGCGCAGATGCCGTGCCCCATATGATCTTATCCTTAATAAGTTTCCTGTTCTTCCAGCCCAGGGTTATGAACTTATAAAACAGAATATTCAGCACTAATATCCACAACGTGCCACCAAAAGCACCGGTATACTCATACCATTGCACCCAGGAGGGAAAATTGGCAAAGGCATTTCCCAGGCTGAGCCAGGGCCAGCTCATATCCCAGTTCAGGTGCCAGTATTCGAAGCTCATCCAATAAAATGGTAGGATGAAGTAGCCATTGTTCTTCCCGTAAATATGTTTCTTGGTAAAGGAATAAATATTGAATACCAGCGCCATAAAAAAGGCATTGGCCACAAAAGCACCTATTGAGCCCACTTCCGTGGAGTTCCATATCCAGTAGGTGGTGAGCACATTCCAAAGCAAAAAGCCCGGGTACGTATATACCAGTACCGCGAAGCGATGAAAATCCTGTTTATTCTTGCTTATATAGTCCTCGATAAATAGGAAAGGAATAAATCCCAGGAGCATCAGCCCAGCAAAGCCATCACGCGGCCAGGCCAGAGAAAGTATTAGCCCCGATAGCAGTGAAAGTAATAGAAGATGCTTCTTTTTCATGTACTCAAAGATAAGGTATTTGAATAAAGCACAAAGAACATGGAAATGGATCGAGTCTCAAGTTTCGAGTTTTAGGTTTCAGTTTTCGAATCTTAACCCCCAAGCCCTTCAAGCTTTTCGAAATAATCCAGCACCTCAGGATTGGCAAGTGCATCCTTATTCTTGATCTCTTCCCCGAGTATGGCCTTTTTTACGGCGATCTCCACCTTTTTCCCATTCAATGTATAAGGCACACCTTCCGTTTCAAGGATGATGGCCGGCACATGGCGCGGGCTGCAATTGCTGCGAATAAGTTTGGATATTTTTATCTTGAGATCATCGTCAAGTGTGAAGCCTTCATTCAGTTTCACAAAGAGCACGACCCTTTCATCATCTTCCCATTTCTGGCCGATGACAACAGCATCCTCCACTTCATCCATATTTTCCACCACATTGTAGATCTCGGCAGTACCGATACGGACGCCTCCCGGATTTAGTGTGGCATCAGATCTTCCAAACATTGTAATACCTCCGTGCCCACTTAGCAGGATATAGTCGCCATGCCGCCAGATGCCGTCATAAACATCGAAATAAGCATCATGGTATTTCTTTCCATCCGGGTCGTTCCAAAAATATATGGGCATGGAAGGAAAAGCCGTCTTGCAAACCAGTTCCCCTTGCTTACCACTTATGCTCTGCCCGAAATCATCGAAGCTGTCCACATCCATTCCGAGGCCACGACATTGTATTTCACCCATATAAACTGGTAACATTGGGTTGCCAAGCATGAAGCAGGACACAATATCCGTTCCACCTGCAATGGAGGAAAGCTGCACATCTTCTTTCCATTGGCTGTAAACGTATTCAAAGCTCTCGTTGGAGAGAGGTGATCCCGTGGAGCAGATCGCTTTCAGGGCCGGGAATGCACTTATATCTTTTGGTACAACACCGGCATTTTCAAGACTGGCGATGTACTTGGCACTGGTGCCGAATATGGTTACATCCAGGTCTTTTGCCATATGCAGAAGAGCATCCGGGGCGGGATGGAAGGGATTGCCATCGAAGCAGACAATAGTCGAGCCAACTGCCAGGCTGCTGATGAACCAGTTCCACATCATCCAACCACAGGTGGTAAAATAAAAGATGGTATCCTCTTCATGCAGATTGCTGTGGAGGATAAGTTCTTTCAGGTGCTGGATGAGTGTACCACCGGCCGAATGCACGATGCTTTTCGGCAATCCGGTTGTCCCTGAAGAATACATAATGTACAGGGGATGATCGAAAGGCAGTTGTTCAAAGCTCATGTCACCTGTCACCGGTTCAGCAAAGTCCTCCCAGCTCACTGCATTAGCGATCGACGACGTATCAACATGATTTGTGTAATTGATCAGAACAACCTTCTCTACAGAGGGCAATTTATCAAGGATGCCTTTTAATTTTTCCTGAGAATCGAAACTCTTTCCTTTATAATAATAGCCATCGGCCGCAAAGATTACTTTGGGCTCGATCTGGCTGAAGCGGTCGAGTACGCCTTTGATACCAAAATCGGGTGATGATGAGGACCATATGGCCCCTAATGAGGATGCTGCCAGCATGGCAATGATGGCTTCAGGCATATTGGGTATGAACCCGGCTACGCGATCGCCTTTCTTTACACCAAGTTTCTTCATTCCTTCCGCCACGCGATGTGCCTGGTCATAAAGTTCGGCATAGCTGACACGACGTTCAAATTCTGATTCTCCTCGGAAGATGATGGCGGTCTTATCATCCCTTCTGGGCAAAAGGTTTTCGGCAAAGTTCAGCCTGGCACCTTCAAACCACTTCGCCCCCGGCATCTTTTTGGGATCATCCACAACTGTATCGAAATCTTTCGAATACCGGATACCGCTGAAGTACCAGAAAGCCCCCCAGAAGTCGGCGGGTTGCTCCACACTCCATTGAAAAAGCTCATCATATGTTTGAAAATCCTTCCCGAATTTTTCATTCACCTCCTCCATGAAGGTCTTCATACGGGAATGTTCAGAGCGCTCCACTGTGGGAGACCATAGTTTCTTATAATTCATACGTTCATTTTATGCTGCATTCGAATATCGGATATCGAATATCGAATATCGAATATTAAATATCGTGATCTAACTATTCACGTATCTGGCAATGACCAGCCTTTGTATCTCAGAGGTTCCCTCTCCAATCGGCAGCAGGCGTGCGTCGCGGTAGTGGCGCTCGATATCGTAATCTTTCATCAGTCCGTAGCCACCATGGATCTGAACTGCTTCATCGGCTACTTCCCTGGCAATTTCCGAGCAATATAGCTTAGCCATAGCCGATTCCTTGCCAAATGGCTTGCCGGCATCTTTCAGCCAGCATGCTTTGTAGAGCAGGTTACGCCCGAGTTCTATCTTCAGTGCCATGTCGGCCAGCTTAAAGGCATTCACCTGAAAGCTGTTGATGGTCCTGCCAAACTGCTTGCGTTCATTGCCATATGCCCTGGCCAGTTCAAAAGCCCCCTGTGCCAGTCCGAGGCCCATGGCACCAATCGACAGGCGCCCATTATCCAGCGTGCTGAGCATGATCTTGGAACCCTGCCCTATCTCCCCCAGTAAATGCTCTTTGGGTATGCGGCAATCATCGAAATATAGCTCTGCCGTATCGGAAGCCCGCCACATCATCTTGCCATGCATGGAAACCGTTTTAAAACCCGGCGTCCCTTTATCGACAAGAAAGGTTGTGAAAATCTTTTTCCCATTCTCCTCACCGCTAACGGCCTGTACTGAACTGCCGATGCTGATATCAACTGATCCGTTAGTAATGAAGATCTTTGATCCGTCAATAATCCAATCATCACCATCCACTTTCGCTGTAGTTTTGGAACCACGTGAATCGGATCCGGCATTGGGTTCGGTCAATCCAAAGCCCCAGAGAGCCTTTCCCGTACACAGTTGCGGCAGATACTTCATCTTTTGTTCCTCACTCCCATAATAGTATATGGGGCCAATGCCCAGAGAGTTGTGTGCAGCCAGTGTCGCTGCCTGGGAACCGTCGATGCGTGCCAGTTCTTCCACCGCGATGATATATGAAAGGGTGTCGAGTCCCTGTCCACCATATTTCTCGGGCAGGTACATGCCAAATAAGCCAAGCTCACCCATTTTGGCGGTGATATCATACGAGAACTCAGCCTTTTCATCCAGCTCTTGTGCAACAGGTTTAATCTCCCTTTCGGCGAAATCACGCACCGTGTCACGTATCATTTGTTGCTCTTCTGATAGTTCGAAATTCATCTTTTCTTTGGTTTTGGATTAATTAATCGAATATCAAAATCTATTCCTTCTCCTCAACAACATCATCTTCAAGCTCTATCAATGCGGTATTCACCTCAACCATCTCGTTAAGTTTCACCAGGATCTTCTTCACCACAGCATCCTTGTTTGAAGTGATATTATTCTCCATCTTCATGGCATCGATTACCGCAACGATTTCGCCCTTTTTGATCTTCTTTCCTTCTTTTACATTGATCTTAAACACCTTGCCCGGGATAGGGGAAACGATGTGCTTACCGGCATCGAGGCTGTCGTCACCACCACCGGCTGAGAGTTCTGTATCGAGCAGGTCATTCCTGAACATCTGAAACTCGCCTCCATTGATCACAACCTTAGCATATTCATCATCACCGGGCTTGATCTGTGCAAAGAAACTGTCATCACCAATTTTGAAATCAACTTCGCCTGCGTCCAGATATTCCAGGGTGGCAGTCAGCTTTGACCGGCCTATTGCAAATTGCCATGTTTCATCATCACCTTTTTTCACCGGCACTTCTATAGTTGCGCCATCGATAGTCAGGTCGATCTTTTGTTCACCCCTCCAGAACCCGATCGAGTTCCAGACGTCGATGCTCTTGGGTTTATACTCATTCACCTTCTTTTCTGTGTTCAAGGTATAGAGCAGGTAGGCCACCATGGCGGTTGGCTGTTTCACCTCGTCTTTATTGTATGAATCCCTGTTAGGTGCAGTTTTTGTATCCACGGCTATAGTTGTTTTGCTTGTTGATTTTTGTGCTTTCATTTTTTCCAGTTCAGCCTCGAAGCGTTGTTTGGCTGCACCTGATTTATAATCACGGTACTGGTCTTCATGCATGGCAAATTCAAAGAGCTCCTCATCATCTTCACCTGTTTCCCATCCATTCTCCTTCATCTCTTTGCGGTACTTATCCAGTGCATCCGGATAAAATTCCTGTGGAACGCCATCATAAAACTCGCGTCCCTGAGATTTGGCTAACTCGATGATCTCCGGCGCCAGCTCGCCAGGAAGTTTCCCTGCCTTGCCAAGCACCATGTTCCATGCGTTGTCGTCCATCATGGAATAGCGTTCTTCTCCTTTGGCCATCTGCATCAGGTTGAGCAGGGCTATATTCTTCACATATTGGCTATATGGGGTCACCAGTGGTGGATAGCCCAGCTTAGGCCATACATATTCTACCTCCTCGAAAAGCTGGATGAGCAGCTCATCTTCTGAAAGTTCCGGTTTCCCACTCGACTTCAGCGAGAAGTTGATGCTGTCGTGCACCCCTTTGAGGTCGGCCATCAGGCTGCCCATCATCCCACCGGGAAGCCCTGACTGGATCAGCAGTGAAGACATGTACCTGTTCTTGGGGTTGATCCAGTATCCCAGGAAGTCGTCCATGAATTCCTGTGTCATAGCACGGGCTTCCATGTATGCCTTCATGTTAATGTCGGGCACTTCGAAGCCTGCATCTGACAGCATATCCCTGATAGTGATTACATCGGGGTGAACCATTCCCCAGGAGAGGGGTTCCATGGCCACATCCACAATATCAGCTCCCGCCCTGGCAACTTCCAGCATAGAAGCAACTGAGAAACCGGGTCCTGAATGTCCATGATACTGCACCAGGAGGTGCGGATATTTTTTCTTTATGGCGGCGGTGAGTTTCCCCAGTGTTTCCGGACGTCCGATGCCTGCCATATCCTTCAGGCAGATCTCATCACAACCGTATTCAGCTACCTTGTCAACCACCTTCATGTAATACTCAACAGTATGTATTTTTGAGTAGGTAATGCATAAAGCAGCCTGTGAGATCATTCCTGCTTCTTTAGCATACTTTACCGATAGCTCCAGGTTGCGGTGGTCGTTCAGGCCGCAAAACGAACGGGCAATATCCGTACCCTGAGCTTTCTTCACTTTGTACATCAGCTGACGCACATCTTTGGGTACCGGGAACATCCTGATCCCGTTCAGGGCTCTTTCCAGCATATGTGTCTTAATGCCAACATCATTAAACGGCTGGGTCCAATCCCTGACAGCTTTGTTTGGGTTTTCCCCGTAAAGCAGGTTCACCTGTTCAAAGGCACCGCCATTGGTCTCTACGCGGTCGAAACAACCCATGTCGATAATTACCGGAGCGATCTTGGTAAGCTGGTCTACCCTGGGGACATACTTTCCGGAGGATTGCCACATGTCGCGGTATACGAGGCTGAATTTTATTGGTCTCTTTTTAACCATATCTAGTATTTATTTTTTCAGTTTCTTGATCCGTTTAAACATTCCATTTCGCTTTTCGCTTTTCGAGGAAGGATGCCATGCCTTCCTGACCCTCCTCGGAGGCACGCAGCTCGGCGATCAGCTTTGCCGTATAATCGATGGAATCTTCAAAATTGTATTTGTTATAAAGGTTGTAGATAAGTTCTTTGGTAGCTCCCATGGCTCCGGGCCCGCTGCTCATCAGCATCTTATGGGTAAAGGCCAGCTGTTCATCCATGGCTTCTTCTGTCTCGAACGACTTGTTCACCAGTCCGGCAACTTCAGCTTCCTTCCCCGGGAATCTCCTTCCTGTTATCATCAGGTCACGAGCCCTGTATTCGCCTATCCTTTTACACACATAAGGTGAAATGGTAGCGGGTGCAATGCCCAGTTTCACTTCTGCAAAAGCAAACTTGGTATCATCCATGCAAAACACCATATCGCATGCTGCCAGCAGTCCGTTGGCACCCCCGATAGCGGCACCATGAACAACAGCTATGGTCGGCTTCGTACAGGTATAGATGGCGTTGAAACATTTTGCCAGCTTTAGCCCATCCTGGTAGTTCTCATCGAAACCAAAGCGGGCGATGCCTTTCATATAGTTAAGGTCGGCTCCGGCACAGAAAGATTTTCCGCGTCCGCGGAGCATCACAAAGCGAACATCATCCATCTCGTTCACCTTTTCAAAGGCATCCACGATCTCGCCGATCATTTCTGCATTCATGGCATTGTGAACATCAGGCCTGTTCAGCCAAATGGTACCGGCATTATCGGTCATTTCAAACTCAATATTCTTATAACTCATACTGCTATTGGTTTACATTCTGAAAACACCGAATTTCTGATCCGGGAAAGGATTGTTCAGGGACATGGCAATGCCCATCCCTATAACTTTCCTGGTATCAACCGGATCAAGGATACCATCATCCCAGAGCCTGGAAGTACTATAATAGGCTGATCCTTCCAAGTTGTATTTATTCACGATATTGTTGCGCATCTTGTCAATCTCCTCCTGAGGCATTTCCTGTCCTTTGGCTAGGTACTGATCCTGTTTCACAGAGATGAGCACATTAGCAGCCTGCTGGCCACCCATCACAGAGATCTTGGCATTGGGCCACATGAAGAGCAGCCTGGGGTCGTAGGCCCTTCCGGCCATGCCGTAATTTCCGGCACCGAATGAGCCCCCGAACAATATGGTGAACTTGGGCACATTGGCATTGGCCACAGCATGTACCATCTTGGCGCCATCTTTGGCGATACCCCGATGTTCAAAGTCCTTACCAACGATAAAGCCTGTAATATTCTGGAGGAATACCAGCGGGATCTTTCGAGAAGTACATAGTTCGATAAAGTGAGTGGCTTTCACTGCAGATTCAGGCATCAGCACACCATTGTTTGCGAGTATCCCCACCGGGTATCCCATTATGCGGGCAAATCCTGTGACGATAGTTGGTGCATAGTTTTCTTTGAACTCATGGAATTTGCTCCCATCCACCATACGTGCGATCACCTCACGGGAGTCGACTGCCTTCTTAAAGTCGACAGGGGCGATACCGTAAAGCTCCTGCGGGTCATAAGCAGGTTCTTCAGGAGCAATTATATCCAACATTTGTTTCTTGTGCTCATCCATCGACTGAAAGATATTGCGACAGATCTGTATAGCGTGTGTATCGTTATCGGCCAGGTGATCGGCCACCCCGGAAATACGGGTATGCACGTCACCTCCACCAAGTTCTTCGGCCGTCACGACTTCGCCGGTAGCAGCCTTCACCAGTGGCGGACCACCCAGGAAGATGGTCCCCTGGTTTTTCACGATGATAGTCTCATCGCTCATAGCAGGCACATAAGCACCCCCCGCTGTACATGAACCCATTACGATGGCGATCTGTGGTACACCCATGGCGGAAAGCCTGGCCTGGTTGTAGAAGAAGCGTCCAAAATGATTCTTGTCAGGGAAAACTGTATCCTGTTCCGGAAGGAATGCCCCGCCAGAATCGACCATATATACTGTCGGGAGTTTGTTCTCCATGGCGATATCCTGGGCACGCAAATGCTTGCGGATGGTCCACTGCATATAGGTGCCGCCTTTCACGGTAGCATCATTGGCGATAATCACCGTTTCCCTACCCTGGACTACACCAATACCTGTTACAATCCCTGCTGATGGGAAGCCATTATCATACTGATCATAAGCAGCCAGTTGAGAGAGTTCCAGAAAAGGGGTGTTTGGGTCGATCAGTTTATTGATCCTTTCCCTGGCAAGTAACTTGCCTCTTTCCTTGTGTTTGCGGATGGCATTTTCCGAACCGCCACCAGTCACATCCTTAAGGATCCCTTTGTATTTATCGAGCAGTTCAAGAAAGGCTTTCTTGTTTTGTTTAAACTCCTTTGAGTTTACATCAATTTTGGTCTCTAGTTTGAACATCTGAAGGCTTTTATTTTAAAGAAGATAAAATGAACAATGTGGTATATTTCAATACAATATAATGCAATTATAACTAAAATTTACTACTTATGAAAATTAAGTTTTCAGTATATGTATGAGGCCCGAAAATGTTGACTCAGAGTCCAATTCGCACTGCCTCAAAAAGATATAAACAGAACTTGGAAATTTGGCATTTTTTTCTATCTTAGCAAGGAAGAATGGCATGCCAAATTAGCCCAAAATTCAACACTCAAAATTTAAAATTCGTAAGTATATGAGCTTCAATTATCCAAAGAAAGTTAGAATTGGTGATATCACCGTGAGGGACGGTTTTCAGCATGAAGAACAATTCATCCCGACAGAGGCCAAGCTATGGGTCCTTGAGCAATCGATCCTGGCCGGCTTTAGAAACATTGAGTCAACCAACTTTGGTAACCCGAAGGGGATGCCACAATTTGCTGATGCTGACGATCTGATGATGCGTTTGCATAAAAGCAAAAAGGTAAAAGACAAACTGGATGATGTAACCGTGACTGCGATCACTATTCGTGAGCGTTCCATCGACAGGGCCATACAGGCCAAAAAGGATGGATACGGACCTGACAGGATCCTTGTGATGGTATCTACTTCGGAATCACATCAGATGAAAAACTCCGGTCTGACTATTGCAGAGTATTTCAAGATGTGCGAGGAATACATTCCCAAATGTCATGATGCCGGTATCCTGGTAAATGGTACCGTAAGCACCATATGGGGTTGCCCCATAGAAGGCCCCACGGAGATGTCAAAGGCCATTGATTTCACCAAACACTTCCTTGATATTGGAGCCGACGACATTGAACATGCCGACCATGATGGTTCAGCATCCCCCGACAGGGTTTATAAATATTACTCCATGTTGTTGGATGCTATTCCGGACCCGGCAAAACATATCGTTCATTTCCACACATCAAGGGGATGGGGTATGGCAAATGTGCTGGCGGCTCTACAGGCGGGAATGACAAACTACGAATCAACCATGGGTGGCATAGGCGGACAGCCTGCCAATTTTGTGAGCGGCGTTCCCGTCTCAGGTACCGGCAACTACTATTACAAAGATCCGAATATCGTAGGGCTGGTCTCTACCGAAGACATGGTGGTAATGATGGATGAAATGGGAATCGATACAGGTCTTGATGTTGACAAGGTGCTGGAGATCGGCCGCATGGTTGAACGTATCTGCGGCAGGCCTCTGCGCTCCGAAGCCATCAAGAACGGTAGGATTCCGAAGGAGTTGAGCGGGAGAAAGTAAAAAGTGCACAATTGCTAGTACCTGGTTGCTAGTGCCTGATTGTATTTATTAAGTGAACAATTTCTTAATTATGTAAGTTATAGTTCCAGTTAGGCACTATTCACTATATGTAATCTATGAGCTTAAAAATAATTGAAACACCCCGCGACGGCTTCCAGGGGATCCCGATGTTTATTCCCACGGCAGTGAAAACTGATTATATCAACCAGCTTTTAAAAGCAGGGTTTGAAACTGTGGAGGCAGGTAGTTTTGTTTCGTCAAAAGCGATCCCACAGATGAAGGATACGCCAGAAGTACTGGCAGGCCTTGATCTGGACGATACAAAGTCGATGGTGATGGCCCTGGTGGCTAACATGAAAGGCGGCCTGGAAGCTATCCGTTTCAATGTTATCGATCAACTCTATTTTCCTTTTGCACTATCAGAAACTTTCCAGAGAAAAAATATCAACTCTAACTTCGATAAGTCGAAATTGTTTGTAAGGGAGCTGCAAGACCTGGCGGAAGCAAACCTCAAGGAATTGCTGGTGGTAATCTCCATGGGCTTCGGAAATCCATATGGCGATTCCTGGTCTATCGATATGTTGGAGGACTTCTCAGGCTATTTTTATGAAGAGGGTTTTCGTGTGCTCCCCATTGCAGATGTGATTGGCCTGGCAGGGCCCGACCTGATCCATGACGTATTTAGCAGGCTCATCCCGGCATTTCCGGAAATGGAATTCGGTATCCACCTGCATACCATCCCAAATGAGTATTATGATAAGGTAGATGCCGCCTACCAGGCAGGCGTCAGACGCTTCGATACTGTTCTTGGAGGCATCGGAGGCTGCCCCATGACAGACCGTGATCTCCTCGGAAACCTGAATACGCTATCACTGGTGGAGTATTGTGAAAAGAATAATATTGAACATGGTTTGGATGCTAAACTTCTGAGGAAAATTGCATCTAGATACAGCTTTTAGAATGATGAGATCCTAATGAATAGTGATTATTGAAGATTGGTAATCATGAGTTTTGAATGGAGATAGTAGAATCCACATAGAACCTAGCAACATCTCTTTAAATTTTTGAAAGTTTAAACGTCTCCTTCACCCTCACTCCTTTTTCCGTTTCCTGAATAGTGCAGCACTCATTGTAAAGGTCATGCTCAAAAAAGAGGATGTAATCGCCCGGTATGGCTTCTGAATAGAACCTGCTTTTATCTTCAAGGGTTAGCAGGGGCTTCGTATCATAGGCCATGATCCATGACATGGGAATATGTGGTGTTGCCGGCAGGAGGTCGGCCATAAAGGCTATCGTCCGGCCATGATATGAGATCAAGGGGATGATCTGTCCTTCGGTATGCCCATTGTAGATCCTGACGGAGATGTGTGGCAGTATCTCGCCTTCCTCTTCAATTAGCTTCAGCTTACCACCTTCCTGTATGGGGAAAATATTTTCTTTCAGGAAGGACGCGCTTTCGCGATGGTTCGGATCTGTCGCCCAGTCATGTTGTGCACGGCTGACCCAATAGGTGGCATTGGGAAATGCTAATTCGTATGCTGTTTGGTCATCATTATATTTTATGCTGCCTCCGCAATGGTCGAAATGCAGATGGGTAAGGATCATGTCGGTTACATCTGATGGTTTGAAGCCGTACTTGGCCAGTGAACCTTCCAGGGTGTCATCCCCGTTCAGGTGATAGTGTTTCAGGAAACTATGTTCCTGTTTGTCGCCAATGCCATTATCGATCAGGATAAGCCTGTCCTCATCTTTGATGAGAAGGCAACGCATGGCCCAGTTGCAAAGGTTGTTCTCATCAGCAGGATATTGTTTTTGCCAGAGCACCTTTGGCACTACACCAAACATAGTCCCACCATCTAACTTCAGGTTTCCGGTTTCTATTGCAAATAGATTCATTTCAGTTTTGAGTGTTAAATCTAATCCTAATTGTAGTTATTTCGACCTGAGGGAGAAATCTATATGCTAATTTTTATGAACAGATTTCTCACTGCGTTCGAAATGACGTTAAGTTGAACTTTCATATTAACCAATTATCAATTAGAAAGTTCATTCAGGGCGAAGGCATAGGCCCCGACGGCGACGGCCCGTGATGTTCCAAGCCTCGAAATACCTACGGCTACTTTCTTCACCGGGTCATAATCAACTGTTTTGTCGCTAAAAGGCACTTTTACCGGTACAGATGTATCTTTTATAAAATCCTTGAAGCAATCCTCATTCCTGAGATTGTAGGCCAGTATCTCCATCCTGGGCAGTTCATTGCCACTAATTTCTTTATAAGACCAGTTCATCTCATCCACCAGTTGCTGAAGGAAGAGCGGCCAGGCGCCGGCAAGTCCTCCTCCAATGACAACAAGGCCATCAGTCAGGGTAACCGCATCAGCTATGCTGTTGCCGGCCACTTCTGCCAGCTCAGAAAAGGCTTTCCTGGCGGCTTCTCCCTTTCCTTGATCTTTACCCATTCCGATCTTATAGATCATTTCCGGCTCCGGAATCTCATTCATCGGCAGACCTGCCTCCCGGGCGTAGACCCGCTTTATGGCACGGATGGTTACGCTGTCTTCTGCACTGGTTTGCGGATATAATTTATTACGCATGCGGTTGATCTCTGCCCCTGCAGAATTATCACCGGTAAACAGTTCACCATGCCTGACGATCCCGCCACCAAATCCGGTACCGAAGGTCACACCAAGCAGGTTATTATATTTCCTTGTACTCCCGGCATTTTTCAGCGCTTCGTTCACTTCCGGAAGCAGTCCTGCTATGGCTTCTCCATATGTAAAAAGGTCTCCGTCATTATTGATAAAAACCGGTATTCCAAAATGCTCTTCAAGCATGGCTTTTAGCGGCACGCCTCCTCTGAACAGAGGAAGGTTCTCCAGGTCGCCGATAATGCCCTTGATGAAATCTGCCGGGCCCGGGAAGCAGAAGCTGATTGCTGAAGCCTTCTCTCCTGATTGTTCTTTCACCTGCTCAAAGCCCTTGATGATCATATTGAGCATTTCGTCCAGTGTATCCACAGCTGCGGGGTGGCGGAACTTATCGCCAATCAAAATCCCCCCTTTCACAGCAAAAAAATCAAAATTTGTGCCACCGGCATCGAGGGAAAGTATGGTCCTTTTATCTTGCTTATAGTCCATTGATAGGAATTTTTATGCAAGATAGTAAATGAATAGTGAACAGAGGAGTATAGAATGTTGAATAATAATTCCGCACTCCATACTCCTCTGTTCCTCTATTCTATAAACTTACGTTTCTGGGTGAAACTTTTCTATACGTTATCGTGATTCCAAAATCGGTACCTGCCTTTTCAATGATGATCTTTTCATCAGATTCTTCTTTCAGTTCAAAGCCATCCGGCAGTTCGGCTGTTTTATAGCCAGGTCCGTATACCCATGGTCCATATGGGCTGCACTCTACAGAAAAGTAGTTGTTGGGGCCATTGGCACCATTGTAGTACATGCCTCCCGGCTCCCCGGTAGTCTGCCAGATCTCATAATCAACTTCCCAGGCATAAAAAACATTTGCCTGTCCGTTCCAGAAACTGCCATCATAATAAAGAGTGTAAAAGCCAGGCCATGCTTTATAATAGGTTCCGTAGTGGAACATGGGAGGGATATCCCCTGTACCTGCATCGATATACTCAGGCTTGGCATCAACCCAATTGAGTGCGAGAAATGCATTCCCCGGCTGGCCATTATAGCCATACCATGGTTCGGTGTAACATGAACTGAGAAATAGGGTAGCCAGCGCCAGATAAAAGAGCCATCGAAACTGTGACCCGCACATCCCTGTCGCGGCTTTCAAAGCGGATTTTTTTGCATTTGCTTTCATCACTAACAGGATTTAAAGGTTTATAATTTATTGGGCCCTGCCCTTATAATCCAAAGCGCGTGCCAAAAAAATATTGGGGGTGAGGTGTTTTTATTTCAGAAAGCAAAATAACACTCCTTCGATACTTCTAGAAATCAAGTGATAAAGAAAAGTAAAACACCGGTTTATAGATACGGCCATCTTCAACGCCCCAGGCCAGGTCGCCACGCATGAAGTATCCAAGGATACGGCTTCTTAGGCCGAAGCCGAAGCCTCCTACCATGGGATCTCGTTGCTGCTCTACAATGATGAGCAGTGAACCGCTATAGATATATTTTGTGTACAGTGAATTCTCACCGGAGTATGGATTCCAACTTGTCCAGGCTGTACCTGCATCAACAAAACCAACAAGCTGAAAGTTGTTCAGGAAATCGGACCTGATTGGACGATTATACAAATACCTGAATACCGGCATGCGCAACTCTGAATTGAGAACAGCAAAATTGTTTCCGTTCCGTATATTCTGATGGAAGCCGCGCATATTGGTGGCCAGCGTCTGAAATGCATAATTCTGAGTTTGGTCGATGGGTGTTTCACCATTGAATTTAGGTGCCAGCCAATTATCAACACCACCCATATAGTATATCAACTTATTGTGACCCATAGAGGTACTGAGTGCGATGCGATTGGCCCAGATAAAACTCCGGTGTATCTTAATATAATGCCTGAAATCTGCCCCAAGAACTATCAGCTGTTGATTACCCCGTTCAATCTGCTGGTAATATTCGGCAAACACCTTAAACCTTGTCCCATCGTAGAGGTTCAGCCCCAGACTGCGTGTGTTATCATAGACCAACTCCCCCTTGAGGCCTCCCCAGTTGGTATATACGGTCCTTTCTTTCAGGGCATTAACGTCAGTGGCAAGCACGACCCGCGCATCGTTTCTGTATGAAGCAGTCCCTTTCACGGCAAACACAGGGCTGAAAGGCCATTTAAGGACAAAATACGCTTCATGAGAATGATTCCTGACAATTTCGTATCCGCTAACATTCTCGACTGTTACCCTGTGAAGAACGATCTCTTTATCCATCCTGCGCTTGAGGTTGCTATAGCTGAAGATGTATTCGTTATTGATCAGGTTAATGTTCAGCCTGACACCTCCTACAAGGCGATAATCTTCCAGCAAATCAGTCATTCCAATCTTAAAGAGCGCATTAAAGCCAGGGTTCAGGAAAATGGGCGACCCGCCACCAGCAAAGGGCTGGTAGGTCATATTTATGAAATTGAAATCGATCTGTGTCACAAACTGGTTCATGGAATACTCAACCCTGTAATTCCTTTTCTTGGGGACCACGAAGCCCGGCACGCTGTCGCCTTCAAGCCTCCAGACAGCTTGCTCCTCACCACCAACATTTACATAGGCCTGTCGTTCGAATACATAATTATCGATGTCGATCTCCTGTCCGCTATCATATAGCGTATCACTTTCATAAACATTGAAAAATCTTTGCCGTGCAGGCTGAGGCCTTTCCTGCTCTTCGGGCTCTGAGGGAGTAACTCCCGGTGCCGTCAATGTGCCTTGCAGCTGGGTCATATAGGCCGTATTTACGAGTGATTCAGCCAGAGGAGGTCCGGGGGGTATATCTTCCAGGTAAATCTTATATAGATGATCATCGTAAACGACCTGTGCCAGCTGCATACTTTCCGGGCTGACATCATGAAAGATAATATTCCTTGAATAATTTGTCACCGGGACCGACTCGGTGAAGTACCTGTAGTGGATGGTGGTATCGACAGCAATGATCGCACTGTCGAAACGGGCTACATATCGGTTGTAGATACCATTGTTATCGCTCAGGTAAGTAAACAGCCCATCGGTATATGGCATGGGAAAACGCTCATTGGCAAAACGTGTGCTGGTTACCCGTCTGAGCACCTGGCTCCTGCTATTATAATTGTAAGCAAAGAGGTCGTAATTATGTGGGATCACCTCAGGCGGTTCAGCCATAGGAGGAGGCAGGGTATCTGATATCCTGTTCGAACTGAAAACAATCATCCTTCCGTTTTGCACAAATCGGGGATGGAGGTCATCGAAAATATCGTTGGTGATCTGCTCATGCGATCCTGAAGAAATGTTGAAGAGAAAAATGTCTGACTGCCCTTTCTGCACTGCTGACACCAGTAGCTTTCTGCCGTCCGGAGTGTAGGCTATGCTTGTGATCTTCTCGAAGTTGTAGAGGATCATCTTGTTGAGCTTCTTCGTTTCCCTGGAGTAAAAGAATAGATGAACCTCCCCCTTTCTTTCAACGATAAAGGCAAGGATATCACCCATGGGGTGCCAGTCGAGCAAGGGATAGCTGTAATCTGTTTTCTCATCGAGCTTATAACCTCCCCGCCAGATGCATCTTCGCTTGCCACTCACCAGGTCCTTGACATAAAGTTTATACCGGCCCATATCATTATTCACATATGCGAGGCTGTTCCCGTCAGGGTTTAGTGCCGGCCGAAGGTATACCTGATTATCTTTTACCTTTTTCTGTACGACAACAGATGGCAGGTAGCGTCCTGATTCATCTGCGCTGTATTTCTCCATGTAATACCTTTTCCATTCCAGGATCAGGTTCGTAAACGACAGTCCTACCACATAAAGGAAACCATTCTCCACGCTTCTGGTCACCTTGGTCATGTGCACTACATTCGGCACCGCCGAGGATCCAAAGTTATCTGCAACAAACTTCCAGAGCGAGTGACCTGCATCCAGGGCATCTACACCCGTAAGATGGTTGAATTTGTCATACTTCCCTGAAAGTATCCCATCGCGTACGCGGTTATCAACATCTGTATCCCAGCCTTCCGAAAGCCAGGCCATCAGGCCATCTTCATACCAAGCTGGCATAGTATAGAGGGTGTTATTCTTTATTTGTGACCCCAGTCGCTGGCCAAACATCATTTGCTTGAAAATAATAGATGAGATGCCCGCTCTGATCTGCTCCTCAAAGCGGGTATGCGAGCCATCGAAATAAATAAACACCTTCTTGCCAATGATATGTGTGATCCCCCCGGTATTGTATTGTTCATCCTGCATCAGACCAATGTTACTCTGCTTCAGGTCCGAGAGGTTATTGAAAATGATGAACTGTATCTTATCATCCAGTGTAGACTCGAGTTTTAATTCGATCTCGCCAATATATTTTTGTGCATAGCGTGCAGTATATTGGGCAAGCTCCTGTCCGTTGCGATAGAAATATGTATCGAACCTATCGAAGCTGTAAAAGGTCCACAGAAAATCCTTGTACTGTACCCTGTTTTTACCAAACGACAGTTGGGAGCCATTATAGAACTGTGCCCCGGCCTCGAAGGAAAAGCATAACATCATCATCATAACGATGACGGAGCTGATAACCCGGTGGCTCAATATTCCTTTCACAGTGGTGCGCTATTACAGGCAAATTAGAGGTGCTAATTTAGGGAATTTTCCCCGACAAGCTCCTCTCAGGGGGCTGAAATCAAATTATGGTAACTTTGCCTGTTGAAAATAGCTGTTTAATAAACGCCGGCAGCACCAAAATATTGACTCCCGGCATTAAATAAACCATAAGTGATGATACAAGTCAAAAAGTTCAGTTTTAACCCTTTCCAGGTAAACACTTATGTGCTTTCAGATGAGAGTAAAGAATGTGTGATCATCGACCCGGGTTGCTCTGATGGAGTCGAGTCCTTGCAATTGATGGATTATATTAAAGAAGAGGGACTGAAGCCGGTAAGGGTCTTGCTCACGCATACCCACATCGATCATGTGATGGGTTGCAATATGGTGGAAGAGCTCACCGGGCTGGGGCCTGAACTGCATGAAGCAGGTATGGTCTTCCTGGATCACTCAACACAGACGGCAGAAACATACGGATTTAGCCTCGATAAAAACCCGGTGCCCAAAGCTTTTATACGGGAAGGAGAAGACATTGTCTTCGGGAATAGTAAGCTGGAGGTATTGTATACCCCGGGACATGCCAATGGAAGTGTATGCTTCTTAAGCCGGGAGGATGGCTTTGTAATTGTCGGGGATGTGCTTTTTCATATGAGTATTGGCAGGACCGACTTCCCGACAGGGGATTACGACCTTTTGAGAAAGAATATTTTTGAAAAGCTATTTGTGCTGCCGGATGAAACCATTGTTTATTCCGGCCATGGTCCTGAAACGAGTACCGGATTTGAAAAGGCCAACAATCCCTTCCTGGGGATCGATGATCCTATACTTTGATCCTGGCAGACAGCTGATCGGTATCAATATCCATCATGCACCTGAAATGCTTCTTCGGACATTTCGAATAGCCGAGCTTGCTGCAAGGGCGGCAGGAAAGCCCTTTTACCTCTATTATATGTGACGTCCCTTCCCCTTCGGGGAGGTATGGATACATCCCGAAAGCAGGAATCGTATTTCCCCAGAATGAAAAGATCTCTTTGCGGAAAGCTGCAGCAATGTGCATCAGCCCGGTATCATTCGTTAATACAATAGATGACATTTTGAGTAGCGAGGCTGACTGGTTAATATTATATAGTCCGCATGCGTTATAGATCTTCTCTTCACATAAGTCTTTAATACGCTCAGCCTTTTCATGCTCCCCAGGTCCGCCCATCAGAATGACCGGCTTGTTGATAAGGCGGCAAAGCTCAATAATCTTCTCTTCCGGAAGCATTTTTGTATAGTGCATTCCACCAATTACAAATGCAACAAAGCCATCGGCATGTGAGGGAGGCAGGTCTTCCATCAATAAGAGGTCTTCTACCGGGATAAAGTAATCCAGTCCCTGCCCATCATTCTCCACCCCCATTGGCCTGACGGCCTCGAAGTAACGATCAACGATATGCATATCAGGCAGGCGGTCCATCTTCAGGTTTACGATCAGCCATTTTTTGAAATTCAGCTTATTGAATGTGGCAGATGGTTTTCGCAATGCCAGCCTGACCCGTGACGAACGCAAATTTCTATGCAAATCAACCACAAAGTCAAAATCAATTTCCTTTAAAGTGGCAATCAGCGGCCCAAGGTCGTTGGCAAAGGTATATATGCGACTGATATAGGGATTGGCCTTGATGACCGGATAAAACTTCTCCTTGGTAAGATAATGGATTTCCGCATCGGGAAACTGCTGCTTGATACAGCGGATTATCGGTGTGGTGAGCACGATATCACCGATAGAACTAAAGCGTATGATGAGGATTTTTTGCAAAGTGTTTTAGTATTTCTAATCAAAAGTAAGAATTATTAGCAAAGCACCTCACCCCCTGGCCCCCCGTCCCCCTTTTCCCCCTCTTCCCTCGCCTACCGCTCGGGACGGGCTCTCGAGGAGAGGCCAGGGGGTGAGGTGTATAATTTACTATTTTTGCACCGTGATACTGATCGACACCCATACACACCTGTATTTAAATGCCTTTGATGATGACCGTGACATCATGGTTGAACGGGCTATTGCCAGCGGGGTAAAGTATATGTTCCTGCCAAATATCGATGCCTCTTCGATGGGTGGAATGCATGCTCTGAGTGAACGTTTCCCTGAGAACTGCTTTCCCATGATGGGGCTGCACCCGACTTCGGTCAAGGAGAATTTCTTAAAGGAACTGGATCTGGTAGAAAAGCTGCTGGAGGAGCGTACTTATTATGCTGTGGGTGAATGTGGGATCGACCTTTACTGGGACAAAAGCTTTTACCGTGAACAGCTCGTTGCTTTCAATAAACAGATTGATCTTGCCCTGGAGCACGGTCTTCCTCTCGTGATCCATGCGCGTGAATCTTTTACTGAAATATTCAGGGTATTGGAGAACCGCGATATCAAAGGCCTGGAAGGCGTTTTCCATTGTTTCACAGGCACTTTGGAGGAAGCCGAACGCGCCATTGGCCTGGGATTCATGCTGGGTATTGGCGGCGTGCTTACCTATAAGAATTCCGGCCTTGATAAAGTCGTGGAGGCCCTGGGAACCGACCATCTCATTCTGGAAACCGATGCCCCTTTTCTGCCACCGGTTCCCCACCGGGGAAAAAGAAATGAAAGTGCATACGTGATCCATGTGGCCGATAAACTGGCAGAAGTACTGGACACCACCTCAGCGGCAGTGGCAGAGGCCACCACCCGAAATGCCTCCCAACTTTTTAACCTGAACATTTAATTATGGAAGATAAAAGCAAAATCCTGGTGATCTATACAGGCGGAACTATAGGCATGATGATGGACAAGGACAGCGGCACTTTGCGGCCCCTGGACTTTGAACATATGTCGCAACTCATCCCTGAGCTGGACAATTGTAATTATGAGCTCGATTATATCTCTTTCGACCCAACGGTAGATTCCTCCAATATGGATCCTGAGCGCTGGATCCACCTGGCGAACATTATAGAAGAGCATTACGAGGCTTTCGATGGCTTTGTGATCCTGCATGGCACCGATACCATGTCATATTCGGCCTCGGCACTCAGCTTTATGCTGGAAAACCTGAACAAGCCAGTCATCTTTACGGGTTCTCAGCTTCCGCTGGGCGTGAATCGCACCGATGGGAAAGAAAATTTCATCACTTCTGTGGAGATCGCTTCTCATCATGAGGATGACACGCCGCTAGTTCCGGAGGTGTGCATATATTTCGAGAACGAGCTATATCGTGCCAACAGGACTTTCAAGTATAATGCCGAGAATTTTGATGCCTTCCGCTCGGTAAATTATCCGGTGCTGGCCGATGTTGGTGTTTACATTAAGTATAATAAGAATGCCATCCGGCGCCCGAACTTCAAGAAGCTGAAAGTTCATAAGCAGTTGGATACTTCCGTAGCGGTGCTGAAACTCTTTCCTGGGATCACTGACGAGGTGGTCCGGGGGACCCTTGGCATTAAGGGCCTGAAAGCTGTTGTGCTGGAAACCTACGGTACCGGGAATACCCATACTAATGATTCCTTTATTTCAATACTAAAGGAAGCTATTGATCAGGGCTTGTTTATTTTGAACGTAACCCAATGCAAAGGAGGGGCCGTGGAACATGGAAAATACCAGGCAAGTGTCCCCCTCTCGGAGGCTGGCGTGGTAAGTGGCCTCGACATGACCCTCGAATCTGCAATCACTAAACTGATGTTCCTCCTGGGCAAGGGCTACACGGGCAGCAAGCTTGAGCGTGCTATGCAGACATCCCTGAGAGGAGAATTGAGCGCATGACAGCCTGACCCAACGGAAGTTATGAATAATTGCAAGTTCAGCACGGTTTTTGTAATATTTAGCTAAACCGACAGCATGAGTCTTAATAATAATTTATAAATGGATTTTTTAAAATCAGTGAATTTTTTATTACTTTAGCTGCCTGATTATTGGATTCGACTTTGGCTTAGAATGATCCAGGAGAGGTGGCCGAGTGGTCGAAGGCGCACGCCTGGAAAGCGTGTATGCGTCGAAAGCGCATCATGGGTTCGAATCCCATTCTCTCCGCTCATTGTATGCATGAACACTAAATTAATTAGATAAAATTATAATTTTTTAAAACGTAGAATTTAACAATTATTGGCTATGAAAAATTTAATTGCTTTTCTGACCATCGCAGGAATGCTGGTACTAACAGTTTCAACCACATTTGCGCAGGAAGATACAGTTCCTGAAGCACAGACTGACACCACCGCTGTTGACACAATGGCTGTTGTCGAGCAAGCGGTTGTAACACCCATGCAGACTTTCGAAGATGAACCTGTAGAGGTAAAAGGATTCCACCAGGTACTGAAAGAAAAATTCATCGAAGGTGATGCTATGTTTATGAGCTTTGTGCTCCTTGCCCTGATCTTCGGGCTTGCCATTTGTATTGAAAGGATCATTTACCTGAACCTCTCGACCACAAACACCAAGAAACTCCTGAATAAGGTAGAGAATGCCGTTGAAACCGGCGGTGTTGAGGCAGCTAAGGACGTATGTAAGAATACACGCGGACCTGTTGCCAGCATCTTTTACCAGGGGCTAACCCGTTACGACGACGGTATTGCTGAAGTTGAGAAATCAATCGTTTCTTATGGTAGCGTACTTATGGGCAGGCTGGAAAGCGGCCTCTCATGGATCTCCCTCTTTATCGCCATTGCTCCTATGCTTGGGTTTATGGGTACTGTAATTGGTATGATCTCCGCATTTGATAATATCGAAGCCATGGGTGATATCTCTCCTGCTGTTGTTGCGAGCGGTATTAAGATGGCGCTGTTGACAACTGTATTCGGGCTGATCGTTGCGATCATCCTGCAGATCTTTTACAACTACATCGTATCTAAGGTCGACAGTCTTGTTAATGCTATGGAAGACAGCACCATTTCCTTTATCGATATCCTTGCAAAGAACAAATAATAAAACTTCATTGTCATGACAGTTCTAGCATCAAAAATATTACGCATTTTCCTGGCGGTACTTCTGGCCATATCAGCATTGCTGGCGCTATTGTTCTTTTTGAACGTGGTGTCTGACGATCTGCTGATATACTGGGGATACTTCCTGGTGATCCTCACGGCAGTGATCACCATCCTTTTCCCCATTGCCCATATGATCATGAATCCAAAAAATTCGATCAAGATCTTTATTGGGATTGGTGTAATGGTTGTGATTGCGATCATTGCCTATTCGCTGGCCACAGTCGGCTTGTCCGACCTTCAGCTTGAAAAGCTGGGTGTGTCAGCAGGAACAGCAAAATATGTCGGCACAGGCCTGATCTTTACGTATATACTTGCTACTCTTGCGGTATTATCGATCGTCTACGCCAGTATTTCAAAACTATTTAAATAAGCACATTATGGCATCCAGAGAAACACCTGAAGTAAATGCCGGATCAATGGCGGACATTGCGTTCCTGTTGCTGATCTTCTTCCTGGTGACTACCACCATGGACATTGATACAGGTATTACGAGGAAGCTGCCCCCACCCGTTGAAGACGACACTGAGATGGATATCAGAGACAGGAATATTTTTAAGGTCCTGGTAAGTAGTTCTGATCAACTTATGGTTGAAGGAGATCGTACCGATATCAGTACTCTCAGAATGGACGTGAAAGAGTTCATGACCAATCCCGGTAATCGTGAAGACCTTCCTGAAAAGGAGTTAAGGTTCATCGAGAACCTGGGAGATATTGAAGTGTCGAAAGGGGTGGTATCATTGAAGAACGACAGGGGTACATCCTACGAAATGTATATCAAGGTCCAGAATGAACTAACAGCTGCTTTTGGGGAGCTCCGAGATGAGGTCTCCATACGTTTTTACGGTGTAAAGTTCACTAACCTGATTAACGATGACTATCGAAAAGCAGTGCGAAAGGCTGTCCCGATGGCCATCTCTGAAGCTGAACCTGAAAATATAGGAGGAAACTAATATGGCACGCTTTAAAAAGAAAAAACCAGACGGCGCGCAAAAGATCAATACCTCGGCTCTGCCGGATATTATCTTTATGTTGCTTTTCTTCTTCATGGTTACCACTACTATGCGTGAGGTTACTCTCATCGTAAAGGTTCAGGCACCTGAGGCTACTGAAGTACAGAAACTGGAAAGGAAATCCCTTGTAAGCTATATTTATGTAGGGGTCCCGGTAAAAACACAGTTTGGTACTGAATCCAGGATACAGCTGAACGACGCCTTTGCCAACCCGAGTGATATCCCTGAATTCATCGCTACCGAAAGGGAGCAAAGAGATGAGTCGGAGCGTAAATTCCTGACCACCTCTATCAAAGCGGATAAAAAGACCCGCATGGGTGTGATCACCGATATCAAGCAGGAACTAAGAAAGGTTGGTGCATTTAAGATCAACTATTCCTCAAGGAAAGTTGCGAATTTTAGCAATTAAAGTTTCATACGAATATTCAGGGGGAAGCATCGATGGTGCTTCCCTTTTTTTTGCGCTCATACAAGCGGATCATGAGCATCATGACCACAACCATGATCAGGCTGAAGATGATAATCCCTGTTTGATCAACCTCACCGATAGACTCGATATCCTTGTCAATTCCCCGCCTGGAGAAATACCATGCTCCTGCTACTGCTATCCCATTGTTCACGAAGTGTACCAGTACGGGAACCCAGATGGAGCGGGTCCAGATAAAAAGGTAACCTAAAACAATCCCGAGAATAAACCTGGGCAAAAAGCCATAAAACTGAAGATGCAGGGCACTGAACAAGAAGGCAGAAATCAGCACTGCGAAATGGGGGTTCTTCGTCCATTCCCTGAATAAGCGAAGCAAGGCTCCGCGGAAAAGGAGCTCTTCGCCAATAGCAGGAAGCACAGCGATCATGAAGAGGTTCAGTATAAGTCCGCCCACGGAAGAAGTTTGCAAGAACATATCCGTTAGCTCCTTCGCCTGATCTTCGCTGCGACGCATCCAGTTTTCAAGCCCTGATAGCCATTCGGGCAAGGCCATCATTTCGTTGATGTCGACAACCCAGTGAATAAAAGGCAAAATGGCTATGATCACCGCCATGCCGGTGATTGTACTCACAAATCCGGGCTTTACTTTCATTGAGAGATATCGGCTGATGGATTTATCGGCCAGGGCTGCAAACAATATCGATGGGATGATAAAGATGCCAATGGTATTAATGATCTGCAGGTACTGCAGCATGGGCAGGTAAGCAGGGTCGGTAAGGTTCATGCCCTCCTTCATATAATCGAGCATGCCTGTGCCGAAGAAGGCAAATCCCAATGCAATTCCGAAGATCATGCTAAAGAGGATGCTCAGAAAAATGATCAGTAATAAGACCAGGATCTTGAGTGGTGGGGATGAGTTTGAAAGTATATTGCTTCTCCTCAGCATGGCAATCTTCTATATAAGGCGTAAATGTAGTAATTTTGCCTGTGTATGAAAATAGGAAACATACAGTTTAAAGATTACCCGTTGATGCTGGCTCCATTGGAGGATATCACAGACCTGCCGTTCCGCTTGATATGCAAGCAGCAGGGGGCAGACCTGATGTATACCGAGTTTATTTCATCAGAAGGGCTGATCAGGGACGCCCAAAAGAGTGTGATCAAGCTGGAGCTGGTGGATGAGGAACGTCCTATGGGCATACAGATCTTTGGACATGATATCAACAGCATGATCAGAGCCACTGAGATTGCTGCACAGGCCAAACCCGACCTCATCGACATTAATTTTGGTTGCCCTGTGCGAAAGGTGACGGGCAAAGGAGCCGGCGCCGCCATGCTGCGAGATGTTCCCAAGATGATAGAGATTACCAGAGCAGTTGTGAATGCCACCACCCTGCCGGTGACAGTGAAAACCAGGCTGGGATGGGACGAGCAAAGCAAGATTATTGTGGATGTGGCAGAACAGCTGCAGGATACGGGCATCGCAGCCCTCACCATCCACGGCAGGACGAGGGCACAATTATACCGGGGCACAGCCGACTGGACCCTTATAGGAGAAGTGAAGAATAACGCCAGGATGAACATTCCCATCATCGGGAATGGCGACATCACCGGGCCCGAAGTGGCACTGGAGATGAAAAACAGGTATGGTGTTGACGGCCTCATGATCGGGCGGGCGGCTGTTGGTTATCCCTGGATCTTCAGTGAGATCAGGCAGTACTTTAAAGATGGAAGCCTGCCATCGATGCCGGATGTTACCCAAAGGGTTGAAGTATGCAAGCAGCATCTGCTGCATTCAGTCGAATACAAGGGCGACCGCCGAGGCATGTTTGAGATGCGGAAGCATTACAGCAATTATTTCAAAGGCTTTAAGTACTTCAAGCCGTTTAAAGTGAAGTTAATGGGGACTGAGGAAGTGGAAGGGGTGTTGGAGGTACTGGAGGAAATCAGTAATTATTATCAAAGCACCTCACCCCCTTAGCCCTTTTCCCCCTCTCCTGAAGGAGAGGGAGCCAGGGGATGAGGTGTAACTATACTTATTTAAGATTCAAATTATCATCAAAAAGATCCATGATCTCCTTCCCGGAAGGGAGATGCACCGGCGTGATGCCATGCAAGGCAGCGGCATCGACATTATCCTTGAGGTCATCGACAAAAGCCACTTCTGAAGGATCGAATTGCCCTTCCTGTAAAACCATTTTGAATATCTCCGGATCAGGCTTTCGTACCCCCATAAGATGGGAATACCATGTATGTGTGAAGAAGGTGTTGATACTGGGATAATCGTAGGTATCCTGAAAATATTGGTCGTAGGAAACCCAGTGGATGGCATTGGTATTGCTCAGAAGGTAGAGCTTATACTTTGACTTCAGCCGGGTCATGAATTTGACCCTTTCCCGGGGGATATCGAGGAGCATGGCATTCCAGGCTTCATCAATATTTTTATCCTCCAGTGGGATATCGATAATATCCCTTATCTCCGCCCTGAACTCATCGGGGGTGATCTTTCCTGTTTCCAATTGATGATATATGTCCTTCTCCAGGAGCTGCTGATGCAGTTCGTCGACATTCCCGACACCTTTTGCATTCATATACTCCTTAACCGCCCCTGGATTTACGTTGATGATGACCTGCCCCAGGTCAAAAATTATATGTTTGATCGTTGTCATAATTACAGTTTATAATACACACTCTATGCCTTTTTTATCGATGTAACCAACACATTTATTGCATTGATCGCAGGGGGATTGGTGATCAGGGTTTTCTTGCATTTTTTTGACAAAATCCGGTTCGGCGATTAGTGCCCTGCCCATGGCGATCATGTCAAAGCCAGCATCCATCACCTCATTTACACCCTGTGAGGAGATGATCCCTCCCACGTAGACAATAGGCATCTTCGTTGTTTTCCTGACCTGCAAAGCCTGGTCGAAGAAGAAGTTTTCCCTGAACTCGTATTTTTTAATGATGGTCCTTCCGAAAAAGCGGAGGGTGAACTTCTGAAGATAGTTCTTTTCCGATTCCACCATTTCTTTCATGGGGATCTCCCCTCTCATCAGATAGAAGGGTGTCAGGCTGGTAAAGCCACCACTAAGCATCACTGCATCCACTCCGTGTACATTAAGCATCTGTACTGCTTCAATACAGT
>JAOZTN010000005.1:29768-50434 GCA_029942245.1 Bacteroidales bacterium | reverse complement strand
CTGACCGCCGGATAATGTTCACGCATATCCATATATTTCTCAGGGTCACATTTCAGCACTACACCAAATTCATCCTGCAGGTCGGTAATGGCAAACATCTTATTCATAACCTTGAAAACCAGGGTGGTTTCATCAAAAGGAAAGCTTTCTGTAGCAGCTTTTTTGGAAAGGCAATAAGTACGGAGGTCTTCAATGTTCATCAGGATTAAGGTTAATTATCAATAAGTAATACCTCACCCCCTGGGCCCCTCTCCTCGAGAAGAGGGGGAAAAGGGGGCCGGGGGGCTAAGAGGGTGAGGTGAGCTATTTCAGTATGGCTAATAAATTACAGTCTCCTAAGTAAAAAATACACTAATTTTGTCGCAGATATTTGATAGGGGAACCTATGCACGGCAATTGATATTGATCGATTGCCTTGATTTTTGAGTGGCCCTTACCTTATCTTTGTAGAAACAAATATATGCATATATGGCATTAAAAAGAAAAACCTCCGACCTGAAAAAGAGGATGCGCGATGCGCTTCAGGGTGGTGGATCCAAAGCAATAAAAAAGCAAAAGTCGATTGGTAAGCTTACCGCAAGGGAGCGTATCATCGTGTTGCTCGACCCGAGGTCTTTTCATGAATATGATATTTTCGTCGAGCATGCCGCCAAGGATTTCGACATGGACAAGAAGCACCTGCCTGGTGATGGTGTTGTAACCGGTACCGGCACCATCAGTGGGCATCCTGTCTGCATTTATGCACAGGATTTCACCGTGGCCGGGGGATCGCTGGGGCTCATGCATGCCCGTAAGATCACAAAGATCATGGACCATGCAATGAAACTGGGTGTGCCCATCATCGGTATCAACGACTCGGGTGGAGCAAGGATACAGGAAGGTGTTAATTCACTGGCAGGTTATGGTGAGATCTTTTACCGTAATACTCAAGCATCCGGCGTGATCCCACAAATATCTGTGATCCTGGGCCCTTGTGCCGGTGGTGCCGTATATTCCCCTGCCCTCACCGACTTTGTGTTTGTGGTTGACAAAATATCAAAGATGTTCATTACCGGCCCCGAGGTGATCAAAAGCACCATCGGTGAAGATATTTCTATGGAAGACCTGGGCGGAGCCCGGGTACATTCCGAGATTACCGGAAATGCACACTTCTTTGCAGAAAGTGAACAGCAGTGCTTTGACCAGATCAAAGAACTCATCACTTACATCCCTTGGAACAACCAGAAGAAAGCCGATGCCTTCCCTAAAAAGGCCCCGCGCACGCGTAATTACAATATAGATACGGTCATCCCGACCGATCCCAAGCAGCCATATGATGTCAGGGATGTGATCAAATCTCTCTGCGATGATTCTGATTTCTTTGAGATCCAGGAATTGTTCGCTGCCAATATTGTGATCGGATTTGGAAGGCTAAAAGGTGAAACAATTGGTTTCGTTGCAAATCAGCCGCTGGTGCTTGCCGGAGTCCTTGATGTTGACTCTTCCGACAAAGCTGCACGCTTTATCAGGTATTGTGATGCTTTCAACATACCAATGGTGACCCTTGTCGATCTTCCGGGATACCTTCCGGGCGTAGACCAGGAGCATGCCGGGGTGATCAGGCACGGTGCCAAAATCCTGTATGCCTATTCGGAAGCCACAGTTCCTAAAATAACTGTTGTACTGCGTAAAGCATATGGAGGTGGATATATTGCCATGTGTTCACACCACCTGCGCGCCGACTTTGTCTTTGCATGGCCTACAGCCGAAATTGCTGTAATGGGCCCAGAAGGTGCAGCCAATATCATCTTCCGTAACGAGATAAAAAATGCGGAGAATCCCGAAGAGGTCAGGAAGCAAAAGATAAAAGAATACAGGGAGAAGTTTGCTAATCCTTACGTTGCTGCAGCATATGGCTATATCGATGCGGTTATTGAACCCAACGATACCCGTCGCATGCTGATACATGCCCTCGATATTTCGGCCAACAAGCAGGAAACACCACCGAAGAAAAAGCATGGTATACCACCATTTTAATCCTTTGGATCATGAAGAAGAAAGACGAAAACAAAGGAAAATACAAGAGTCTCAACATCGAGAACCTCAAGTACAGGACCCTCTTTACCAAGAAGTTTCAGAACAGGAAAGCCTATAAGGAGAAGGACCCGATGATGGTATTGGCCTTCATTCCCGGAACCATTCGCAAGATAAGTATCGCAGAAGGTGATAAGGTAAAGAAAGGCGATCTCCTCATCATCCTCGAAGCTATGAAGATGAAGAACCGTGTCCTGGCACCCATGGATGCTACCATAAAGAAGATCAATGTGAAGACCGGGATCATCGTCCCGAAAAATGAGATCCTGATAGAACTTGAGTAGATATTATTTGCGAAGGGACTTCAGGTAATCCTGGTACATCTTATTATTTTCCGCTATAAAACTCAGCAGCTCTTCTTTTCCAAGGGCTGTTTTTGCTGATGTGATGATTAGCTGAGGAACCACCTCCCAGCTCAGGCTAAGATGCCGGGTATAACCCTCTATCGAATCAGCCAGCTTAACTTTAGAAAGCTTGTCTGTCTTGGTAAAGACGAGTACAAAAGGCAGTTGATTTTCTGCCATCCAGGCCATAAACTCAAGGTCATTCTTTTGTGGTTCATGCCGCGCATCAATAAGGATGAAGGTGCAGACCAGGGTTTCCCTTTTTAGAAGATAAGCGTGGATCATCTTCCTCCATCGTTCACGCTCGCTCCGGGAGATCTTGGCATATCCATATCCCGGCAGGTCAACCAGGTACCATTCATCATTTACAACAAAATGATTGATCAGCCTGGTCTTGCCGGGTGTCTGGCTGATCTTTGCCAGACCCTTAGTGTCGGTGATCATATTGATGAGAGAAGATTTTCCCACATTCGAACGCCCGATGAAGGCATACTCGGGGAATTTCCCTTCCGGGCAGGATCCTGCATCAGGACTACTGATCAGGAATTCAGCTTTGATGATGTCAGGTTTCTTATTTCCCTTCATCGTCTTTGATATAAGTGGATATATGGCGGTCTTTCTTGTAGTCGTAAATATCTGCAATGGTCACATTAATACCCATTTCTTCTACACCACCGAAACCTTGATTCATTGCAGCCCCAAAAGAGCGCATGGTTGCAGAAAGGTTCATATAGGCATTGAAAAGGGGTGGAATTCCTTCCTTGAGGGCTCGTATCTTATGCACAAGGATCTTATAGTCCTCATCATAATTACATCCCGTAAAAATACTATTCAGCACCTTTTCGGAAGTACCGCTTTCAACGGGAATAATAGGGGTCATCAGATGATCAGGATCGGGGAAGTACTTCGAAATAAAGTAATACAAAAGATCCTTGGCAAGGGCATCATAGTGCGGATAGAGAGTCACCTTACCAAACAGGAATTTAATATCGGGGTTATCGATCACTATAGAACCCAGCCCATCCCATATATTATCGAGTGAATACATCCCCCTGCGCAGGTCGACTGTTGGTTGATAAAATGTTTGAACAAAGCTCCTGCCAAGCTCAACGGTTATCGGCAGGTAGTCTGAAATGAATTTCTCTGAAATATTGAACAGCTTTCCGGTAGGCGTCCTAAGACTGCCATCATCGTTTACTTTGATCTCCTTACCATGGATGAAACGGTACCCACCAATGATCTCACCTTCGTCAGGGTCCCAGACGATCAGCTGATTAAATGAATCCTCTTCGGTATCGTACTGATCAATATCTATCGCCTTCCCTGTGCCGCCACCCGCGTCGCGGAAGGTCATCTCCCGCAATCGTCCTATCTCCCGCATGGTATTCGGTGAATCCTGATGAGTGATTACAAAGATCTTATTGTTGGCATTGTTGGTATCGCGGATGAACCTGTCATCAGTCAATTCCTTTTCTATCAATGCCCGGTCGACGGGAGGGATGATAGTTTCCATATCTTAGAGATTATTTTGTTCTTTCATTTCATACACCTTATCCCTGAGCAAAGCGGCCCATTCCAGATCGCTTTTGCTTTTGTCGAAAGTTTCCCATGGGATGGGATCACCAATCACAAGGTGTATGGTTTTATTGTACTGTTTATAGGTTTCATTCACCAGGTAGAGCATCTCCAGGTTGGCCTTGATGCCCAGTTTATTCCTGATATTAGAAAGCCTGTAAAAAAAGTTAGAGTTCTTGCCATCCATATAAACAGGGATGATATCACGCTTGTGCTGCTTCGCCTTAGTCACGACAGTCTTCTTCCACTCCAGGTCCCTGATCTTTCCCTTCTTCTTTCGGGAAACCAGCCCTGCCGGGAAATACAGCAGCAATTGCTCCGAGGCAAAAGTTTTATTGAACAGCCTGATGTTATCGGCATTGCTACCATGCTTGTTGATGGGAACAAAAAACATCTTCATATTGTCGATGCCGAGCAGTATATCATTCACCGGAAAGATGAAGTCCATGCGAACCTTGGAAACCGCCGACATAAAAGCAATTCCATCCAGGCCGCCTAGAGGGTGGTTAGAAGCTATCAGGTACCTTCCTGTTTTTGGGATCTTTTCTTCACCAATCACCTTCAGGTTTACACCAAATTCTTCCATTATGGCATACACAAATTCGATGCCCATCTTGTGGCCGTGGCGTACTATAAAATCATTCAGATCATCCTCATGCACGATCCGTCGGAGATAGTTCATTAAGAACCATGGCATCATCTTCGCCATGCCGGGACTCTTCTTCCTTATGACCTCCTTCAGGTCAATAAATTTTTCTTTCTTTTCCAATTCAAATATTTTAGAGGATCTCAATAACGCTGTGAGCAAGCCTTCCTATCACAAAAATACGACTATTTCCTGTGTTTCCGACATGCCGAAAAAAGCCTCCTCATTTTGTAACGCAACCATCTGAAAATTTGGAATTTAAGCCTACATCTTCTGGAAGTCACAGCAGGCGCATATTCCGACATATTAACATTTTGTTCATAAAAATTGTAACAACTATTGAAAAAAAGTGGTAGAAAGTGGTAAAATGTGGTAAATCATTTCATATTTTTACACAAAATTGAATTTGAGTGTCGAATATTATCGGGACATACGAGTGTAAAGTTGATGTAAAAGGAAGATTAATGTTTCCTGTTGCATTCAAGGGCCAGCTTGATGAGGACCTTTCGAAAGGTTTTGCTATCAAGCGGAGCATCTTCCGGAAATGCCTTGAGCTGTATCCTATGGAAGAGTGGACCCTGGAAAGCAAACGCATCAACAACCTCAACCGCTTCGTAAAGAAGAATGTCGACTTCATTCGGAAATTCATGGCTGGTGTGAAAAATGTTGAACTTGATTCTACCGGGAGGCTCCTTATCCCCAAAGACTTAATTACCTACGCAGGCATTAAGAAAGAAATCGTACTCGCATCAGTTGTGAACAAGATTGAGATCTGGGACAAATCGGAATATGAAGAAGCGGTTGATTATGATCCTGACGAATTCGCCGACCTGGCTGAAGAAGTTATGGGAAATAAAGAAACCGAACCGAAAGACTGATGTACCACACCCCTGTCCTGTTGGACGAAAGTATTAAAGGAATGATGATTGCACGAGGTGGCACCTATGTGGATGTCACTTTTGGTGGTGGCGGTCATTCCGCCAGGATTTTAGATGAGCTGAAGGGTGGCAGGCTCATCGCCTTCGACCGTGACCCCGACGCAGTGGACAACAGTATCGATGACAAGCGCTTCCTGCTGGTCAATGCTGATTACCGCTATATCAAGAACTACCTGAAACTGCAGGAAGCGATCCCCTGTGATGGCATCCTGGCCGACCTTGGTATTTCGTCTCATCAGATAGATAAGCCAGAGAGGGGATTCTCAATACGTTTCGATGGTGATCTCGACATGCGTATGGATGGCCGCAGTGGAGCCAGCGCTGCCGATGTGATCAACAATTACGCTGAGCGGGAGCTGATGAATATTTTCAGGCAATATGGCGAGATCAAAAACAGCCATAAGCTGGCCGGAGCCATAGTAATGGGTCGCAAAGACGGACAGATAAGTACCACTACAGCGTTGAAAAATATTGCCCTGAAATGCGCCCCGCGCAAGCAGGAACATAAATACCTCGCCCAGGTATTTCAGGCCATCAGGATAGAAGTTAACAAGGAACTGGAATCGCTGGAAACATTTCTCGAAAAAGCGTTGGAGGTGTTGAAGCCCGGTGGACGATTGGTGGTAATCTCATATCACTCCCTGGAAGACAGACTGGTAAAAAACTTTTTCAGAAGCGGAAATGTCGAGGGCAGGAACGAAAAGGACTTTTATGGCAACCTGCAATCAGGAATCACGGCCATCACGCGCAAACCCATTGTCCCGACTGACGAAGAGATGGATCGTAACCCCAGAGCTAGAAGTGCAAAACTAAGGATAGCAGAAAAGAAATAAACATGGCAAAACCTGTCAATACAATCAAAGATGAGGCAAGCGAAAGGACGCCTTCCGGTACCCGCGTAAAGGGTATCGGCGGCGCCTTTCAAAATGTTCTCGGCGGGAACTTCCTGAGAAGGGAAGGTTCTGTAAGGTTACTGCCATACTTCCTCTTTCTCTCCATTATGGTCATGTTTTACATCGCCAATACCTATTACGCGGAGAAGAAAGAAAGGGACATACAGGCGATGAGAAAATCGCTGAAGGAGCTCCGCTACGAGTACATCACCACCCGGTCGGAGCTGATGCGGCAGAGCCAGCAATCGGAAGTCGCAACAAAGCTGCAGGGCACGAACATAAAAGAATCCAGGGTACCTCCTGTGAAAGTGATCAAAAAAGAAGCAGACAACAGCCATGACTGAAGATATTAAAAAAGACATATTATGGCGTGTGTACCTGGTTTACCTGGGTATCTTCCTGCTGGGGCTTGCTATAATATGCAAGGCGGCATACATTCAGTTTGCCGAAGGCCATGATCTGATCGCAATATCGAAGAAGCAGGAGATCAGGCTCTTCGACCTGGAGGCCAACCGCGGAAACATCTATGATGCCGGTGGCAACCTGCTAGCTACCTCAGTGCCCATTTTCGAAATTCGGATGGATGCTGCCAACACCAACATCGCCGACAAATATTTCAATGAAAATATCGATGCCCTGGCAGAGAAGCTCAGCGATCTGTTCGAAGACCGTTCCAAGTATCAGTACAAGAAAGGCATAAGCGATGCCCGCAAAAAAGGAAACCGCTACTACCTGATCAAAAGAAAGGTAAGCTATGAGAATCTGAAAAGGCTCAGGACTTTTCCCATTTTCGACCGGGGCAGGTTCAGGGGTGGGCTGATCATAAACCAGCACACACGGCGCGAGATGCCCTTCGATGAGCTGGCCATGCGTACAATAGGATACGAGAATAAGGAACAAAACCTTTTTGTAGGCCTCGAAGGGGCTTACAATGATGTGCTCGAAGGCACCGACGGGAAGCAAATCATGCGCCGTGTCAGCAATAATGAATGGATCCCCGACTACAGTAAAGAAACACTGGAGCCATCTGACGGCCTCGATATCATCACCACCATAGAGATCAACCTTCAGGATGTGGCCGAAAATGCCTTACATCAGCACATAATCCAGCACCAGGCCTTCCAGGGTTGTGCCATATTGATGGAGGTGAGCACAGGCCACATCAAGGCAATTGCCAACCTGCGACTGAATAAAAAAACCGGTAAATACGAGGAATCATTCAACTATGCCATTGCCGAGGGCATAGAGCCGGGCTCCACCTTTAAGCTTCCAACCATGGTATGCCTGCTCGAAGATGACAAGGTACGGTTAACTGATACTATTGATATCGGGGATGGCTGGTCAGTATACCATGGCATCACCATGCAGGATGTGAAGAAGATCCGTAACGGAAGGATTACAGTAAGGGAAGCCTTCGAGAAATCTTCCAACGTGGGCATTTCACAACTGGCCGTGGCTGCTTACAAAGATGATCCGGCAGCCTATGTCAACAGGCTCTATTCCATGTCGCTGAACAAAAAACTGGGGCTTGAGATCCAGGGTGAGGGCAAGCCCCTCATTAAGCATCCCGACAGCACTGACAACTACTGGTCGGGCATCAGCCTGCCATGGATATCGATTGGATACGAACTAAAGATCACACCCATGCAAACCCTGGCTTTTTATAATGCCATTGCAAATAATGGGGTGATGGTAAAACCTATGTTCGTTAAAGAAATACAACAGGCCGGAAGGACCATAGAGACCTTCGAAACAGAGGTGATCAACAGCAGCATTTGCTCGCAATCTACTATCGACTCTGCCAGGTCACTGCTGGAGGGTGTGGTTGAAAGAGGAACAGCGAAACTTCTGCAAAACAAACATTATAAGGTGGCAGGCAAGACGGGCACAGCCCAAATTGCCAATAAAAACCAGGGATACAAAGAGAAGATTTACAATGCTTCCTTCGTTGGTTACTTTCCTGCCGATAACCCGAAATATTCTTGCATCGTAGTAGTAAATAACCCTGCACAGGGGAAATATTATGGCGGCTCTGTAGCGGCACCTGTCTTCAAGGAGATTGCCGACAAGGTTTACGCCACACATCTCGACATATACCAGGAAACAGAAGAAGAGATCAATGAAACGCGCCTTCCTCCGGTGATGTATGGATACCATGAAGACATCAACTGGCTGTGCAGAGATCTTGACATCCCACTGTCTGCAACAAGCGACGTCGCAGAATGGGTTGTGAATTTCAGGGAGGACGATGGCATCCGCTTCGCTCCGCGCATGATACGAGAAAAGCTGGTGCCCAATGTGAAAGGCATGAGTGCAAAGGATGCCGTTTTCATCCTGGAGCAGTTGGGCATGAAGGCAACCCTTGACGGTCATGGTAAGGTACGCAGCCAATCGGTACAAGCAGGCAGCAGGATCGACCGGGGACAGGAGATAATATTAAGACTTTCAGAAAAGGGATAAGATGGGAAAGCAACTGAAAGACATATTACATAAGGTAGCTGTTAGTGCAATACAAGGCCCGACAGATGTTGTGGTGAATGAGCTGTGTATCGACTCCCGCAAAGCCGCTCCGGGCACGATGTTCATAGCCAGGAAAGGTACAGCAGTGGATTCCCATAAATTCATCCCTGAGGTGATCGAAAGAGGCGTAAGCGTCATCATCTGCGAAGAAATGCCGGAGGATCCGAAGAAGAATGTGACCTTCATCTGCACTAAAAACAGCGATGAAGCGCTTGGCATGGTGTCATCCGCATTTTACGACAATCCGTCGGAGAGCCTCATCCTTTGCGGGGTGACCGGTACCAATGGTAAAACTACCATCGCTACTCTTCTCAACCAGCTGTTCACAGAGCTGGGGTATGCTAGCGGACTAATTTCCACTGTCAGGAACATGATCGACAAAAAAGCAGTCGATGCCACACATACCACACCGGATGCGATCCGTATCAACGCTTTACTGAAAGAGATGGTAGATGCCGGATGCACATATTGCTTCATGGAGGTCAGTTCACATGCCATCCACCAAAAAAGGATCGCAGGCCTGAAGTTTGCAGGAGGGATCTTCACCAACATTACCCATGAGCATCTCGACTACCACGGGAATTTCAAGGAATACATAAACACCAAAAAGAACTTTTTCGATTTGCTGCCGGATGCCGCCTTCGCGCTTGTCAATGCTGACGACAAGAATGGGAAGATCATGTTGCAAAATACATCAGCCACAAAGGTGACCTACGGACTGCGGTCAGCCTGTGATTACAGGGGCAAGGTAATGGAAAACCTACTTGATGGCCTGATGATGAGCATCAATGGAAAAGAAACCTGGTGCCGGCTGATCGGCGAATTCAATGCCTACAATCTGCTTGCGGTATACGCTATGGCTATACTGCTGAAGCAGGATGAAGAGAAGGTACTGACGCTGCTCAGCCAGCTCGATACTGCTGAAGGACGCTTCGAGCATATCCGCTCAGAGGACGGAATCACGGCCATTGTTGATTATGCCCATACCCCTGATGCACTGCAAAATGTGTTGCGCACCATCAATGCCATCCGTACAGGAAATGAAGAACTCATCACCGTAGTAGGTGCCGGTGGTGACCGCGACAGGAGTAAGAGGCCGGTGATGGCACAGATCGCCGGTGAAATGAGCACCAGGCTGATCCTAACCTCTGATAACCCCAGGTCGGAAGACCCTTCGGATATCATCGATGAAATGAAGGCAGGCGTATCAGCCATCGACTTTAAAAAATTGCTTGTGATCACAAACCGCAGGGAAGCGATCAGCGCGGCATGTGCCATGGCAAAGCCCGGCGACATTATCCTGGTGGCAGGGAAAGGGCATGAGAAATACCAGGAGATCAATGGGGTGAAGCACCCATTCGACGATAAGGAAATATTAAAGGAATTAATGACACAAACAGCATAGAGCCATGTTTTATTATTTATTTGAATATCTGCAGACATGTTGTGACTTCCCAGGAGCAGGACTGTTTGAATACATCTCCGTCAGGGCAGCTTTCGCTGTGATCACCTCATTGATCATCACCCTGATCTTTGGAAAACGCTGGATACATTTCCTGAATAAGAAACAGGTTGGTGAAACGATTCGAAATCTTGGTCTGGAAGGACAAATGGAAAAGGAAGGCACGCCCACAATGGGCGGACTCATCATCCTGTTTGCCGTGATCATCCCTACCCTGCTATTTGCCAAGCTACACAACATCTATATCATGCTCATGCTGTTTACCACCGTATGGCTGGGCATGATCGGTTTCGCTGACGACTATATAAAGGTCTTTAAAAAGAATAAAAAAGGTTTAGCGGGTAAATACAAGGTGATCGGACAGGTCATACTGGGCCTGGTTGTAGGCCTCACTATGTATTTCAATGAAGATATTGTGATCCGGGAAAAGATCACCGATCAGGCGGTGATAGCGGAAATGCAGTCCAATGGTGAAACGCAGGTGCTCTTTTCACAGGACCCGGTCAAATCACAGAAAACGACACTCCCTTTCTTCAAGAACAATGAGCTTGACTATAAAGCCATCATCTCCTGGGCCGGAGAGGGAGCCGCCGATTGGGCATGGCTCATCTTCATCCCGATTGTGATCCTCATTATCTCAGCGGTATCGAACGGGGCCAACCTCACCGATGGCATGGACGGACTTGCAACCGGAACCTCGGCCATCATTGGGGCCACACTGGCTGTCCTTGCCTGGGTATCAGGCAACATCGTATTTGCCGATTACCTCAACATCATGTATATCCCGAATACCGGTGAACTGACCATTTTCATCAGTGCCTTTGTGGGTGCCTGTATCGGATTTCTCTGGTACAACTCCTACCCTGCGCAGGTGTTCATGGGGGATACCGGCAGCCTGACCATCGGTGGTATCATCGCGGTATTTGCCATTCTTATCCGCAAGGAACTCCTCATCCCTATCCTTTGCGGGATCTTCCTGGTAGAGAGCGTTTCGGTGATCATGCAGGTGAGCTACTTCAAGTATACCAAAAAGAAATCCGGTACCGGGAAGCGCATCTTCAAGATGTCGCCCCTGCATCATCATTATCAAAAGCTTGGCTATGCCGAGCCGAAGATCGTTCAGCGCTTCATGATCGTGGGGATCATGCTGGCCTTATTGACGATCATCACATTAAAACTGAGATAAAATTGAATGGAAAACAGAAACATAGTCATCCTTGGTGCCGGCGAAAGTGGGCTGGGAGCAGCCGTGCTCGCACGGAAGCAGGGCTTTGATGTACTGGTTTCCGACAGTAACAAGATAACAGAAAAAAACAGAGGCGTTCTTTCACAGTTTGACATTGAATTTGAAGAGGGGAAACACTCCGCCGGCAGGATACTGAAGGCTGATGAAGTCATCAAGAGCCCCGGGATTCCGGATGAAGTGCCTGTAGTCAGGAAACTGCAGGAAGCAGGCATACCGGTGATATCAGAGATCGAATTTGCCGCCCGCTACACCAGGGGCATGCTGATCTGTATCACTGGATCCAACGGGAAGACCACCACTACCCTGCTGACACATCACATCCTGAAAAATGCAGGACTCGATGTAGCAGTAGCAGGCAATGTGGGTATGAGTTTCGCCATGGAGGTAGCCCGGCAGGACCACGACTATTTCGTGCTTGAGATCAGCAGCTTCCAGTTGGACGGCATGTTTGATTTTAAGGCCGATATCGCCATCCTGATGAACATCACCCCTGATCACCTCGACCGCTACGGGAACTCCTTTGAGGCCTATGCAGCATCGAAGTTCAGGATCATCCGGAACATGGATAAAGATGGAGCATTCATCTATTGCCAGGACGATCCCGTGATCATGGAAGGCATCAGGAAGATGCGTATCCCCTGCGGGAAATACCCTTTCACTTTGAATTCAGATATAGACAGTGAAGGAGCATATATAAAAGATAATAACATCATTATAAATATTCAATCTAAAACAACGGAAATGACACTAGAAAGGTTAGCACTACAAGGAAAGCACAATATTTATAATTCGATGGCCGCCGGTATTTCAGGCAGGTTATTGGAAATTCGGAAGCAGCACATCCAGGATTCCCTGTCTGATTTTCAGAATATCGAACATCGGCTGGAACATGTGGCTATCATCCAGGGTATTGAATTTATCAATGACTCCAAAGCTACAAACGTGAATTCGGTCTGGTATGCCCTGGAGAATATGCCTGAAAATGTGATCTTGATCGCAGGTGGTATCGACAAGGGAAACGATTACAGCATACTAATGGAGATGGTAAAAAGTAAGGTAAAAGCCATTGTTTGCCTGGGGAAAGACAACTCCAAGCTGATGGATGCCTTCTCCGGTGAAGTGGAAAGCATCATAGAAACATTTTCCATGGATGTAGCAGTAAGGGCTGCACTATATCTTGGTAAGAAAGGTGATACCGTCTTACTGTCGCCGGCTTGTGCCAGCTTCGACCTTTTCGAAAACTTCGAAGACCGTGGAGATCAATTTAAACAATCTGTAAACGGACTCTAATCATGTCAAAAGTACTCGGAAATATAAGGGGTGATAAGGTGATCTGGGCAGTGGTGATTCTGCTGTCGGTATTCTCCCTGCTCACTGTTTACAGTTCTACCGGGACCCTCGCCTATAAGAACCAGGCCGGGAATACCGAGTACTATATGTTCAAACATTTCATCATCCTAATCTTCGGTTTTCTGATCATGTACTTCACCCACCAGATCAAGTTTACCTACTTCAGCAGGATCTTTCAGATCGCGCTGTATATTGCTGTTCCCCTGCTGATCCTCACCCTCTTTGTGGGTCTCGACCTGAATGAGGCCAAGCGTGTATTGCCACTTCCGTTCAACCTGACGTTCCAGACCTCCGACCTTGCTAAGCTCACCCTCATCATGTATCTGGCACGTTTGCTCAGCAAGAAGCAAGACCGCATAAAAGATTTTAAATCTGCTTTCGTTCCCCTGATGATCCCGGTACTCATCGTATGCGGCCTCATCCTGCCTGCCAACTTTTCAACAGCAGCTATGTTGTTTGTGACCAGCCTGGTGCTGATGTTCATCGGCAGGGTTAACCTGAAGTATATCTTTTCGCTGATCGGCATCGGAATCGTATCTTTTGTCTTGCTCCTGGTAATTGCAAATGCATATCCTGATCTCCTGCCAAGGGCCAATACATGGAAAACCAGGATCGTGACCTTTACAGACAAAGACGTCATCGACCCGGATAAGACTTACCAGGTAGACCAGGCCAAGATCGCTATTGCCGAGGGCGGCCTGATAGGAAAGTTTCCCGGCAACAGCACCCAGCGTAACTTTCTTCCCCACCCCTACTCGGATTTCATCTTTGCCATCTTCATTGAAGAATATGGCCTTCTGGGAGGGGCATTCCTGGTGTTGCTATACCTCATACTCTTTTTCAGGGTAGTTCGGATCGTGACACGAATACCACGAAACTTTGGCGCCTTCATGGCTGCCGGAGTAGGATTCAGTCTGGTGTTCCAGGCAATGATCAATATGGCCGTTGCCGTCAACCTTATACCTGTTACCGGCCAGCCTTTGCCGCTGGTTAGCATGGGGGGAACGTCCATATGGTTTACAAGCATATCGCTGGGCATTATTTTAAGCGTAAGTAAAGAAATTGACACCTCACCCGAAAATATTGAAGAGTATGCCACAGCCTAGAAAAAAGATCATCATCAGTGGCGGGGGAACCGGGGGACATATCTTCCCGGCAGTGGCCATTGCTGACGCTTTAAAGCGAAGGCTGGATGATGCTGACATCCTGTTCATAGGTGCAAAAGGCCGTATGGAAATGGAAAAGGTGCCTGCTGCGGGATATCCGATCAAAGGACTATGGATCAGCGGCATACAGCGCAGACTCACTCTAAGAAACCTGTCTTTCCCTTTCAAGCTGATCTCGAGCATACTCAAGGCCAGAAAGATCATGAAAAGCTTCAAGCCCGATGTGGCCATAGGCACCGGCGGATATGCCAGCGGGCCCATGCTCAGGGTAGCTTCGAGACGAGGCATCCCCTCTCTCATACAGGAGCAAAACTCATTCCCCGGTATTACCAACAGGCTGCTGAGCAAAACAGTCGATCGAATATGTGTGGCTTTCGAGGGTATGGACAAATACTTCCCGGCCACCAAGATCACCATCACCGGGAACCCGGTCAGAAAAGACATCATCGAAAAAGAAGGCAAACAGGGTGAGGCAATGAAATTCTTCGGACTGAAAGAGGGAATAAAAACCATCCTGATCATTGGTGGCAGCCAGGGTGCACGCTCTGTCAACCGGGCTATGGGCAGTCAGTTGCAAGAGATCATCAAAAACGATGTACAATTGATCTGGCAATGCGGGCAAGCCTTTCTTCCCACGGCAACAGATATCCTGGACCTATTGGATCCATCACTGAAAGAAAAGGTCAAAGTGCATGACTTCATCTATCGCATGGACCTGGCCTATGCGGCAGCAGATGTCGTGGTCTCCCGGGCCGGTGCTATAGCCATCTCTGAGCTATGTATAGTTGGGCATCCCCTGATCCTGGTGCCTTTGCCGAGTGCTGCGGAAGACCATCAAACCAAAAATGCACTTGCCCTGGCCGAAAAGGAAGCAGCCATACTCCTGCCGGATGGAGAACTTGATAAAAAGCTGGCATCTACACTGAATACACTTATTGCTGACGAGGGAAAGCAAGCCACTATGAAAGAAAATATTCACCGCTTTGCACGCCCTGATGCAACGGAAAAAATTGCTGATGAAGTGATAAAACTGCTTGAAAGATAATGAAGGAACTGCAAACAAATACCATTTACCTGATAGGAATAGGCGGCATAGGCATGAGCGCCCTGGCGCGGTATTTCAAGCAGCAGGGGAAAGAAGTATCGGGTTATGACCGTACTGAAACTCCACTCACAAGGCAACTAGCGGCTGAGGGCATGAACATCCACTATACTGATGATCCTGCATATGTTCCCTGCGATGCCGGCCTGGTGATCTACACACCGGCCATTCCGGAAACGAACAGGGAATTGCAATACTGCATGGAAGGCGAATTTACGATTATGAAGCGCGCTGAAGTACTGGGTTTGATCACCGATGACTATTACACCATTGCCATTGCAGGTACACATGGCAAGACCAGCATTTCATCCATGACGGCCCATATGATGCATCATAGCGGTCATGAAGCCACTGCACTTATCGGGGGCATCATGAACAACTACGATACGAACATGCTCTATGCAAGCAAGAGTAAGTACCTGATCGCGGAAGCGGATGAATATGATCGCTCATTTCTGAAGCTTCATCCAAAAGTGGCGGTGGTCTCTACCGTTTCTGCAGACCATCTCGACATCTATGGCTCGCTGGAGAATATGAAGGAGTCGTTCAGTCGTTTTGTGCAACAGACTGACGAAAACGGATTGGTGATCATACACGAAGATGTGCTGGGGCAAATCGAAACACCCTCCAATGCCCTGGTGTATGGACAGGGAAAGGAAGCAAGCCTTCGGATCAAAGATGTCAGGGTTGTTGAACATCATTATCACTTCCTGCTGGAGTCTTCCAAAGGAAATATCGACATAAGGATGCTGGTGCCCGGCATGCACAATATTGAAAATGCCACTGCCGCAGCCGCTGTATGCCTGCATGCAGGGATGGATCTGAAAGAAATTAAGGCCGGCCTGGAATCTTATCGGGGCGTGAAAAGGCGATTTGAATTTGTGCTCGATGACACGGAGGGCATCATTTTCATTGATGACTACGCCCACCACCCCGATGAGATAGAGGCCTGTATTTCCACTGCCAGGAAACTATACCCGGAAAAGAAGATTTGCGGAGTGTTTCAACCTCATCTCTTTACACGGACCCGTGACTTTGCCGATGGTTTTGCCAGGACCCTGGAGATGCTGGATGAACTGATCTTACTGGAGATCTATCCCGCCAGGGAAGAGCCCATCCCGGGAGTGGATGCAAAAATGCTGCTCGACATGATCACCATTGCGAACAAAAGCATATGCAGTAAAGAAGACTTGCCGGACATGATAAAGGCCCGCAAACCGGATGTATTACTCACCATGGGGGCAGGCGATATCGATCGTTTGCTGATTCCCATAAAAGAAAAACTGACCACAGCATGATAAAGAAGTTCTTTCATATGGTAGTATGGGGTGTGCTCGTGGCAGCAGTGATCGTTGCCCTGATCTTCGTTGAGCAAAAGCACAACGAGACCATCTGTGAGCACTTCAAGCTAAATATTGTTAACCCGGGACATGATGACCTGACAGATGCAGCATCACTGACATCGCTGATCATCACCGGAACTGATACACTTGCCGGAAAGAGCCTGGCTGAGATCAGCCCATATGATATCTATCTCATCCTGGATAAGAATCCTTACGTAAAATATGCCGATGTGCAGACAGGAATTGATGGTAAGATGGAGGTAAATGTTACACTCCGGCAGGCTGTGGTCAGGATCATGAACAAAGATGGTGTAAGCTATTATATCGATCATGAAGGCAGGCTCATGCCAATTAGTCCCGGCTTCCCATCCAGGGTGCTCATCATCAATGGAAACATCAGGGATGGGATCACTGGAATTAAAGACAAAAGGCTGTATGTAGACTCCTTATCAGAAGGTTCTGTCGTAAGGAAACTGTTCAAACTAGCACAATACATTTATAAGGACGAATTCCTGAACAAGCTAATCACGCAGGTGTGGATGGATGGAAACAGGGATCTGGAACTGATCCCGCTGATTGGTGAACACACCATAAAGTTCGGCGACTTCAGTGATATGGAAGATAAATTCGAAAAGCTGACGGTCTACTACAGAGAAGGGGCCGGCAAGGCAGGATGGATCGATTACCGCTCCATCGACCTAAGGTATAAAAATCAAGTAATCTGTTCAAAATAATTAGACTATGGAAAACACAGAAATTATTGTAGGACTTGACATTGGGACCACCAAGATAGCGGCCATTGTTGGTCGTCAGGATGAGCACGGGAAGATCGAGATCCTCGGTCATGGACGTACCGAGTCGATCGGTGTGAAGCGAGGCATGGTTTCCAATATCGAAAACACCGTAAACTCTATCAAGATCGCGGTGGAACAGGCCGAACAAAAATCAGGAGTCGATATCCGCTATGTGAATGTTGGCATTGCCGGACAGCATATTAAAAGTCTCCAGCATCATGGCAGCATCATCCGCAAGAACGTGGATGAGGAGATCAGCCAGCATGATATCGATACCCTGAATGCGAATATGTACAACCTGAACATGGCTCCCGGCGAGGAGATTATCGATGTAATTCCACAGGAATATATCATCGATGCCGAACAGGGTATCAAGCAGCCGGTTGGCATGCTGGGCAATTCATTGGAAGCAAATTTCCACATTATCATTGGCCAGACTGCTGCAGCCAAGAATATATACAAATGTGTACGAAAGGCAGGTCTGGAAGTGGTCGACCTCATCCTGGAGCCTATTGCTTCAGCTGAAGCTGTTCTGAATGAAGAAGAGAAGGAAGCCGGTGTAGCACTGGTCGATATTGGTGGTGGCACCACCGATATTGCTATTTTTCAGGATGGCATCATCCGTCATACCGCTGTCATCCCCTTCGGGGGCGATATCATCACTGAAGATGTAAAAGAAGGCTGTACCATAATAAAAAAACATGCAGAAGAGCTAAAAGTGAAATTCGGATCCTCCCTTGCGAGCGAGAACAGGGATGAAGAGGTGGTTGCCATCCCGGGCTTGAGGGGCAGGCCACCCAAGGAAATCACGCTGAAAAACCTTGCCAGCATTATACAGGCACGCATGGAAGAAATCATAGATCATATCCATTATGAGATCAAAAACTCAGGTTATGAGAAAAAGTTGATCGGTGGCATTGTACTCACCGGCGGCGGGTCCCTCCTGAAGCATCTGGTACAGCTGACAGAATTTGTCACCGGCATGGACACACGTGTGGGATATCCCAATGAGCACCTGTCCAATGATGTTCCTGATGAAATGGCCAGCCCCATGTACGCTACGGGTACCGGCCTGGTAATTGAAGGCTTTAAAAGGTTGGCCAAGGAAAAGGATAAAGAAGTAGCTCAGGGAGGCAAAGGAAAGCCAAAAGGCAAAGGAAAGATCAAACTAGGCAAAGAGCCAAAAACCAAAAATTTCCTGAGTACAATACAGGATTGGTTTGAAAAAGATCAGCTGGAAGATTAATCAACAACAACTTTGTTAATAAATAAAAACGAAACCAAAAGACTACGTGATTTATTAATCTAAATTTAAATTGACCAAAATGGAGGATATGCTTAAATTCGAAATGCCTAAAAATCAGTCGTCTATCATTAAGGTCCTTGGTGTTGGCGGCGGTGGAAGCAACGCGGTTAACCATATGCACCGGCAAGGGATCAAGGGTGTCGACTTCATTGTTTGCAATACAGACACCCAGGCTCTGGACATGAGCCCTGTGCCGAATAAGATCATTCTCGGTGAGAAAGGGCTTGGGGCAGGATGTGTCCCTATGGTAGCTGAAAAGGCGGCCATAGAAAGATCAGAAGATATAAAACAGCTCCTGGATACCAATACGGAAATGCTGTTTATCACAGCAGGAATGGGTGGTGGCACAGGTACCGGAGCAGCACCGGTAATTGCCAGGCTGGCAAAAGAAATTGACCTGCAAGACGACGATTCCAATAAGATCCTGGTAGTAGCTATCGTTACCTTGCCATTTAGTTTCGAGGGACGAAAGCGAAAATTACAGGCCGACAAAGGGATAGAAGAGCTCAGGAAATATGCTGATGCCGTGCTGATCATCAGCAATGATAAGTTGCGTGAAACCTACGGTAACCTTGGGATACTGGAAGGATTCAAAATTGCTGACAATGTACTGCTGACAGCGGCTAAGGGTATTGCCGAGATCATCACAGTAAAAGCGTATATCAACATTGACTTCAAAGATGTGAATACGGTAATGAGGGACAGCGGAGTTGCCATCATGGGTACAGGCATTGCCGAAGGTGAGAACCGCGCTGAACAGGCCATAACGGAAGCCATCAATTCACCCTTGCTCAACGATAATGATATCAAGGGAACAAATAATATCCTGCTGTATCTTTCATCCGGAGAAAAAGATATTTCCTTCGATGAGATTACCGAGATCACAGAATATATCCTCCAATCAGCCGGCAACCAGGTTGATGTGATCTGGGGTGCAGGAAAGGATGATTCGCTGGGAGATAAGATCAGCGTCACCATCGTGGCTACAGGTTTTGATAAGGAAGCAGAAGAAGCCCCGGTCGTCAAAACAACCGATTTATATGACAACAGGATGAAAGAAGAGCCGGCAGCCGAGGTAATGCCTCCAAGGCCCACTCGCCCTGCCGTGGAACCACGCATGGAAGAAGAGGAAGAAGAAACACCAAATGAAGAGATCAAACTGGTCAACTCTTTGGATGATGAGATCTCCAAGCCTGAGATACCTAAGCCGGAGATCAGCATGAACACTGAAGAAGAGAAACCTAATATTATCCGCTTCAGTCTCGACGATCCGGCACCGGAACCCGAAAAGACAGAGAGCATTACGGAAGTCAGCGCCCCAACAAACGAGATCCAGGCATCTGAAACAGAAAATAATACTTTCGAAGAGAGGCAGCCACAATTCAAGACTTATGAGACCCAGGAAGAGGATGCAACGATAACGGAAGACAAGCAAATTGCTGAGAAAAAACACAAAGAACGTGTTGAGCGCCTGCGTCAGATGAGCATCAAGCTCAAGTCGCCGGGTGGGCTGGATGATTTGGAAACAGAACCGGCCTATCGCCGTAAAAATATTGAGCTTTCAGACGAAAAGCCATCCGAAGAATCTCAAATATCTAAATACACACTGTCAGATGATGAGGAAGGTACAAGCCTCAAGGACAATTCGTTTCTCCATGACAATGTTGATTAGGAAGTTTTTCTAATTTTTGATTTATTTTGAACAAAAACCCTCGAATTCGAGGGTTTTTTGTTTCACTGTTTCATTGTTTCATTGTTCCACTGTTTCACTGTTTCATTGTTCCACTGTTTCACGGTTTCACGGTTTCATTGTTCCACTGTTTCATTGTTTCATTGTTTCACTGTTCCATTGTTTTGTAGTGGCTACTAAGAAGCATTAAATATTAATATTTCTGATTTCAAAGTTCA